>JANPFJ010000398.1:0-9623 GCA_031423355.1 Gemmatimonadaceae bacterium | reverse complement strand
GTGGTGCGCGGATTGCGGCGCACGAGGTTGTCGCGCTCCGTCATCAACGTCTCGAAGGCCGGGAACTGCTCTCCGGGATAGCGACGGCCGGGGAAGAGTGCCAGCTCGAGCCAGCGTTCGTTGTTGTAGTCGATCGGCTGCCAGAATTCCTGCGGATCGGCGGTGTGAATGAACACCGGCAGCTTCAGTCGCGCGGCCGCGGCCCAGACGGGTGCCAGATCAGGATCGTCGATCTTGAGGCGTGTGCCGTCGGCCTTCTTGATGGTGAGGCCCAGCCCCTTCCCGATCTCGCCGATGCCGACCGCGCCAGCCGCGGCGTCCTTCTCCAGCTGCGCGACGGCCTTGTCGGCCCATCCGGGGCCCACGTCGCGAAAACTCACGCCAGCGAGGATACGCACGCGATCGCGCATCGTGGGTGAGGCGCGGACCACCGCCATCTCGCGCACCAGTTCGTCGCCTGAGACGTTGTTCGCCGCGATCATCACACGAATGTTCAGTGCATCGAGCTGCGTACCGAGTTCCGTGAGCGCGGCGTCGGACGTCAACTGCGCACCCGGGTGCCCGTGGAAGTCGATCGCCGGAAACTTCGCCTTCGGCACCGTGTGTACCGGCGCTATCAGCGTTGAGCGCGGCCGGTAATCCAGGATGGTCGGCGCGGGCAGGGTAGGCGGTTGGCAGTTCCGAGGTCGGACTTCGGTCATGCCGGGAGGGCACTGTTCGCCCTGGCCAATGGCGGTGCCGCGGTTGCCGGTGCCAGGCTGGGCGCTGAGGAGGCTGACGGCGGTGCCGGAGCAGAGGACGGCGAGAGCGAGTCGGATATGCATGGTGTGGGATGGGGACCCTCCTAAGTTGCCTTCGTGGGCGTCCATGTTCCAGCTTGTTCGCATGGCACCGTCAAACCCTGCCGGCTACTCCGGCACCCCGCTGGCGAAAAAGCTGGGGATCGTCGCCGGCACCCGGGTGCTCCTGCGCCACCCGCCGGCAGACTACGACGACCTGCTGGCGCCGCTGCCGGATGGTGTGCATTACGAAAAGGTGATGACGGCGACCACGGATCTGATCCATCTCTTCTGCGATCGGCGGGTGACGCTGGCGAAAGAGCTGACGCAGCTGCGCGGTACGATGCGGGCGGACGCGACGATCTGGGTGTCATGGCCCAAGAAGTCATCGAAGGTTGTCACCGACATCACCGAGGACACGATTCGGGAGCTGGCGTTGCCGATTGGGTTGGTGGACACGAAAGTGTGCGCAGTGAGCGATGTTTGGTCAGGGTTGAAACTCGTGATACGCAAGGAGCTGCGATGAGGGTGCATCAGCGGTACCCGGTGGTCACGACCGTCGCGCTCGGTCTGGCACTCTGTCTTGTGCCGGCGGCCCCCATTGCTGCGCAGACCGAGGGCACCTGTGTCCCGGTGAGTGAACGCGCAGGCCGCGCCTTCGGATGTTTCATCACGGCGCGAACAGAGCTCGGTGCCTTGCCGAAGCAGCCTCCGCTCTTCTGGCATCTTGACACCTACGCAACCGCTGGCGACGCCCGATCGGCCGCGAGCGCTCGCGGCACCGTCGTTGAATCGCTCGGGCGTGTCTGGTTGTTCACTATCGCGGACTCGGCATACGTCGCCCGTGGGGGAACGCGGGTTGCACGCATCGGTCCGCTGCCGCTGGTCGATGCGGCGCAGTTCACAGCGGTGTACATGGAAGGCGTGTTTCAGCCCGGCATGACGACCGTGGTGCACCGGCATCCCGGTGTCGAGGCGTGGTATACACTCGAGGGATCGATGTGCCTCGAAACATCCGAGGGTCGTATCGATCAGCAGGCGGGTGATCCCGGGGTGATGGCCAACGGCGGGCTTCCGATGCAACTCACCGGAACGGGCACGGTCCCGCGTCGATCAGTCGTGCTGATATTGCACGATGCCACGTTGCCGCGATCCACGCCGGCGCATGACTGGACGCCGAAAGGGTTGTGCCAAGTGCCGACACGCTGACACAGCGGAGCGTCGGTGCCGAATAACTCAGACTGCTCATCTCACCGAAACGTCATGCCAGCTCTCAAGATTACGCCACTCGGCTCTCTCAGAACCCTGATGATCTCGCTGGTGATCGTGGGAGCCATCGCAGCAGCTCCACAACGCGCCGCCGCCCAGCTCGGTGATGCCAAGGTGTTGACCAGCGCTGCGGTCAAAACGATTCTCGCCGCGGCTGAAGCGACCGCGAGGCAAAACAACTGGAACGTGTCCATCGCGGTCGTGGACGGCAGTGGAGACCTGTTGGGATTCCTGAAACTGGATGGCGCTTCTGCGCTGTCAGTTCAGGTCGCGCAGGGCAAGGCCCGCACGTCGGCGCGATCGGGCCAGCCGACAAAAGTGTACGCCGACCGGGTGGCGAAGGACACACTCAACATTCTGTCCGTGGATGGCGTGTACGCACTGCAGGGCGGCGTCCCGATCCGGATCGGCGGCCGAGTGATTGGCGCTGTTGGCGTCAGTGGTGTGACGTCGGCACAGGATGAGCAGGTGGCGATGGCCGGCGTGGAGACGGTCAAGCCGTAATACCGTCGGGACTTGCGACAGCACAGTCCGGCGGGTGTCGGTTGCAGCTCGCACGGCGCCGCGGACCATCGCAATCGAGTTCAATCCTTGTACGGATCGAACTCATTGTCGCCGGCCATGACCACGATCAACGGCTGCAGCACATGCAGCACCTCGATCGTCCCGCGCTGTGCCGCGAGCACATCCGGGAGGCGACGGTACACATGCGGACTCTCGTCCACACCGCCACCACGCAGGATCACACCCTTCTCCCGCACCCAATCGCGCATCATGTTCGGCGAGATCGCCCCGCGGCTCAACTGACGCCCCGAGCGACGATCGCGCTTCCCTGCTGCCGCCGTGCGCGACATCACTCGGCCTGCGCCATGGACGGTGGAGAACAGCGCGGACTCCTGCAGGGCCAGCACATCCGCCGACGTCTTGTCAGACGGCATGCCTTGCACGATGACAGCGTCGTCACCCATCGAGCCACCAACGAATCCCTTCTGACCGGGAAACGCCGGTGTTGCACCCTTCCGGATCACCACCATCTCCGCGCCATGGTGCACTTCCTTCCAGGCGAAGTTGTGGTGGTTGTGCACCAGCTCCAGCTCCTCGCCGCCAAGCAGCGCGACCACCTTTCGCGCCACCCACTCGCGACCGGCGTAGGCGTAGTTGCCAGCGAGATTCATCAGCTGCCAGTAGTCGTGACCCACCGCGCCTGACAGGTCGAGCAACACCTCGGTTTCCGGCACACGGTCGCCCCAGGCCTTGCCTTGACCAAGGGCCAGGAAGTTCGACGCGACCGTGTGGCCAAAGCCACGCGACCCGAAGTGCACACCAACCCAGATTGCGCCGCGCTCGTCGGCGAACACGTCCACGTAGTGATTGCCGCTTCCAACCGTGCCAAGCTGCGAACGCGCCTTGTCACGCAACGCCTGACGGTGCGTGGCGGGCACTGCGTCCCACGCGGCATCGTCGAACAGCGGGTGATCCACCGGCGCATCATCGGCACGGTTCTTCCGACCCATGCCGAAACTCACCGTTGCCGCGATCTCGTCGGCGAATGCTGTCAACGCGTCGTGAACCGCCGGCGCATCTGTACCGAACGACGTGAGTGTGAGGTTCGTCCGGATGGCGGCGTTGCCGCAGGCGATGTCGAAGCCGACGCCCACGACGGATACCTGGTTGTGATACGCGGCCACGCCGCCGATCGGCATCACGTAACCCACGTGGCCATCGGCCATCAGGGCAGCGTGTACTGCCTGCGAGCGAATGTGTTCGAACTGGATCAGTGTCTTCTCTTCGTGCTGGCCGAAGATTGTCATGGTGCACCTGCCATCGTGTTGGTGGATGGAACTCGGGGACGGGTCGACGGGACTTGCACCCGCATCTCCGGCGTCGTGCTCCGCAGGCGCCACCCTTCTGCAGGCATGTGGCGATCCTGCGGCAACACCGTGCTCTGTGTGATGCCCATTGAGCTACGAATCCCGTTGGCGCGCGGCCAGAACCCATACGCGCCGGAAATGAGTGGAACGGACCCCCGGAGCGGGGTGGATGGGATACACCGCGAACGCTCCGAGGGCGGGCAGTGATGCGTGGTGATGTCGGAGCGCACACGACAGAGGAAGTGGTCCGGCAGGGGAGTCGCGTGTCTCTCTGCGCGGGACTTCATGTCGTGGCGTCCGTCGATCTCGGCGTGCGGCGTGTTTGACCGAACCCGTCGTGTGCCGGTGAGCGCAAACACAAGACGCCCCACCTGGCACTCGGCGCAGGCGGGGCGTGAAACGCTCCTTCTTCAGTCGGTGGCGTGCACTACAGCGTGCACACCTCGATCCTGAAGCCCGCGTGGAACTGGTCATCGCGTGTCGACTGGCACCCGAACGCCGATCCCTCATCTGACGGCCCGAATCCGCGCTGACTTACTCGCGCACGCGGCACCACAGCGAGACGGCGACAGCCGTCTTGGGGGTTCCTCGGAATGCGGTAGGTGAGTGTTGTCATGCGGAGTCCGTGACGCGTGATGTGTGAGCCAGACAGCAGAAAACGCAAAATCGCGCCACCGAGGTTCACGCGACGGACACTTCCGTCGGGTTCGAGCTGACCTGCGATGCAAACGCATCGGAAAGGATCAACTCGTGAACATCGGGACGCGACTCCCAGAGAGAGCGATGCTATCGACGTCGGGATGGCGTGTCAAGGGGTCGACGGTTCGATCCTGACGCGTGGCCACCGACCGCAGCTCGGCCGTACGCGGAGGACTCAGACGCCCGCTCCGCGCGCATCATACATTTATTCAAAGGGCTGGCCAGTGTGGCGCGGCACACTTTGCGGGTGGGAGAGATGTATGGCAAGCGGCAGACTCTGGGCGCTCTCCATCGGTATTCTTCTCGCGGGCAGCGAGTCGGGCGCACAGCGCTCCGCAGAAAGTCTGGCGTGTGTCACTCTGCTCGACGCGAGTGATCGACACGCGGTGTCGGGTGCGCGCGTTTCGCTGGCCGGCACCACGTCAGGGTCGGGGCCGGTGACAACCAGCAACACCACTGGACGAGCCTGCCTTCCCGCACGCGACAGCGTTGCGCTGCAGATCGATGCGGTCGGCTATCTGCCGATCAACGTCGCGATCGGGACGAGTGCCGCGCTGCAGGTCACGATGCAGCAACTGCCCAACGGCGTCATGCTCCCTGAGTGGGGCAGCCGGCAGATGGTCGCGGCGCTCACGCAGGCGCTGCACCGCCCGGAGCTCGCGCGTGATTCGCTGGCGACGTCAGCCATCGCGACCGTGCTGCTGGCGGCGCAATCCGCTCCGCTGCAGACCACACTCGCACGGGATTCGACTGACCTTCTGGTGCACGCGTATGTCGATCTCGCGACCGATGGCACCAGATACAGTGAGGTCCGTCTGCGATTTACCGGCCTCCGGTCGATCGTGCTTGGTGCCACGACGACTCGATGCGGAGATGCGTGCGGGCGTGAGTACGATTTTGCGTTCGCATGGGCTGCACGTGCGGGGAGTGGATGGAATCCCGACTTCATGGCGCTGCAGGATTCGACGGGTACCGTCGTTCGGGTCGCCCTCGATGCCGACGTTGCGGAGCCGGTGCCGGACGTCGTGACTGCGCCGCAGACTTCGACTGTGCGCGGTGTGGTGCGAAGCGACAAGGGCGTGTTGCTTGCCGGTGTCGAGGTGTACACGCCCAACGGGACGGCGTCGACGGTGACGGACGAGCGGGGAGAGTACGAGCTTGCTGTGCCGACACCTGCTGAGGGCGCATTGATCACCACGCGTCGAATCGGCTGGTCCCCGGCGTTTCGAATTCTCGCTCGCGCCAATACCAAGCCGGTCGAGTGGAGCCCGGTGCTCAGGTCACTGACCGTGCTCGCGACGCAGTTCGTGCGGGCGGCTGGCATCCCCGACGCGCTTCGGTCGCCCCGTTATGACGATTTCCTCGCGCGACGCGCACGGGGGATCGGTCAGTTCTTCATGGCCGACGAGATATGGGTGGCGTCGTCACTCGGTGACGTGCTCAATCGGGCGCGGGGTATTCGCGCGAAGTTCAGCTTTGGCAGCAACATCACATCGATCTCCGTGCCGTCGTGCCCTGTTGGGCCGCTGACGTCGACTGTCGGTGTCTTCGTTGATCGCGTCGACCAGACGGGCTTCTTGAGCACCGGTCAGACTCGGGAAGCCAACGGCAGATCGTCGAGCGCCGCCGAGAGCGTGCTCGCGCGTTACGTCACCACCGCGATCGTCGGAATGGAGATCTACATCGGTCGCGCGCAGTTGCCGGCCGAATATGGAGACCCGCGATACTGCGCGGTGATTGCACTCTGGACACGCTGAGAGCGCCAACAGGCTGCCAGTCGAACAGGCGGTCTCTCAGCCCTTCGCCTTCCTCGCCGAGACACTCGCCGGTAACGCGAAACTGAATCCGAGCGTCATCAGTACCAGCGTGGCTGAAATCCAGAACGGCGCACCAGGCACCATGTGGTCGAACGCCCAGCCGAGCGCGATCGGAAAGATGACGCGCGACGCGCCCCCAAAGGTCTGCTGCACGCCCATGTACAACCCGCGATCCTCGTTCGAGATCACCTTGCTCAGCATCGCCGTCACCGCGGGGAAGGTGAACGCGGTGCCGAGCGGCCAGAAGGCAATACTCAGCGCGGCCCAACCCACACTTGGCGCAAACGGCAACGTGACGGTGCCGAACGCCAGCAGCACCGTGCCCAGTCGCGACAGCTTCGCCTCGCCCAGCCAGTCCACCATCTTGCCCAGCACGAAGACGCGGGTGATCACGCTCATCACACCCACGTACGCGAAGAGCAACCCCATCGTCGCTTCGTTGGCGTTGAACTTCTTGTTCAGGAACAGCGCCAGAATCGAGGTCAGCCCCTGGAAGGCGCCGATCGCGATCGAGTAGATCCAGATCAGTCGCGAGGGTGCGTCACCGGGGTGCGACATCACCCGAACGACGGCAGCCATGCTGGTGCCACTCTTGCGCGGCGGATGCGGCTCGCCGCTGGCGGTGACGGCTTTCACGCGCGATTCAGGCAGGTACTTCCAGGCGAAGCCGATGTTGAGCAGGCAGAGCGTAGCGGCCGCCAGTCCGGGTGCCGCGTCACCGAGCCACTGCGGCCAGTTGGTGGCGGCGACCTGTTGCTTGCCGAGTGTTGCGAAGTAGCCGCCGAGCACCGGACCAATTGCGACGCCGAAGTTTGTCGCCGCCGACAGCCAGCCCAGCGCCTTCGTCCGTTCTTCCGGCTTCGTCGCATCGGCGACGTAGGCCTGGATCACACCGACTGTCCCGCCGCCCGCGCCCTGCACGATGCGCGACAGGAACAGCACCAGCAGCGAGTGCGCGAAGCCGAAGACGGTGAACGAAATCGCGCTGGCGGCGAGTGACACCATGATCACCGGGCGACGCCCCCACTTGTCGCTCAGTCGCCCCCACATCGGCGCGCTGATGAGCTGCGCCAGCGAGAAACTCGACACCAGCAGGCCGACCATCAATCCGCTGGCGCCCAGCCGCTGCGCGAAGAACGGCAGCAGCGGGAGGATCATCAGCACGCCGATCATGTCGATCATGGCGGTGATCATCAGGATCACCAGCTCACGCGGCACCTTGCGCAGCTGCCAGACGGTGGCGCCCGTCAGCGTGAGGCCAACGGTCCACACGACCCAGGGGGGCACGCCGGCATCGGCGAACGAGGGTGCCACGACTTCGATCAGAGCCACGACAAGCAGATCACAGGGACATCATCCTTCGGCGCGCCCGAGCGCTGCCGGTGGCACGGCTCGGCCAACCACGCCTGCCAATGCCACGAGAGTGAGAACGTACGGAATCATGGACACGAACTGCGACGGCAGTACACCGGCACCCTGCACCTGAATCTGGATCGCTTCGGCGAACGCGAACAGCAGGCAGGCGACACCGGCGCGCACCGGTGTCCAGCGTCCGAAGATCACGGCGGCCAGGGCGATGAAACCACGACCGGCCGTCATCTGATCGGTGAACTGATGCTGATCGAGCGCCAGGTAGCACCCACCCAACGCGGCCAGCGCGCCTGACGCAACTACGGCGCCGTACCTGATACGGTTGACCGACACCCCGAGTGTCGCCGCCGCCTCCGGTTTCTCGCCGACGGCGCGCACCCGGAGTCCGAACCGCGTCCGGCTGATCACCCAGGCCAGCGCCGGCATGACGATGATACCCAGCCAGATCAGCGGATTCTCGAAGGTTGCCAGCATGCCGGCGTTGCCATCGCTCCCGAATCCTGCCACGCGGGGCGAGTTCGATGAGCTGTCAAACGCCAGACGGAGGAAGAATCGTGTCAGGCCGACCACCATCAGGTTGATGGCCACGGCGCTCACGATCTGGTCTGCCTTGAAGCGAATGGTCGCCACGGCGTGCAGCGCGCCGAATACGGCCCCGCCCAGCACACCGAAGAGCAGCCCGACCCATGGGCTGTTGAAGTAGAAGCTGCCCAGTGTTGCGCAAAACGCCCCTGAGAGCATGAAGCCCTCGAGCGTCAGACTGACGATGCCGGCACGCTCCGCGAGGACGCCACCCGACGCCGCAAAGAGGTACGGGATCGCGATACGCAACGTCTGCAGGAGGAGCAGCAGTGTGGTCTTCATGGCGTCAGGCTGCCGCCGGTGCCGTGACGCCCTTCACTGGTCGCGCGCGCAACAGCCGGCGCACTTCCGGCACGCTCACGGCGACGGCAAGAATCACGATGCCTTCCAGCACCTCGACCATCTGCTTTGGAACGAGCGCGTGAATCGCCAGTCCGCCCTGTGAGAGCGTGGCGAAGAACAGTGCCGCCAGCAGCACGCCGAACGGATTATTCCGACCGACCAGTGCGACGGCAATACCGAGAAAGCCAGCGCCGCCGGAGAACCCATCCTCGAAATAGTTCTTGTAGCCGAGCACGAAGTTCACGCCACCGAGGCCGGCGACGGTACCGCCGAGTACCATTGCCGTGATCCAGATGCGCGGCACGCGGATGCCAGCGGATTCAGCGGCCAGCGGCTGCAAGCCGACTGCACGGAGTTCGAAACCAAAACGCGAGCGGAAGAGCAGCCACGCCACGATCACGACGGTGAGCAGCGCGATGAGGATCGTGCCATTGGCGGCCGAACCGTGAAAGACCGGGATGTATGCGGCGAGGCGCGGAATCGCGGAACTGGCCACGGCCGGCGTGTGCAGCGTTTCCTGCACCGCGAGGCCCGTCGCCGAGATCGCCCAGTTGAGGAACGCGAGGACGATGAAGTTGAGCATGATCGTCGCGATCACCTCGTGGGCACCGAAGCGCGCGCGCAACACCCCAGGGACGAACCCCACCAGTGCGCCGCCGATCATCGCTGCCAGCAGGCAGAGCGGAAGTGCCAGCCACGGTGCCATGCCGGTGGGCAACAACAGTCCGAGTGCCCCGGCGCAGAAGCCGCCAGCCGCCAGCTGACTCTCGGCGCCGATGTTGAACAAGCCGGCGCGCAGCCCGATGGCAACACTCAGCCCGGTGAAGACGAGCGTGGTCGCCTTGTAGAGCACCTGGCCGATGCCGTACGCATTGCCCCACGTGCCACTGAGC
>JANPFJ010000397.1:0-1254 GCA_031423355.1 Gemmatimonadaceae bacterium | reverse complement strand
GAGTCGTCCGCTCACGAGATCCACGACGTGGATGCCCCCGGGGAACTCGAGACCCACCGCGCCAACCAGCGCGTGTTTTCCATCGGCAAGCAGCTGCGGCGTGTAAATGGTTGCCCGAGAGGGATTCGGAATCGGCGTGATGGCGCCACCCGATTCCGGCAGCCAACCCAACATGTCCCCTTCACGCACGGCCACCAGGATGCGCCCGTCGCGACTCCAACTGGCCCCAGTCGGTTCGGGGACGGTTGCCAGCAGCACCGCTGTGCCACCGTCGATCGGCACCTTGCGCATTTCGTTGCCGACAAAGAAGGCCACCCACTTGTTGTCCGGCGAGAGCATCGGCGCGTAGGCACCGTCCGTTCCGGCGATCGGCGTCGTCTTGAAATCGCCGAGGTCGCGGCGGTAGAGCTGCACACCATTCCCGGTCCCGGCCGCGTACACCAGCAGGCGTCCATCCGCAGACAAGGTCATCCCGTCGACCTGGTTACCCAGAGGATCGATGTTGCCGAACGACGTGGAGTCGGCGAGCGCCACGTTCAGGTACGTGGGCATCGCCTGCTGGTCGCCCTGCCGACCCGTCCCTCGCCACGCCCACGCGGCGACCGCCAGACCGGCGATCCCAGCCACCCAGCCCATCCGCCCCCAGCGCGCTGTTACCGACGTGGCCGATGCGGCAGCCATTCCTCGCGGTCGGCCAGCCGATGCGACGTCCGTGAAGGCGGTATTCGTCAGCGCGTCGGCAAACGTCTTCGCGCTCTCGAAACGATCCGCCGGCAATTTCGCCAGCGCCGTCAGCACCGCGGACTCGACATGCGGCGGGATGGTATCGCGCAGTGCGGTCGGCAGCGTCGGCCGCTCGGTGAGCACCTTGGCGACGATCACCTGCACCGTGGCGCCACTGAACGGCGGCTCGCCGATGAGCATTTCATAGAGCACGGCACCCAGTGCGTAGATGTCGCTCCGGGCGTCGATGGTCTTCTCGCCCATCGCCTGTTCCGGCGACATGTACTGCGGCGTGCCGAGGCTGAGGCCCGTCTGCGTCATGCGCGGGCCACCCGCGCTTTGCACGGCGAGCGCGATCCCGAAGTCGGCCACGAGGGCGCTGCCATCATGCAAGAGAATGTTCTCCGGCTTGATGTCGCGGTGGATCACGATCTGGCGATGTGCATAGTCGAGCGCACTCGCCACCTCGCGGGCGATGCGCACGGCCTCGGCGATCGGCAGCTGGCGTTCGCGTTCGAGGCGCGCGCGCAG
>JANPFJ010000396.1:0-3489 GCA_031423355.1 Gemmatimonadaceae bacterium | reverse complement strand
GCTGCCGAAGAACATCGATACCACACTGCTCGCGCGCGCGATGGACGAAGCCTTTGGTCCGCCCGAGGCGATGACGCTGGGTCTGGTCGTCACCTACAAGGGGCGCATCATCGCCGAGCGTTACGCGCCGGGGATCGGGATTCACACACCGCTGGAAAGCTGGTCGATGGGCAAGAGTCTCACCGGCACACTGGTGGCACGGCTGATCCAGATGGGGACATACCGGCTCGATCAGCCGGCTCCGTTCCCGGAATGGCAGACGGCGGGCGATGCACGCCAGTCGATTCGCATCCGCGACATCATGCAGATGTCGAGCGGCCTGCGACTGCGCGCGCCGCAGGATCCCGACTACAACCCGGCACTTGGCTATCCGGATCATCTCTATCTGTATACTGGATCCGCAAATTCGTACGCCTGGGCCGCGACACGTCCGCAGCAGTGGGACCCGGGCACGGTTGGCCGGTATCGGAATGTGGATCCCGTGCTCGCCAGCTATCTCGTGAGGCTCGGTGCGGAGAAGCGTGGCGAGAACTACCACGCCTTTCCGACCCGCGCGCTCTTCGACAAGATCGGTATGCGCGACGTGGTGATCTACACCGACCCGTTCGGCAACTATCTCGGCCAGGGGGCCGAAGTGATTGCGGCGCGCGACTGGGCACGACTGGGCAATCTGTACCTGCAGGATGGTGTCTGGAACGGCGAGCGTCTGCTGCCGCAAGGGTACGTGAAGTATGTCAGCACGCTGGCGCCCGGGTGGCTGGCGGATGGCCGACCGGTGTACGGCGGTGGCTTCTTCTGGATCAATGGCGATGGCGAACAGCCGATGCCGCGGTCGGCATACGCGATGCTCGGCGCCGGCGGGCAGAGTGCCTGGATCATCCCGTCGCACGACCTGGTGATCGTTCGCATCGGGAAGTATCGCGGGGCTGATGCAGGGGAAGCCGCACGAGAGAAAGGGACGGCGACACTGTTGCAGGCAGTCAGACCGTAACGTGATTGTTCGGGCTCTTCGCCACCACGTGCGACCCCTTGCGGGTGATCTCCAGCGCAGGGGCTGACGTGTCGTTCTCCTTGTCACCGATCTTCAGAGTTGCGGCGCTTGGCCTGATGCCAGTGACGCTTGCTGCGCAGGGTATTTCCGGACAGCTGTCGATTCTTGAAAAGGCGGGGGTGCGCACGGGCGACCTCTCGAATGCCGTCGTCTGGCTCGAGTCGCCGGTGGCGTCCGGTTCCGGCTCGCGTGATCCGGTGACCATCGCGATGGAGGGCAAACAGTTCCTTCCGCGTGTGCAGGTCGTGGGTGTTGGCGGCGTGGTGGAGTATCCCAATCACGACCCATTCCGGCACAACGTCTTCTCGAAGTCCGGGCCGGCCGAGTTCGACCTCGGGCTGTATGCGCGCGGAGACAGCAAACGCATGCCGTTCGATCGCGCCGGGGTCTATCCGATCTTCTGCAACATTCACGCGAAGATGGTGGCGTACGTCCTGGCCGTGCCGAGTCCGTACATGGTGCGACCAGGCGCCGATGGCCGATTCGCATTTGCTGGCGTGCCGGCGGGCAACTACACGCTCAAGGTGTGGCATGAACGTGGCGGGATGTTCACGAAGCCGATCGCAGTGCCCGGCGATGGCGCGAACACCGTGATGGCGCAACTGGACGCGCGCAACTATCTGCTGGTCCAGCACAAGAACAAGTTCGGTGCCAATTATACGACCAGCGGCAGTGAACGGTACTGACGAGGCGAAGGAACGGGCGAAGGCGCGCGGCAGTCGCCTCACGTGGCGGCTGTTCATGCTCGTCGGCGCGGTGGTCACTGCGGCGCTCGCGCTGTCGCTGACCATTCTGACCATCATTGCAACGCGAACGGCAACGGTGGCGAGCGCGCAGGCGCTCGACCGCGCGGCCCATCTCGTGACGGCCCTGCTCGACAGTCGGGAGCAGAGCCTGGCCCGGGCCGCCGATGTATTCGTGCAGAACCCGATCTTCCGATCTCTGGTGCTCTCGCAGAACACCGATGACCTGCGTGATCAGGCCGGTGAAGGCGCCGATCGGACTGGTGCGACGTGGGTGCAGATCGTGAGCGAGGCCGGCGACCGCCTGGCGAAGAGTGACGACCTCGCGGCTCCGCGTGTGTCGCTGCTGGGGTCTGCGCTGATCGCCCGCGCACTGAGTGGCGAGGTGGCAACAGGCATCGGCGCATCGGCAGATACGCTGTTGCTTCAGGTGATCGCCGTGCCGGTGTCCGTGCCGTCGGCCAGTGGGCAGCAGTCAGTCGGTGCGTTCATGGCGGCGCAGGCGATCGACTCCTCGCTGGCAGCCAAGGTGAAGGAGGCGACGGCGACCGACGTCGTCTTCTATGTGCTCGATACCGCTATGGTGCCCCACGTGAGCGCATCGACACTGGGTCGCGCGCCGGAGATCCAGCAACTGCTCGCACGGGCCACCGTCCCGCGCGCCGCGCGGCGCGGCGACTCGGTACCGCGGTTCGACGTGACACTCGCGGCCGAGGAGTACGTCGGACGCTCGGTCGTGCTGCGGTCGGCCGGTGGCGACCCGCTGGGCGGCTTCCTGGCGCTCCGATCACGTGCTACCGAACTCGCGCCGTTCAATGCGCTGCGCCGCTGGATTCTCTTCGCTGGACTGTTGAGCCTCCTGCTCGGCGCCGGTGTCGCGTACCTGATTGCGCGATCGATCGCGGGTCCGGTGCTGCAGCTGGCAGCGGCCACGCGACGCGCGGCCGAGGGCGACTACGATGCCGATGTCACTCACACGGCGAGTGACGAAGTTGGCGAGCTGGCGGTCGCGGTCCGCACGATGCTGATCGACCTGCGGGAGAAGCGGGCCCTGGTCACACTCCTGCAGACGTCGGCACCGTCAGCGTTACCGCGCGTCGTGGACGGAACGACCACGATCGAGCCAGGCAGCGTGGTGGCAGCGCGGTATGAGATCCGGTCGATTCTTGGGACTGGTGGCGCCGGCGTCGTATACAAGGCCTTCGACCGCGAGCTGGGCGAAGTGGTGGCCCTCAAGACGCTGCACGCCGAGTCGGTGGCGCAGGACCCGGCGGCAGTGGAGCGGTTGAAGAGCGAAATCCGGCTCGCACGGCGGATCGCGCATCGCGGTGTCGTGCGAACGTACGACCTGGGTGAAAGTGCCGGGATGTACTTCCTCACGATGGAGTACGTCTCCGGCACGGTGCTCAGCGATCTGCTCGAACGCGATCATCGCCTGCCCGTCTCAGCGGTGTTCTCCATCGCGCGTCAGTTGGCGCGCGCCCTCGAAGTCGCCCACGAGCAGGGGATCATTCACCGCGACATCAAGCCGCAGAACATCATGCTGCAGGCTGATGGTACGCTCAAGGTGATGGACTTCGGCATCGCGCGGCTCGCCGTGCGAACGACGGCATTGACCCAGATCGGGATGGCGGTCGGTACGCCGGGCTACATGGCGCCGGAGCAATTGATGGACGGCGATGTCGACGCGCGCGC
>JANPFJ010000395.1:0-1248 GCA_031423355.1 Gemmatimonadaceae bacterium | reverse complement strand
ACAGACGGCCGAGTTCCTGCCGGATGGCACGGTCATCGATGGTGAGCTGGTCGCCTGGCGTGACGGAGCACCACTGCCCTTCTCCGAACTGCAGCGCCGCATCAATCGCAAGACCGTTGGGAAGAAGCTCCTGTCCGACGTACCGTGTGCCATGGTGTCGTACGATCTGCTCGAGCTGGGCGGAGTCGATCTGCGGACATCGAGCATGCTCGAACGGCGCATGGCGCTCGAATCGATGGTTGGCGGACTGCCAACTGGTGGCACCATACATCTGTCGCCGATCGTCCCCGCTCAATCGTGGGACGCGGTGCACGCGGCGCGGAATGCATCACGGGCGATGCGCGCCGAGGGGCTGATGCTCAAGCGTCGCACTTCCGCGTACGGCGTCGGGCGGCGGGTTGGTGACTGGTGGAAGTGGAAGGTGACACCACTCAGTATCGACGCGGTGCTCGTGTACGCGCAGGCCGGACATGGCCGGCGCGCGGGACTCTACACCGACTACACCTTCGCCGTCTGGGATGGTGAGACGCTGGTGCCGTTCGCCAAGGCGTATTCCGGACTGACTGACGCCGAGATCAGGAAGGTCGATGCCTACGTGCGTCAGCATACGCTCGAAAAGTTCGGGCCGGTGCGCACCGTCACGCCCGGGCTGGTGTTCGAGCTTGCCTTCGAAGGGATTCAGGAGAGCTCCCGACACAAGAGCGGCATCGCGGTGCGCTTTCCACGCATCAGCCGCTGGCGAACGGACAAGCTGCCGAAAGACGCTGATTCGCTCGCAACGATCAAGGCCATGCTGCGGGCCGAGCGCGGGCAACCGTGAGCGACGGCACACACGAGGCGGTGACCGGCTGGTTTCGAAGCAATGGGTGGGAACCATTTGCGTTTCAGCGCGAGGTCTGGCAAGCCTATGCGAACGGAGCTTCCGGGCTGATTCACGCGGCGACGGGCACCGGCAAGACGTACGCTGCGTGGCTTGGGCCGCTGCAGAACTGGCTCACCACACACCCGAACGCGCCATCTCAGAAAAAGCGGAATACGCACGCGCCGCTGCAGGTACTCTGGATCACTCCGCTGCGAGCGCTGGCGGCTGATACCGAGCAGGCGCTGCGCGCGCCGATCGAAGCGCTCGGTATTCCGTGGACGATCGAATCACGCACGGGCGACACCTCCGAGAAGGTGCGACGTGCGCAGCGCGAGCGCCTGCCGTCGGCGTTGATCACCACACCGGAGTCGCTCGAGCTGCTGCTC
>JANPFJ010000394.1:0-1443 GCA_031423355.1 Gemmatimonadaceae bacterium | reverse complement strand
GCGATCAAGGATGCGCAGCAGGTGGAGGAGGAACGGCGCTTGTTCAACGTCGCACTCACCCGCGCCAAGCGGCACCTGCACGTGAGTTATCCGCTCTACGCATACGCCTCGCGCTGGAGCAGCGACTTTGCACTCGACCAGAAGTCGCGCTTTCTCGATGACCACGTGCTGGCCACGATGCAGCATGTGCAGATCGCTCCGCCGCCTGCTCCTGAGCAAGCTGCCGCTCCGCCGCTCCCGACGTCGCCGCTCGATGTGCGCGCCGTGCTGCGATCGCGGTTCGGTGCGGGGTGACTTGCGTCGACGCGCGAAGGAAGTGAACAGCGTTAAGCAGTTTCCCTCAACGAACACTCGAACGGGTCGAATCCGGAATCGCATCACCGAGCGACCGCCGGACGGCAGCGTACGGCGCCTTCGGCTCGGAACGAGCCAGCGCAAGCAGCTCGGCTATCGTGGAGCGAACTTCGCGGCCGGAGCGCTGATGCACTCGCTCGAACAGTGACAGGTCGGTGAGGTATATCCGCCGCGCCATGACCGCGGCCGTGTTGAGACGCACACGGGCGATCGACGTCGAGTCCATCGTCCGCAGCCGAGGCGCCAGCGTCGTGCGCAGCTGCGCACGCGCGCGAGAGAAGACCGTGTCACGTGCCGTGAGCCGAGCCGGTTTGTTACCGGGATGCGCCTTGAACGCGGAGTCGAGTGACGTGTACAGCGCCGACCAGAACTCCCCGAAAACCATCTCATCCTCCCAGCGACGCGCGACCGCCGCCGCTGCCCGTGCCTGCCCACGCGCCATGAAGAAGCGCTCGGATCCGCGCGATCCCACGAAGTTCGCCAGACTCTCGTTGAACACCGCCTGCCCCGGGGCGTAGTACGTGGTGTGCACCAGCTCGTGGATCACCGTGTTCGCCAGCTCCAGTGTGTCGAGCGCCAGCGTCGTCGGCAGCAAAGGGTCGTTGAACCACCCCAGCGTGCTGAATGCGGATGCCGGGCGCAGCACCGCATCGAAACCTGCGGAATCAACGGCTTTCGCTTCCCGCTTTCCCTGCTCGAAGTCGAAGAACCCCTTGTACGGCACACTCCCGACCACCGGAAACCACCAGGTGCGGAACGCCAGCGAGTCCCGATAGGCGGCGCTCAGGACCAGCACCAACGTGTCCCGATCAAGCCGCGAGAAGGTCGTGAATTCCTTGCTCGCACGCAGCCCGAGCGAATCGAGCGCGAACTGTCGTGCGTCGAGCACCAACTGCAGCTTGGCGCGCAGCACCGGATCGGTCGCCGGGTCGGCGATGATCGTCGCTATCGGCTGTCGACGCGCCAGGATCTTGCCTTCCTCGTAGCCTGCGCGCGCGAGGTACCGGCCGATTGGCACCAGTCCGAGAAACGCCACGGAGAGCACGAGCAGACTGAGTGTCACGCGACGGGCCCACACAAAGACACGCC
>JANPFJ010000393.1:0-3346 GCA_031423355.1 Gemmatimonadaceae bacterium | reverse complement strand
GTTTCCCAGTGCCCACGCCGCCGTACCGCGAACGCGCGGGTCCGCATCACGCGCCAACACTTCGCCGAGCACCGTCGCGGCATCGCGGTCACCAATCTCGCCGAGTGCCCAGACGGCCGACTCGCGCACCCGCGCATCGCTGTCGCGTTGCGCCGCGACCTTCAGCCCGCCCGCTCCCGACGTTTCACTGATTTCGCCGAGCGCCCACGCACACATTTCGCGGACATGCGCTTCGCTGTCCTTGCCCAGCACCTCGGCCAGGTCGCGCACCGCGGACTCCGCATCGAGGTTTCCCAGCGCCCATGCCGCCGTGCGGCGAACCGACGCACTCGGATCGCTGCGCAGCACGCGAAGCAACGCCGGAATTGCGCTGGTCGAGTCGAGTCGGCCAACGGCGCCAGTAGCGGCGAACCGCACCGTCGAGTCGCTGTCGGTCATCGCGCCGATGAGACCACGCAGTGACGCACCGTCCTCGATGCGAGAGAGCGCCCATGCGGAATTCGCGCGAACGCTGGCCACCGGGTCGCGAAGCGCGGACATCAGTTGCGGTGTCACCGTCTTCGGCACGGCCAGACCGAGCCCCATCGCTGCGGTCGTCCGCACGGATGCGTCGGCGTCGGCAAGCTTCGCGAGCAGCCCTGACGTGGCCAGCGAACTGCGTACGCGACCTAGAATCCGGACCGAGAGCTCACGCACGCAGGCGTCGACCGCCGAAACGTTGTCGATCAACAGCTGCACGTCTTCGTCTGGCATCTTCTCGCCGCGATTCTCGTCGTCACCCACCAGCCGCACCGGCGGCAACGATGTGTGCGGCGCATCGAGATTGCCACCGTACCAGCCGCGACGCCCGATCGCATCGGCCGCCAGCGCGCATACCATCGCGGGCGCCCCACGCGCCGCGGTCAACACGGCGCGCAGGTCGCTCGGCACCGCCGCAACGTGAGCCGCTTCGGCCACCGCATGCGGCGTACAGGCAATCGTCGCACTGACGATGAGCAGTGCACAGTTTCGAATCATGATCGGCTCCAGAGAAAAGGTGTCACACTGTTGATTTTTCAGCACTCGAACCGCGGAGCGAGGCGCTCGTACGCGCCTCACCCGTCGTGCACCGACCGCTCTCGTGAACTCCGGAGACGGAACTAAGGAAACGGGCGCGGACGCGGGCGTGGCTGCGGCCAGGGATCGGCACCACGACCCGCGAGTGAACGAATCGCGAGTGCGCGCAGCGGCGCGTTGCCCGACTCGATGATCCGCTGCAGCGGACCGACGGCACTTTCACCCATCACCGAGATGGCACGCACCATCGCCCACCGCACATCCTCGTCCATCTCGCGCTGCAACGCCGCTTCAATGGCACCGGCGCTCTCGGCATCCTCGATCTGGAAGAGTGCCCACGCCACGGTGCGGCGAACACGCTCACTGCGATCACTCAGGGCGGACACCAGTGCCGCGGGTGCGCGTTTCGGACTCGCGTTGCCGAGGCCCCACGCGGCCAGTTCGCGCACCTTCTGATCGCCATCACTCAGCGCGGCCGACAACACGACGATCGTTTCCGGCGAGTCGTCGTCAGCGCCTTCACTCAGCGACCAGACCGCGGTTTCACGCACCGCACGATCCGCATCCCCTTGAATCGCTGCCGAAAGCGCCGTCACCTTGCGACGTGTATCGGAAGAATATGCCAGTGACCACGCCGCCATCTCGCGGACCTCGGCGTTTGGGTCACGCCGCACCGCGTCGACGAGTGCATCGATCGCCACATCCGCATCGGCGAAATCGTTGAGACCCCACGCCGCAGTGCGCCGGAGGCTGGCCGCACTGTCCGTCCGGAGGATTCTCGCCAGCACCGCCGCGCGCGCACTGCTGTCTCCGATCGCCCTGCCGCCCGCGTATCGACCGCCATCGCGCGGTCCCATCTGCAAACGCGTCAATGGACGCGGATTCGGGACCGCCGCAGGTAATTCCACCGGCTGCGCTGACTCGGGAGACTCAGGCCGCTCGATCGGGAGCTCTCGTGCGACCTCGGCCGGGTACTCCGTCGGACCGCGACGACGATCGCGTCGCGATGTGTCGATGCCCACTTCGAGACGCTGCGGGTTCGCTGCAACAGCTGCGCGCGGCACCGCCGATCCGGCGACGATCGCGAACATCATCACGCCACCGGCCAGCGTACTCGCCTGCACGCGTGTTGGTGCCGCACGCATCAGCGACGGGTCGAGAATCGCAAGCATGCGACCTTCGAACTCGGAGCGCGTCGCCATCGCCATCGCCACCGATGGCGTGCCATGATTCCGCACCGACGTCACGATGTCGAGCAGGTGCTCAGCGTAGTCACTCGGACGAGTTCCACACCCAAGCGCGAGATCGTCGCACGCACGCTCGCTCTCGGCACGCAGCCGTCTCGCCGCCATCCAGGCAAGTGGATTGAACCAGTAGATCGCGCAGACGACCCGACCGACGGTGTGTCCGACGATATCGCGGCGGCGAATGTGCGCCAGTTCGTGCAGCAGGACCGCCGTCCGACGCTCACTCGTCCACGCGTCGCACTCGCCGGGCAGCACGATCGTGGGTGTACGCACGCCGCAGGCGAACGGCATCGTGACACTCGCCGAGCGGAGCAACCGAGGCATCGTCGCCAGTTCGAATCGATCGGCAATGTCGATCATGCGGCTCTGCCACTCGGCACCATCGAGCGGCGTCGCATCGCGCACGATGCGACGCACTGACAGCGCGCCCGACACGAGCCATCCGAGAATCGCCACGAATACCGCGCCCCAGACGAGCAGGACGGCCGAAACAAGCGAGACGCGCCCAGCCAACGATGACTGCACTGCCGTCTCACCTGCCGATGGAACAGAAGCACCGGCGCCTGCAGTTTGCGCCCGCTCGTTCGAGATGTGCCCGGGGTCGGCGTCACCCGCTGGGAGCGACTGCCCGATCTCCATCTGCGGCACCGCCGCATCACGACTCGGTGCAGTGTTCAGCGATGACGGCAACACCGTGACAACAGGACCCGGCGCGACACTCCACGATGACGGCAACACCGCGAACCGGATCGGGCTCCACGCGGCAAGCGCGGGAATTGCCAGCAGTGCCAACAGGGTTGCAATCCAGACGAGGTGCCGTGACGTGGCCGAGGCACGCTGCATCAGCGCCGTCAGCGCGAAGGCGATCAGCAGGACGGCGCTCGACTTGAGCACGATGAGCAGCGCTGGCATCAGCGCCGCGGACTGACTCACGGTGAGTTGATCGAGCATGACTACCTCCCGCTCTTGCGAGCGCCGGCGATCCGGGCACGCAGTGACTTGAGTTCCGCATCGGTCAGCGTCGTATCCGACATCCTGAGCAG
>JANPFJ010000392.1:0-16319 GCA_031423355.1 Gemmatimonadaceae bacterium | reverse complement strand
TTCAATGGTCCGGCGAAGCGCGCGCGCATCAATGACTCGTAGTCTGGCTGCTTCGCGCGCCGCACCAGCACGCGGCCGAGCAATCCGGCACCAACGTTCGAATAGTCGGCTTTCTCACCGGGAGTGAACCGCAGGGGTCCGGCCGCGAACCCGCGTGCCAGCACTGCAGAGTCCAGCTTCGACCACGGGTCGAGCGGATCGGGCGGCGTGTAGCCGACCGGGAACGACGGCAGGCCGGAACGATGTGTCGCCAGGTCGAGCAAGGTGATCTGCTCACCCTTGGCCGGAAAGGTGAATTCCGGCATCAGCGCTGCCAGTCGATCGGTCTCCTGCACTTCGCCGCGCCGGATGGCGTCGGCGAAGAGTGTGCCGGTGACGATCTTGGTGATCGAGCCGATCTCGAACACCGTGGTGGCACTGAGCGGCTTGCCATCGGTCGACTTCGCCTCCCCCGCCACGGCTGCGATACGACCGACAGGTGTGATCAGCGCGGCAACGATCCCGGGATTCAATCCGATGCGCACACGTGTATCGAGCAGCGCCTGCAGCTCGGCAGCGCTGGCGGGTCGGGTGCCGGAGGCTGACTGGGCGCCAAGCAGCGATGCCGCAACGGGAATACTGAGCACTGCGAGAATGCAACGCATCGTTGGCCGGCGGCTGGACGGTGGACATCGAGGGCAGCGTATCCATCAACCATGGGAAATTGTCGGCAACATCAAGCCAGCGCAATCCGATCAGCACGGCGGCCGCGCGCATCGCTCTTCACTGCTGAGGATGCCCCTGCCACGAGTCGGGGCCACGCGAGTGCCGCAACGAACCGGGACCGTGAACTGCCGCACGGTCCCGGCGGACTACCGTCGCACGCTCAGAAGGACACCATCTGCGTGAACTTCACCAGCAGCGCCCGCCCCGGCAGCGGCGAATCCGGCGTCAGGATCCGCTGATCGTTGTACACGATGAACAGGTCACTCAACGGGTGGTGAATCAGGTTGAAGCGGATGTTGGCGTTGAACAGCTTGCTGACGGCATCGTACTGCGACAGTGCATCGACGAACATGTTCGGCGTGAACGAGTAGCTCGAGCGCACCGTCACCAGGCTGTTCGTGAACTTCAGCGCCGGAAGCGTCAGATCGGCTTCCGTGCGCTGCAAGCCCACCGTGGCGCGGAACCGGTAGTTGGGCCGGAACTGCACCGATCCGTTGATCGTCCGCTGCGTGCCCGAATACAGACCACCCACGATGAGCCGTGTGCTGGTGGAGAACATCCGGCTCTGGTCGGTGGTGAGGAACAGGGCGTGCTCGTTCCAGCTGTAGCCACCCGCCGGAATCGGGGACGCCATCTTCGCGTTGGGCCGGAATGGTGCCAGCAGGCGATTGAACGTCGGATTCTCCGACCACTCGACCACGCCACCGTTGTTGAAGAAGAAGCTGACGCCCGTGTGCAGCCGCTTGGCGAGCATCCCGCCCTGCAGGTTTTCCTGATAGTCCCAGACGATGTGCGGGTGAATCTCGCGAACACCGTGCGCGCGCAACCACGGCGTGCGCGGCCGGACACCGATATCCGCCAGATACTTCCGCATGCCGATGCGGCGATAGAATCCCAGGTCGTTCTGGAAACCTTCGCCGAGCTGCATCAGTCCGCCCTTGCCGTGAAAGAAGTTGCCTTCCCAGTTCACGGTCGAGCGCCAGGCGTAGTCACCCTTGGTGATGCCCGGCGTGGAGGTCTTCACGGCATACGAGTTCCAGTCGAGATTCCGGAACAGTCGCAGGTTCTTGTCGACGCCGACGACACGATTCGCATAGCTCGCACCGGAGGTGTGCATGTTCTGCATCGCGAACACGCCGATGTCGTTGCCCGTACGCCCGAGATTCTGGCGCAGCCGGAACACACTCGCGTTCGACGCCGCGTCGGCGCCCAGCTTGCTGTCCTGCACACTGAGGATGCCGAGTCGCGTGCGGTCGGTGAGGCGCCCCGTCAGGCGGAATCCACCGAGTACTGGGATGGGCAAGCCACCGCCCGTGAGGCCGATACGACGCGAGAAGAACAGAAGGTTGTCTTCATCAGGCGTCGGCGTGGGATTGACGCGGTTGTTGCGCGCTGCGTCACCGACGTAGAACACACCGGAGTTCTCGAGGAAGAAGTCGCGCTTTTCGGGGAAGAACTGCGAGAACTGCGTCAGGTTGACCTGCTGTTCATCTGCTTCGGCCTGACCGAAGTCCGGATTCACCGTCAGGTCCATCGTCAGCCCGGACGTCACCGCGGCTTTCACATCGACGCCGACATCGATGCTGTTGGCCATGCTCGGCGAGGGAACTGCGCTCGTACCAAGCGGGCGCACCGCGTTATCGGCGAAGTACGGCTTCACGCGCAGATCACGGCCGGCATTGCCGGTTTCCAGGCCATCGAGCGCCCCCGCCAGCGACACCCGATTGAGGCTGAACGCCCGCGGCACCGGCGACCAGAACGACACTTCGTTCAGCCGACGCAGATGGCGCGAGAAATTGATGCCCCACGACGTGGCGTTCGCCTTGTCGAAGCGCAGCGACCGGAACGGAATGCGCATCTCGACACTCCACCCGTCCTTCAGGCGCTTCGTCTGCACCTCCCACGCGGCGTCCCAGCTCTGATTGATCTCGCGCCCTTCGAGCGACACCTGCCGGTCGTGCCGCGCCCCCTTCACGTTGGTCGAGAAGACATAGCCGTTGCGCCGGTCACCGAACGTATCGAGCAACACTTCGAAGTCGTCCTGATCCTCTTCGCGAAAATCCTTCCGGATATCGTTGATCACGATGTGCGACGGATCGCTGTCGTGCAGGTACGCACCGACGTAGAGCTGGTCGGCATCGAACAGCACCTTGACCTCGGTCTGCTGCGACGCTGGCTGTCCGCCTAGGGGTTCGGACTGTACGAAGTCGGTGGCGATGGCTGCGGTCTGCCAGCTGGCGTCGTCGAGCGCCCCGTCGATGACGATCTTGCCAAGGGCGCGGCTGGCGACGGTTCGCTTCCGGGCCGCGGCCGTTCGCGCTGCGGGGTTCGCCCCGGATGCAACGGGAGCCTGACCCTGCGCCCCAATCAGGCCGGGCGTGGCGAGGAGGAGGGCGGCGGTGGCGTGCGGAAGAAAACGACGCATCGGAGCAGCGGTGGGGGAGTGATCCGCCCCTGCAGAGGGCTGACCCGGTACAGCGAAGTCGGCAGCGCCCGTCTTCGGCGCGCTATGACAGCCTACGCGGCCTGCGGCACTTCCGCTGGCGCGCCGCTCCGGCAATCCCCCTCAGCCCCCTGCCATCGCCCCGACCACCAGCAGCGGCTCCCGCCCTTCCACCACACTCACTGGCAGCGCCTCATCCGGCGACGCCAGCGACAGGTCCTGCCCATCCGCGAAGAACCGCACGAACGCGCGACGCTGCTGCGTGACGTGATCGCGCATCGTGCCACGCAGCATCGGATATTGCGCCTCGATCGCATCGAGCACCGTTCGTTGCGTCACCCCGCCGGCCATGGGGACGGAGATCTCGATCTCCGTCCCCACCTGCGCCAGCGACCGCAGATGCGTCGGCAACACCACCCGGATCATGCGAAGGTCTGGACTTCGACCGACATCACCGCCGGCAGATCATGTACGATCGACATCCAGTGATCACCGGCATCGCTCGACACGTACACCTGCCCACCGCTGGTGCCGAAGTAGATCCCGCACGAATCGAGTGAGTCCACTGCCATCGCATCGCGCAGCACGTTCACATAGCAGTCGTGTTGCGGCAGGCCGTTGGTGAGCGCCTCCCACTCATTGCCACCGGTGCGGCTGCGGTAGACGCGCAACTTCCCGTCGGGCGGGAAATGGTGCGAGTCACTCTTGATCGGCACCACGTAAACCGTCTCCGGCTCATGCGCGTGCACGTCGATCGGAAATCCGAAGTCGCTCGGCAGGTTACCGCTGACTTCGTACCAGTTGTCACCGCCGTCATCGCTGCGCATCACATCCCAGTGCTTCTGCATGTAGAGCCGATTCGGATTCGACGGATGCATCGCGATCCGGTGCACACAGTGGCCCACTTCTGCGTCCTGGTCGGGGATCTCGCCCGATCGGAGCCCCTTGTTGATCGGCGTCCAGGTCACGCCGGCATCCTCCGTGCGAAAGGCACCGGCGGCCGAAATGGCCACGAACATCCGCGCCGCATTCGTCGGATCGAGCACGATGGTGTGCAGGCAGAGTCCACCGGCACCCGGCTGCCAGTGGGGGCCGGAGCCGTGCCCGCGCAACCCGGAGAGTTCGGCCCAGCTGGCGCCGCCGTCGGTGGACTTGAACAACGCCGCATCCTCCACGCCCGCGTACACCGTGTCGCGATCGGTGAGCGACGGCTCGAGATGCCACACCCGCTTGAATTCCCACGGATGGGGCGTGCCGTCGTACCACATGTGGGTGCCGGGTGTACCGTCGTAGGTGAAGGTGTTGTCCACCGGCGCCCAGGTGCGACCTCCGTCGTCGGAGCGCTGAATGAGCTGGCCGAACCAGCCCGTGGACTGCGACGCATACAGCCGGTCCGGATCCACCGGCGACCCCTTGAGGTGGTACATCTCCCAGCCGGGGAAATGCGGACCATCCACGGTCCATGCCTTCCGCGCGCCATCAGCGGTGAGAATGAAGGCGCCCTTCTTCGTCCCGACCAGCACACGCACGTGGCTCATGACTCGCTCCGTGGATATCAAGTGAGGCAAGTATAGGGAGCGCGCCGGGAACCGACATGGTTGCGATCCGCGCGCCGAATGACGAGCATTTGACTCCCCTTCCGACCGGAAATCATCCATGGACGCTCTTGCCGCCGACACACGCGAGCGCACCGCCAGTGCCGTTGCGGCGTTGCCAGCGCTCTCAGGCGAAGAGCTGCAGCGCTACGCCCGCCACCTGAGCCTGCCCGATGTCGGCCTCGACGGTCAGCAGAAACTGAAGGCGGCGCGGGTGCTGATCGTGGGCGCGGGGGGGCTCGGTTCACCGATCGCCCTCTACCTGGCCGCGGCAGGGGTCGGAACGCTCGGCCTGGTGGATCACGACGTGGTCGACGTCACCAACCTGCAGCGGCAGCTCCTGCACGGCACGCGCGATGTGGGACGGTCGAAACTCGAGTCGGCGCGCGACCGGCTGCGCGACGTGAATCCGCATGTGACGGTGGAACTGCACGACGCCTGGCTCACGTCGGCGAATGCCATCGGGATCATCAGCGCCTACGACCTGGTGATCGATGGCACCGACAACTTCGCCACGCGCTACCTCACCAACGACGCCTGCGTGCTCACCGGTACACCGAACGTGTACGGGTCGGTCTTCCGGTTCGACGGGCAGGCGTCGGTTTTTGCCACGGCCGATGGCCCCTGCTACCGGTGCCTCTATCCGTCCCCGCCACCGGCGGGGTCCGTCCCCAACTGTGCCGAAGGTGGCGTATTTGGCGTCCTGCCAGGGTTGATCGGCACGATCCAGGCCACCGAGGCACTCAAGCTGATTCTCGGCGTCGGTGAATCGCTCGCCGGACGACTCTTGCTGGTGGACGCGATGACGATGCAGTTTCGATCGTTCCAGATCACGCGCGACCCGCTCTGCCCAGCCTGTGGCACGCGCACACTTTCACAGCTCATCGACTACGACGAGTTTTGCGGCACACCCAAGGAGACGCACGCCATGCACGAAAGCGCCCTGCCCGAGATCACCCCGGTCGAACTGTCCGCCCGACTGGCACGTGGTGATGATTTCGATCTGATCGACGTTCGCGAACCATACGAAGAACAGATTGCCAGCATTCCAGGTGCACGGCTCATTCCACTCGGTACCATCGCGTCGGCATTCGATACGCTGGATCGGGGGCGCGAGATCGTGGTGATGTGTCGCAGCGGCAAGCGCAGTGCGGACGCCGCGCAACAACTTCAGGCGGCGGGGTTTGCGCATGTCACCAACCTGGCCGGTGGCATCCTGCGCTGGAGTGACGACGTGGATCCGCGCGTGCCGAAATACTGACGGGCCGATCGCGGCGCGCTAGACGCCGAATTGCGTCAGGTGATGGTCGAGGTGCTTGTAGAAGAGCGTGTTCCATTCGGCCGCAGTGAGTGCGCCGAAGGACGGTGATGCGCGCCCTTCGAACCCACGCTCACCGTCGCGCTGCACGCGGTGCAGGTAGTCGACGAGCTTCGAGCGCTCGCGTTCGAAATCCTTCGCGCCCGACATCCGGAACTGTGGTGCCGTCGGCGAATTTCGCGGATACGGCTTGGGGCCCACGACCGCCTGCTTGACGAACAGATCGAGCAGGAAGCGCTTGATGCCGCCAGCCTTGGGGTACTTTTCGGTGTAGGCCATGTCATACGACACGTTGCAGTGCGCCAGCATCTGGTCGACTGACATCTTCCCCCATTGCGGCATGGTCGACGGAGTGAGCCGGTTGATGCGCGCCGTGAGCTCGGCGACAGTCGCGGCGTCATAGACGTTGTGCATGACGAGGGTTCGTGTTGGGGTGGCAGCAAATGCACGGTGACCCCTGACACTGGCAAACGGCGGGGCGGAATGCAAGCCGTGCGCCAGTCACGGCAAGATGTGTGTCCATGAGTGACGGATGTTCATCACGCTTCAGGATCCGCACATCGACGTTCCGGGCATCAGCCGCCAGACGGGCAATGACGGGCAGCGAATTGGTCGAGTCGCCGCACCAGTCTTCGGTGAGCCCCACGAAGTACCAGTGACCGGCGTGCCGCGAGCTGTGGTCGCCGAGGCGAGCAATCGTGTCGACTTACCTGAATCGTGGGGCGCAGCGTGCCGGTGCGTCCACTGGTCTCGGCACTGCGCATCCGGTGAGTGCACGGGCGATTGGCGTGGTCACACCAGCACCGCCTCGACCGGACGACGCAGCGACTTCGGTAGCGTCGCACCGCGGCCGAATCGCACGACGAGATCCGGTCGGAGCGCGCCAAGGCCGAGCGATGCCGCGAACTGCGGCCGCAGCGCTGCGACTTCGATCGGTTGGTTGAGCATGGAATTCCGGATGCCGAGGGCGGTGGCCTGCAGGGCGAATCGTTCGTAACAGCGACCGACTTCGACCCAATGCGCCTTGTCGCTGACGTCGGCCACAAAGACTGCGATGCCAGCTGAACTCCGCACCTGCTCGACATACTTCGCGTTCTCACGCTTGGCGGTAAAGAACATGCGAAAGAAGAGATGGCCGAGCCACGATGGCATGACCGGATTGCCTGATGCACCTGCGAAGAGGCCATCACCTGTGCGCACCGCTTCGCCGCGACTGAAGCGGAGCCACGTCTTCAGTTCCGCGAAAAAGGCAGGGTCGTCGATCTGCGCCGCATTGCCCTGCACGACAAACTCCAGTACCCGGTCCATCGCCTGCTTCCCGGTAAGCAGCAGCAGGCGGACGCCGTTCCCGGCGCCAGCTTTCTCGAGCAGCGCCAGATCGGCGGCGCTCACCGGCCGACCGTCGAACTCCGCGCGTGTGCACTGCCGTTCCGGGATGGCCTGAAAGAGCGGTGACGTTTCGGCCCTGGTCGGCCGCAACTCGATGCGGATGGCGTCAGCCGAAGTCGGCAGCACGCTCACCTCCCCGTAAAACCCGTTCGCGAGTGCGGTCTGGACGAGATTCTCGGTGGCGCAGCCAAGCGAGACGAAGAGATGATGATCGTCCGGATCCACCGCGGGGCAGCGTCGCGACAGGTCTGGCAGAATTGAAATCGCCTCCTTCTCGAGGTGGAAGCGCCAGCACTGGGTGTTGTGGCTCGAGGGCGCGAGCGTGGCGTACCGGACCAGCTCACGCTGGAGTGCGGTGCGATCACGGATGTCGCCCAACTGGTGGCGCCACGTTTCTCGCGCCGCCTTCTCGTACGCTGCCTCGTCGGCGCCGGACGAGCAGGCCTGGGCCATGGGGATCGTACACAACGCAGTCACCGCAGACCGCACGAAGGCACGGCGCGTTCTCATCGTACCTCCTCTTCGTCGCCCGAGCCGCCGTTGCTGCTGGTGCAGCGACCTCGGCATGGCTGAGTCAACCTGCCGGACGTCGTTGCAGCTCGCCCTGCAGATGGCCTCGACCACGCGCCGGTCCCGAGGCTGCTCACGTCGTGTCTCGAGCGCGAAGAGGTTGGTCATGATCAGCGGCGGACCGGGAAAGCTCCGACGGGTGAGAGGGCGGGCTCGCGACGCATTGCTCACGTACGGCTGTTCCGAGTGCACTCCCATCCAGCAGAGCAGCCATCTGCTGCGCCGCTCGCTCGTCGGCCCCCGGAGGCCATCCGAACATGATCAGGCTGCCATTCGCCGGGTGCTCGCAGTGCTTGCTCCGCTGCGGTAGCGTCACGGGCCGTGGCCTGTCACTCACGAGTTCAGGTGACGGGATCGTCGATGCGGCGACTGACTGGGAGGCGAGCACCGACTCGTGAGACCGCACCGAGGCCGGTGGCTCGAGGAGACTGGTCAGCAGGCGGAGGTGTGCTCTCGCCTGATCCAGGTGCGCATTCAACGCAGTCTTCACGGTCGCGGCGCTGGACACACTTGCCAGCACCGACAATGCGTCGACAATCCGCGCCTCAGCGCCGCACAAGTCCATCAGGTCGTCGAACGTCGTGTCAGGTAGCGTCGTGATCGCCGAAGGCGTCTCCGCGGATTGGGTCGCATCAGGCCGGCGGTCAGGACTGTCGGCGATCCTCTGGCCCTGCGGCGAGATCAGTCGCCGTCTGGCATTGCGCGCACGACTGCACCGCTGCATGTACTTCGAACGCATGACTGCACTCCGGAATGAAAAA
Organism: Gemmatimonadaceae bacterium; assembly: GCA_031423355.1. Classification (GTDB taxonomy): domain Bacteria; phylum Gemmatimonadota; class Gemmatimonadetes; order Gemmatimonadales; family Gemmatimonadaceae; genus JACMLX01. The sequence continues at coordinate 7,538 of JANPFJ010000392.1, read as the reverse complement.
AAGACGGCGCCAGAACACCGATGGTGTTCAATGCGCCGTCAACAAGGAGACCCGAGGCCCCGCCGCTACGACAGTCGAGTGAGCCGCTTCGACTGCGGCGACAGCAGGTTAGGGTGCGCTGCGTGGCGCGTCAAGCGAGCTCCGGGGTGCGTGCGAATTCTGCAGCGATCGACCAGCGATCCTCACGCCATCACTACGGACGCGATGGCGGTCGCCTCGCCACCTGATTCGTGTAGCGCCAGAATCGCACGGCCAACGACGTGCCGAACCCGATGCGTACTTTCCGATGCTGGGCAGCTGTTGCTCGCGACGACACCCTTCATGGCGGGCGCGGATCGTTCACTGCGCACACTCGAGCCGACGAGATCACGCGGCCGATCAACCCAACTCCGCTCGACAGCCGGGAGTACGCGCCTGATGCAGATCCTGATGGTCCTTACGTCGCATGACAGGCTCGGCGCCTCGTCGGTCCCGACCGGCTTCTGGCTCGAGGAGTTCGCCGCGCCGTACTACGCGTTCCTGGATGCCGGCGCGGAGATCACGGTCGCGTCGCCAAAGGGTGGTCGACCGCCACTTGATCCCGCGAGTGATACGCCGGATGCGCATACATTCTTCACGCACCGGCTGGCGGCCGACCCGCTCGCGCAAGCGATCCTCGACACGACCGAGCGGCTGTTCCACATGAACGCGAACGACTTCGATGCCGTCTTCTTCCCGGGCGGCCACGGTCCGATGTGGGATCTGGCTGAGGACAAGTCCTGTATTGCGCTGATCGAGGCATTCGCAAAGGCGAAGAAGCCGATTGCAACCGTCTGTCACGCGCCAGCGGTCCTGCGCCACGTGCGCATTGATGGCAAGCCGATCGTGGGCAAGAAGCGCGTGACGGGCTTCTCCAATGCCGAAGAAGAAGCCGTGCATCTGACACACATCGTGCCGTTTCTGCTCGAAGACGAGCTGAAGCGCCTCGGCGCGTTCTATGAAAGTGTGACGCCGTGGGAATCATTCATCGTGGTCGACGGCCAGCTGATCACGGGGCAGAATCCGGCGTCGTCACGCGAGGCTGCGTTGGAGATGATCAACATGCTGACACCGTCGACGGTGACGTCGTACGCACAGTGACTCCGGTCGGCGGTGGCCGAGCGCCTGCGCGGGACGGCCGGTGTTCACCACCTCAGGGTCAGTGGACAGCATTCGGCCCGCTGGCAATCGACAGCGCTCGGCGTGACACTCGCCTGCCGTTCGCTACGGCGTACGAGGAAACCGCTTCATCATCAGCTTGACCGACGCGTTGATCCGCTTTTCCATCGCGGGCGGATCCTCGATCAATCCGCCAACATCGGTCTGGGACCAGCCGCGCCAGACGACGGTCTTTCCCTTTGGTTCCACCACGTCGAGGATCAAGGTTCCTTCGTCAAACTCGACGACTTTTTCGGACGCGCGGAGCTCAGGCGACGAGTAGCCGCGTGCTTCGTCGGCTCTGACGACATCGACGCGCTGGCGAACGCTGGCGTGGTAGTGCACCAGCAGATCCGGCGATGCGGTGACACGTCGCAGTCCCTTCGCTGCCAGTTCGAGTTCGACTGCCGCTCGCACGCGGGCATCGAAGAAGGGATTCCGGTCGAGACGTGCATCACCGACCGGCATGGAGTCGCCGGCACCCCAGTCGAACGTCTTGTACTGATCAAGCCGGATTCCTGCGGGGTAGTCCGCGCCGGTGCTGATGCTCGCGCATCCGCTCAGCAGCATGACCGACACCAGTGTACGTAGTCGAGTCGTTCCGTTCGCAATCATGACAATCCCTGTGCCGGGGGCACGTGGTGGGATGAAGAGCGCTGCTCCCGCGGCGCGCAGTGGATGCACCAGCTTCTGCGCCGCGGCGGGTTCGGAGCTCGGCTGCAGATGCGCTGCCGGTAGATACGGTGCCGACAGACGCGGCATCGGAGGTGCATCGTCTGTCCGCATCATCAGTGTGCAACGCTGCGCAGCGGTCCGGTGTCAGGCGTTCACCGACAGCCGAATCGGGCGCCATCGATACGATGTAACACGCAACATCGCGTCGGCACATATCACCAATTTCGAAAACTCGTTGAAGCATCCAGCATTCGTCGTCAGGCTCTTGAGTGCGACTGCGGTGACAGCAGTCGTGATTGGGGCATATCTGCTCATGGCGCGTCCATTCCAGCTCCGCTGGGGCGCGACGGATGCCGAGGTCGCTCGCGCGATGCCGGGTGACGCACTCAGCCATCGGCCCACGTTTCTCTCCACGCGTGCAATCACGATCGACGCCGCGCCGGAGGTCATCTGGCCCTGGCTCGTGCAGCTCGGTTACGGGCGGGCCGGCTTCTACGGCTACGACATTCTGGAGAATCTCGGCAGCCCGCGTGGGCTCAAGAGCGCGGATCACATCGTGCCGGAACTGCAGCGGCTTGCCGTTGGCGATCCGCTGCCGTTGAGCGCCGCAGGTGGACTGGTCGTGAATGCCATTGCTCCGAACCAATACCTCGTGTGGTCGGGCACCTCCGGCACGTACCCCGGCGCATTCACCTGGGCGCTCTATCCCATCGATGCCTCACACACGCGGCTGGTCAGTCGGATCCAGTGGAGTCATCACTGGTCGCAGCCGCTGATGATGGGCATGGATCTCTTCACCGAATTCACCGATCATCTGGCGGTGCGCAAGATCCTGCAGGGAGTGAAGGATCGCGCGGAAGGGCGCGTGGAGTCGTTCGCTCGCCAGACGTTCGAGTTTGCGGTACTGGTGTGGGCGCTGTTTGCGTTCTTCGCTGCGCTGTGGTTCGTGTTCCGCGGGCGGCTGGCCAGGCCGTTCCTCATCGCCTCAGTCGCCGGTGTGGCCTGGCTGATCATCTGGTACGCGCCGATCTCCGTCGTCTTCGGCGTCGTGGTAAACGTCGCCGTCGTTGTGCTGGTCCGTGCAAGCCGAGTGCCCTCCGGAGGCAGCCGAGCCGCAAAAGAACCCGCGTCTGCCATCGCGAGGCGCGCGACATGACCGCAGCGCGCCGCGCCCCCGCCATCGGAAGACGCTCGACATGACCTCCGCCTCGCCATCGAATGCGGCTCTGCGGCTCGGCTACTGGTCGGCCAGTCTGTCGGCGCTGTTTTGTGTGGTGTTTACCGTTGCCGCCGTCCTCACTGAGTCGCGGCTCCTGTCACCGCCATGGGATGTCGTCCTCACCATCGCGCCATCGCTGTTTCTCGCGCCGTGCTTTCTCGTCATGCTGGTCTGCCTGAACGCCGCAGTTCCCGATGAGCGCAAGATCTGGAGTCAGCTCGGCGTCGCCTTCGGCTGCGTCTATGTACCGATGTGTGTTGCTGCCTACATCGTGGAACTGTTCGTGGTCGAGCCGCGTGTGTTGCGAGGCGCGGGTGCTGAGACGGCGCTGCTGACGCTGGTGCGCGGGGACACGGTGTTCAATGCCATTGATGGAATTGGATACGTGTTCATGTGTCTTGCCACGTTGTTCGCAGCGCCGGCGTTCGAGCAGACGGGGCCCGACCGATGGATTCGACGGCTACTCCTGGCGAACGGCGCGTTGGCCGTCCCGATCTTTCTGACGTACTTCGTGAATCGTTCGTTCATCTGGGCGGCCGCACTCTGGTCGGTGACGATCACGGGGTCGTCAGTGCTTCTGATTGCTTTCTTTCGACGACTGACCCTCGACCGGTCTGCGGTGGTCCGGCCATGAGTCTTCCCCTCTCGGATCGTGTGCTCATCCGGACGCTCGCCGGCCTGACGCTGTTCGGCGCCATCTCCGCGGCGGCGGGGGCGTGGCTCGCGATCGGCGCGAAGGGCGGCGGCGTGCCGCTCGGGTATCTCGAGCACACTCCCTTCGACTCTTTCCTCATTCCAGGGCTGGTCCTTGGTGGCGCGGTTGGTGGAACACAAGGCGCCGCGGCGATTGCGGCGATCGCGCGCAGGCGGATCGCACTGCTCCTGTCGGCAGTCGCGGGCTTCGGCATGCTGATCTGGATCTTTGTGGAGCTGGCAATGATCAGGCAATACTCATGGCTTCAGACAGTCTACTTTGTGCACGGATGCAGCGAGTTGCTGGTGGTGCTCCTGCTCCTTGGTCTGGTGCCGTCGCTGGCGCGTCCATGGCCTGCGTCACGGAGCAGCGCGGTCTGATCATCGCACCATACTCGCTCCTCCATTGGCGCTCCGCGACGGTTCCGCGTCCGCCCGTCAGCGCAGCCGCTGCACGCGTACCAACTGCATCTGCTCGAGCCCCACAGTCACCCCCCACCGTCGATCCGCGATTATCCCGCGCGCCACGTCCACGCGAAGCGCAGCCAGCTTCGACTCTTTCAAGCCGATGCGCAGACCCGCACCACCATCCAGGTACAGGCTCCCGATGACTGTCTGATCGCCGCGTGACATCACGTTTGCGCCATCGACGAACACGCCGACTCCAAGCGCGATGGGACCGACACTGCCGACCTGTCGGTCACCGGCCACGCCGCCGTGCACGATCGTACGCGCCACGCGCAGTGCGGGCAGCCGACCGCTGACGATGAACGGGTGCGCACGGAGCGGGACGTCGCGCGACAGATTTCCGCCAGCGATCGACCAGAGGCCGCGCGGCGTCGCGGCGCTGTTCCAGTCAGCGCCGAGATGCATCGACCAACGGTTCAGCCATCGGTCCGGCGGCAACGTAAAGTCCGCGCGTGCCTTCGCCCTCTCGTACGACGCGGCGCCACTCAACGGAACGGCGTGCTCGACCTGCGCCAGCAGGTTGGCGCGGTCGTGCGACCGGTGCAGGGCGCCGGCCATCGAGAAAGCCAGGAAGTCGCGTTGTCCCGACCAGCGCTCGAGCCGGACGCTGGTCTGGTGCTCGATATCGGGACGCACCCATCCATTGAAGGAGAAGGAGGAAGCGCGCCGCTGTTCGTCCAGCGCACCTGCGTCGTACCGATACGTTTCCCAGCTCCGCGCGAGACTGACGATCCCCGGAATACCGATCCGCGCCGGAATCGCCAACCGAAGCACCACGCGTGGGTCCGCGGACTCCCACCGCCAGTAAGCAGTCCATTGCTCGCCGGCGCCGAATGGTGTGTTCACTGCGAAGGTAGCGTCACGGGCTGCGAGGGCACGCACGGCGCCGACGACGAACAGTTCCGGCAGCGGCACCGTACGCGGCCGCTCGACGACGACCGCACGGACTTCCACTGCGCCACCCGCGACCGCCGAGTACGTCACTCGAGACACGGCGATCGCGGGAACGTCTGCCAAGCGACGTTGCGCCAGGGCGAAACGCAGCGGCGTCAGAACGCGGGCCGGTGGTGTGGCAATGCTGCTGGCCAGCGGACGAAAGCGAATGTGTTGAGTGCCGTCGATGCGCAACAGGTCGATGGTCGGCCGTCCAATCGCGTTCCACGCCTGCAAGGCGCCGGTGGCATCGTCCGCGAGGTATCGACTGCTGGCCAGGAGTTGCCAGCCCAGTGAATCCGCGGGGGCGCGTCGGGCATACTCGGCTGCGAGCCGAGCCGCCTCGATCTGCTTTCCTTGCCGGAAGCGGATACCAGCCAACTCGCGAAGGACGACTGGCTCCGATGGGCACTGCATCACGGCAGCCGAGAGGAAGTGGTCGGCGTCCTCGAGTCGATTGTCGCCCGCGGCATCGGCCGCCTGATCGAGCCATGGGCGACAGGGCATCGAATCCGCTGACGCCGGCAGCACGCGAGTGACCGGCGGTGGCGATGGCGTCGTTGCAGCAGGTGCCGGCCGGACGAACATCGCCCACTGATTCGCGCCCGCCCAGCGTTTCATGAAGTCGCGGGTAGCGAGACGGACCGACGGGGCGACGGCCGGATCGTGATACTGCACTGCGTCAGCACTCCATCCGACGATCACGACGTAGTGATAGCGGTTTCTCCCAACGCGGATGAGCGCCACCACGGGGATGCCGTCAGTGACGGACTGTTGTACGAATTCAGGAGTCGTCGAGTTGCCTGCCGCCGTCTCCCATCCACGCGCGCGCATCGTGTGCGCCATGTCGGTGGTGAGAATTCCCGGCGCGCCTGACGCGACGAGTGATGCAAAGTCTTCGGCATACACACCGCGACGCCCCCACCATCGTTCGACCATCGCGATCGCTGCGGCGCCACAGAGCAGGACGGACTGCGCGACGTACGGAACCGCCAGCGGAGCCGGATGATCGACGCGCGGAGCGGTGGACGCAAGGACGCCCATCCGCCCCGCAGCACACGCGGTACAGAGCAACGTCAGCCCAGAGACCAGCCACCGGCTCCGGCAGAAAGGCATCCCCGACTGCCAGGAGACGTCGGCCACACGGTACTACGCGCGGGTGAGCAGAATCACAAGCAGCAGTCCGATGATGATCGCCGTCGTGCTGATCACGACGGTTTGATCACCTCCGGCGAGGATCTTCTCTGCGACCTTCCTTGCGGACGCGTCATCGAGGGCGGCGAGACGCGCCGACACGGCATCGGGGCTCAGGCCCATGGTGGCGGCCACGGCAAGTGCGGCGCTCGACGTGAGCGTCGAGGTCACGAACTTTCGGTTGTCATCGGTTCGTGCGGCCACGGCCGCTTCAAGCGCGCCGGGATCCACGGTGCTGCGCGTCTGGGCCGCGAGTGGCGCTGCGACGGCGATCGATGCGAGCGCGGCAAACAGAACCAGCGAGTGTTGCTTTGACACAAGAGCTCCTCTTTCGAAGTGAAGGTCATGCCGGAACTCCACCCACGTTGACTCCGGGAGTGGATTGGTGCACGCGAGCGATCAGATCTTCGTCGATCGCGCGAACAACATGCAAAAAGGCGCGGGCGGCCCGGGGGGGCCACTCGCGCCATCGTCTTCTGAGCCAGAATCGCTCATTCGAACTGGCAAGCGCAACGTTCGCGCATGTTTTCCGTCTTTGTATCGTATGACTCGGTCACCGTCGCCGCAAGCGGTGGCAAACCGAAGGGTGAAGATCCGGACGAAAGCGATACCCGCTCAATCACGTATCCTCATCGCGAGGCTTCGATCACCAGAACACGCGTCGCCGTCGCTGCATCTGGTCCATCAGCAGCTGCCCGAATGTGCGTAGTCCGTCCCGGTTCTTGCGGAAACCAGCGAATGCCGTGCCAAGCCGACTGGCGAATACGCGGAGCATTCGATACTGCACCTCGGACCGCGGAATGCGCGCGTGCCGTCGTTCGGTTTCGCGGCGTGGCACGTCGCTCACGATCCGGGGAGGGAGCAAGGCTGTCGGGCGCATCAGCCTTCCCCCCTGCCACCGCTCCGCCACACTGTCTCTGCCGGCACGGCAGGTGCGCGCCGGCTGGCGTCGAGCGCAGCCTCACACGCAGCTGCCACAGCCACAATCGCACTGCACTCAGTGGCAGCACTCCAGGAACGTTTGTTGAGTTTCACGAGATTCTCCCTTGACACGAGCGTGTACGGACTCTGCAGCAGGATCACTCTCAAGACATGAAGTACGCGGACTCTCGGCATCGCTGCCCCGCAGGCGAAGGAACCGCTGCTGCGCGAACGATGCGCAGCTCCGCCAGTGCTACCA
>JANPFJ010000391.1:0-1620 GCA_031423355.1 Gemmatimonadaceae bacterium | reverse complement strand
TCTGCGATCTCGCGGGCACCACATCGCGGGCGCGTTGTGATGCCAACGAGGAGCTGTAGCGGCGCGCGCTGCCCCCTCGCTCCCCCGACCCTCTCAGCCCTCAGCCCTACGCCATCTTCGCCTGCAAACGTCGATCGATCGCGTCCAGGAACGCTTCGGTATTCAGATACGGCGAATCTTTACTAATCAAGATCGCGAGGTCCTTGGTCATCTCGCCGGCTTCAACCGCTTCAATGCACACCGCTTCCAACGCGTCAGCAAAGGCAGTGACCGCAGGCGTACCATCGAGCTTGCCACGATGCGCGAGTCCGCGGGTCCACGCAAAGATTGACGCGATCGGATTCGTAGACGTTGCCTTCCCCTTCTGATGTTCGCGGTAGTGACGCGTGACTGTGCCGTGCGCCGCTTCGGCTTCCATGATTTTTCCATCGGGCGAGAGCAAGACGCTCGTCATAAGACCCAGCGAGCCGAAGCCCTGCGCCACGATATCTGACTGCACGTCACCGTCATAGTTCTTACAAGCCCACACGTATCCACCTTCCCACTTGAGCGCCGAGGCGACCATGTCGTCGATGAGGCGGTGCTCGTACGTGAGACCGTGCTTGTCGAAGTCTGTCTTGAACTCGTCGTTGAACACCTGTTCAAAAATGTCTTTGAACGCGCCGTCATACGCTTTGAGAATCGTGTTTTTGGTGCTGAGGTACACCGGGTAGTTGCGCTGCAAGCCGTACGTCAGACTGGACCGGGCAAAGTCGCGAATCGAGTCGTTGTAGTTGTACATCCCCATGGCCACGCCGCCGTCGGCACCAAACTTGGCGACCTGCATCTCCATCGGCGCGCTGCCGTCGTCGGGTGTATAGGTGATGGTGACCGTGCCGGGCCCCTTCACCTTGAAGTCGGTGGCCTTGTACTGGTCGCCGTGTGCGTGTCGCCCCACCACGATAGGTTTGGTCCAGCCCGGAACCAATCGCGGGATGTTAGAGATGATGATGGGTTCGCGGAAGATCACGCCGCCAAGAATGTTGCGGATGGTGCCGTTCGGGCTCTTCCACATTTTCTTGAGGCCGAACTCTTTCACGCGCGCTTCGTCTGGCGTAATGGTCGCGCACTTCACGGCAACACCGTGCTTCTTGGTCGCCTCGGCGGAATCGATGGTGACTTGGTCGCCAGTGGCATCGCGATGCTCGATACCGAGGTCGTAGTAGTCCAGCTGTACGTCAACGTACGGCAGGATGAGTTTGTCCTTGATGAACTGCCAAATGATGCGGGTCATCTCGTCGCCATCCATCTCGACGACCGGGTTCACTACCTTGATCTTGGCCATGACGGTTCGTGGTGTCAGCCCGACATCGATCGCGGAGGGCGACCCACCGTGGGCTGGCTGGAGTGAGGGGAGTGATTGGTGCTGCTGCCAATGATATCGCGGAGAACTGGTGGGCGCACGGGGGATGGGTAGGTGCCGTAGGAGGGCGAGAGAAAGCGCTTTCTAGAGAGGGCAAGAGGCACCGCGTTCCGGCAGGCCGAGAGAATCCGTTTTCCCGCAGGGGCGCGGGGGGACGCAGGGACGCAGGGGAATCGGTGGTACTAGAGTCGCGAAGGGGCCCTTCGGAGATGGGAAAC
>JANPFJ010000390.1:0-2073 GCA_031423355.1 Gemmatimonadaceae bacterium | reverse complement strand
TGATGATGGCGTCGGGTGTCAAATGGAATGAGACGTATACCGATCCGGCGTCGGACCGTCGACGGCTGCTCGAGGCGCAGATCGCGCAGACGCCAGGGGCCGCGCTGGCGCTGATGGCCTCGCTGCCGCGCGCTGTGGCCGCCGGGTCAGCTTTCAACTACAGCACCGGCGAGACACTCATTGCGGGCGAGGTGGTGCGAGGTGCCGTGGGCACGTCGCTGTCGGCATATCTGAGCGAGAAGCTCTGGAAGCCTCTCGGCATGGAGAGCGACGCGCGCTGGTGGCTCGATTCACCGGATGGCCACGAAATCGCGGGCAGCGGAATCTCGGCTTCGTTGCGGGATTACGGGCGGTTTGGCCAGTTCTTCATGACGGGCGGCATGGTCGCCGGACGACGCCTGTTGCCGGAGGGTTGGATGGCGGACGCCGGTTCGCCGAAGACCCTCACCACTGGTCGCACGGTACAATACGGCTACATGTGGTGGCCGGTGGACGCGCCGGCGGGAACGGTCAATGCGAACGCCTTCTCCGCGCAGGGCATCTTCGGTCAGTCGATTTATCTCAACCCGCGGGAGCAGGTGGTGATCGTGCAACTGGCGGCGCAGACACGGCCCGTCGACGGGGAGGTGCTGACGCCCGAGGACTGTTTCGGTTCGATGACTGAACAGGTACGCTTGCGGTAAGCGGGTGAGGCGAGCCGCTTGCGCAACCCAACTCGTAAGCTTCCCCTGCGCGACCAGAGCGGAGAATTTGACTTCCGGCTCGACCAGACCGAAGGTCGCATGGAGAAGTCGAAGTTGTCGGAGGCGCAGCTGTTCGTGATCCTGCGCCAGCCGATGCCGGCGTACCGCTCGCGGCTGGGCCGAGTCGACTGCGGCGGCGCATGAAGCGGAATCCGCTCGCCCGTGCAGGCAAGGCACAATAAAGGCAGCGCTGTGTTGTCGTCGGATCACTTTTTCGTATCCTGGAGCATCGATTGCGTCGACCCTGTGCGATCCGGCCGAGTGCGGCTTTGCTCTTCGCCGCGCTGGCCCTCCCTGCCCTCGTGAGCGCGCAGCGTGGAACGGGCGCCGAGTGGCCGGTCTACGGCGGTGATCCGGGCCACACCCGGTACTCGTCCCTCGATCAGATCGACTCGTCCAATGCGGCGAAGCTCGAGGTCGCGTGGCGATGGAGCGCGCGTAACCACGGGCCGAATCCGCTCGCCGCGAGCCAGACGACGCCCATCTACGTGAAAGGTCTGCTGTACGCGACCGCCGGAATGACGCGCAACGTCGTCGCCATCGATCCGGCGACTGGCGAGAGCATCTGGACCTATCGCATCGACGAGCGTGCGCGGCTCGAGAACGCGCCCCGTGTGAACTCGGGACGCGGCGTGTCGTACTGGTCGGACGGCCGCGGTGACGATCGCATCTATGTCGTGACGCCCGGCTATCACCTCGTCGCACTCAATGCCGCCACCGGTCGGCCGATCACCGGCTTCGGGCGCAACGGTGTCGTCGACCTCCAGCTGAATCTCCGAACGCGCGCCGGTGTGGTGATGAACGGCTCGATCGGCGCGAGCTCGCCGGCGGCCATCATCGGCAACGTGCTGGTCGTGGGCGCCGCGCTCCACGTGGGCATGCGGCCACCGTCGAAGACGAACACGCCCGGCGACGTGCGCGGGTTCGACGCGCGCACGGGACGCCTGCTCTGGACCTTCCACACCATTCCGGAGCCGGGCGAGTTCGGGCACGACACCTGGCTCGAAGGTTCGGCAACCTATTCGGGCAACACCGCCGTGTGGGCGCAGATCTCGTGGGACGCGGCACTCGGCTACGTCTATCTCCCAACCGAGGCGGCGACTGGCGACTACTACGGTGGGCACCGACCGGGCAATAACCTCTTCTCGACGAGCATCCTCACGCTCGACGCGCGCACCGGCAAGCGGGTGTGGCACTACCAGACCATTCATCACGACATCTGGGACTGGGACAACCCCAACGCGCCGATCCTCGCCGACCTGACGATCGCCGGCCGAGCGCGACGGATCGTCGCGCAGATGACGAAGCAGGGGTTCGTCTTCGTGCTCGA
>JANPFJ010000389.1:0-2076 GCA_031423355.1 Gemmatimonadaceae bacterium | reverse complement strand
GGCCATGACCGCCCGTTGATCGCGTAGACGTTGCGGACTTCCTTGTCGGGCTTCTCCATGAACCACTCATTCACGACAAACACGCGATCGTTCGTTGGCGCACCCGGTTCGTCCACCACGATGCCACCGGCCAACTGTTCGCTGCCGTTGGTGATGGGGTCATACGGGCCGCGGCGGGCACCGTACATGTAGCTGCCCGCCGTGGTGGCCGTGAATTCGACGGTGCGCGCGCTGTCCGCCTCGAGCGTGATGGTGCTGCTGTCGTTCGTCGTGGTGAGACCTGGTCCCCAGAGCCCGATCGCACTCTGGTCAAGTCGATTACGGATCACCAGCCGGACGCGCGTGCCCTTCGGGACACGGATCAGCGGCGCGGGAATCGTCGGCGCTGCTCCACGCTGCGCGAAGGCCGGCACATCAACGAACGGACCGTCCGCCGCTTCCGGATACCAGCGTCCCATGACGACATCGAGGTCGAGCGTCAGGACGCCATCGCGCACGGTGCCGGCCGGGGTGCGGTTGTCGTTGGCGACCACCACCGGCGGCGTGCCGTTTGTTCGTGGTGTGTTGACGGCGCAACTGGCGGTGAACACGAGCAGAACGACGGCAAGACGGCGCATGCGGTGTCCGGTTAAGGGGGCGTGACGGATGTCGCCGACCTGCCATCTCGGCGCATCACGGCGAAGCGACGGCCGCAGAATACACCGCCATGCCGTCCGCTTCGGCACAATTACCACAGCACAGCAATCCGAGAAGTATCGCGACGTCGTCGATCGCTGCGTCGAGGCGGTCGGCCTACACCGTCACGGACGTACCGTATCCTGCGCGGCGACCTTGGCGCGCACGTCCGCAACCCAGTGCTGAATCAGGTTGAGCTGCGTGACCGGACGTTCCGGTGGGCCACGCAACACAAGATGCCGACGGCCATCCCGCGAAATGTCGTGCGACGGGCCGTTCACGTTCAGATACGGCCCCCGGAACACCGGGACAGCGCGCCCGAAGTCGGTGGATGCGCCCGTTGGCGCGGCGACGCTGAACCACTGCGACCCTGCGCGATAGAACAGTCGGTCCCCGCGCGGTGACCAGAGCGGCTCTTCGCCGTAGTCGACGGAGACCTTGCGTCGTTCGCCGCGTCGCGTGGAGGAGGCCACGTAGATGTCATACCTCCCCGCCTCGTTCGACGTGTAGGCGATCCATTGGCCATCGGGCGAGATCTTCGGCCCCCACGCCGTCGGAAACGAATCGAGAGACACCGGCGGCAGGCCTTTCTGCAACGGAAAGATCCACGCGCCACGTCCGAATCCCCTGGTGCCCACGGCGGTCAGGGTGTCCGGCGCGATGCCCGTCAGTTCCCATCCAACGCCGAGGGTGTCGCGCTCGCCGGCGCTCTCCACCAGTTGGCGGACGGCGATCATCGGCGCGCGCGGGCGAGGGGCGATTTCGCTGAACACGATGCGTCTGGAATCGGGCCACCAGATCGGCATCGAGACAACGCCCTGCGTCCGCACCTTCACCTGCGTGCGTTGCTGCAGGTCGTACACCCAGAGTTCGTTGCCGAGGCTGACCGACTCCACGAGCACGGCCAAGCGGCGTCCATCGGGCGACAGGGAAAATGTGCCGTAACGCTGTGCGTCGAAGCCAAGACTGTCGATGGCTCCTTCTGACGTGACCCACACCAGCGTACCGCGTTGGGTATCGGCACCCGCCTCGAAAACCAGCGTGCCATTGTCCGCGATCTCATACTGGGCCACGCCGCTCAGCACCTCGACCGGACGGCCACGCACGGCGAGCGTCGAAGGGTCGAACCCGACCGCCATGAGCCCACCCGACGTCTTGTAGACGAGGTACCCGGAGGACAGCAGTCGAGGCCCCACGCCCGACAGTGGTACAGCAGCACCCAGTGAATCCGTGGATTTCGGCCCGGACAGGGTGATGGCCTCGAGTCGTCCGCTCACGAGATCCACGACGTGGATGCCCCCGGGGAACTCGAGACCCACCGCGCCAACCAGCGCGTGTTTTCCATCGGCAAGCAGCTGCGGCGTGTAAATGGTTGCCCGAGAGGGATTCGGAATCGGCGTG
>JANPFJ010000388.1:0-19571 GCA_031423355.1 Gemmatimonadaceae bacterium | reverse complement strand
CAACGCCTCCGGAAAGCTGCCCGATCGCTTCCATTTTTTGCGATTGACGAAGCTGGGATTCGATCTCGGATTTCTCCCGCTCGATGCGCTTTCGCGGGGTGATGTCGCGACTGAGGCCGATGAAGTGCATCAGCGCGCCTTTTCCGTCGAACACCGGCGAGATCGTCAGTTCATTCCAGAACGGTGTGCCGTCCTTCCGGTGGTTTTCGATATCACCCTGGAAGACCGTTTCGGTCGCGAGCGCCGTCCGAATGGCCGCCACCGTCGCTGGATCCGTCTCGGGTCCAACCAGGAACTTGCAATTCCTTCCCAGGATTTCTGCATTGCTGTAGCCGGTGATTTCGGTGAACGCGGGATTTGCGGTCACGATGAGCTTATCGTGGCCGGTCACGATTACACCCTGCGAGATGCTCATGAGGACTGTGTCGGCCAGGTGCAGGGCGGCTTCCGCGCGCTTCCGATCGGTGATGTCCTGCGCCACGCCTCGCAGCCCGATCATTGCACCACGGACGTCCCGCACCGTTTCGCCGCGGACCCACAGCCAGCCGACGCTCCCATCGTGTCGGACGAATTCGAGTTCCAGCTCGTATGGCGCTCCCGTCGCCCGACTTTGCGCTACGGTGGAGCTCAAGACTCCCCAGCTCTGGGGCGTGAACAGCTTCGCGTGTTCAGCATAGGGGGGAGGAGGCAGCGCGGGGTCGAAGCCATACAGAGCGTACAGTTCGTCCGACCAGACCACCTCCCCGCTGGCAGCGTCCAGCTCCCAACTGCCGATGTGGGCAATACGCTGCGCATAGTTGAGAGCGTTCTTGCTCCGGACCAGTTCCCGCTCTGCCTGTTTGTGCGCCGTGATGTCGACCATCAGGCCGCGTAGCCAGCGGGGACGTCCCTCCTCCGTCACCACCCGCACGATGTCACGCAGCCACACCGTTCGCCCGTCGGCGGCCGTGAAGCGGTATTCGAAGTCGTGATTTTCCGAGCGGCCCGTGCACTTGGCGCAATACTGCACGGCCTGGTCGCGATCGTCCGGATGAATGTGGGCAGCCCAAAAGCCGGGCGTCAGCCAGTCCGATGCGGGGTAGCCGAGCAGTCGTTCGGCGTTGGCGCTGACCGAGATGAAATCGAACGTGACGGCATCCGCTTCCCAGACGATGCCGTCCGTGGAGTTCACCAGATCCGCGAAGCGCCGATTCACCGCATTCAGCGCTAGCTCCGCGTTCTTGCGCTCCGTGATGTCGATGATGACGATGCGCAGCTCCGTCTCTCCACCGTAGCCGACCGCCGCGGTCGCCAGCAGCCTCACCCAGATCGGCGTGCTCTGGCTGGAGCGCAGGCGCAACAATGATTCCCCTCTCGCGTCCTCTGGCTCGACCGCGAGAACCCGGCGCTGCATCAGGTAGAATGCGTCCTGATCCTCGGGCAGGATCAGGCGAGCGAAAGACTGGCCGACGATGGCTTTTCTGGACACACCCGCGAGAGTCGCGAGGGTGAGGTTGGCGCCGAGCACCAGCCCCTGTTCGCTGACCGTGCAGTAGCCTACCGGCGCCAGTTCATACAGCTCGAAGTAGTGCTCGCGCCACGCGTCTGTTTCTGCCTGCACGCGGCGCAACTCGTCGTTCTGCATCTCGAGCTCGATCTGGTGCACCTGCAACTCGTGCAGCGACGCCTGGATCGCATCGGCATCGAGCGGACGTGCGTCAGGCCAACTCGCGGACGCACCAGTGCTGCGTGCGCCGAAGGTCGCTTCGGCTCGAGCGCGGAGCTCGGCGGCACTCATGTTGCTCGGGGCGTCGTGCTTCATGTCGATGATCCCTCGATGGCACGTTCGGTCGTGGCGATCGCGTAGATCTCACCTTGCTCGTTGATCAGCGTGGTCGCGACCATCGAAATCTCCATAATGTCGCCCGACTTGGTCAGACGCTGGCTGCGATAGGGCTTCAGCGTTTCTGCCCGACTGAGCCGCTGCATGTGCGCGTCCTCCTGTTTTAGTCTCGCGGGCGGGATGCGTTCGCGCGCGTTCATCTGCAGCGCCTCGGCTTCGCTCCAGCCATACATCCGCACGGCACCCGGATTCCACGCAAGTATGCGGCCCTCCAGGTCCTTGACCGTGATGGCGTCGTGCGCATCGCGCACCACCACGGCCAGCCGCATCACGTCGTTGGCTTTGCGCAGGGCTTCTTCCGTTGCCTTCCGCTCGGTGATGTCCTGCATGGTGCCGTGGAGCCTGATCGTCCGGCCATTCTGCATTTCGGCGAAGCCCTGGACGCGCACCCAGAGATGCCGCCCTTTCGCGGTGATGAACGGCGATTCCAGGTCGTACGGCGTGCCGTGGTCAATCGCCGCCTGCACCGCGGCCTGGATCATCGGCCAGGCCTCCGGACTGTAGTACTCGTTCCCCTGTGACAGCTTGGGCGGGACATAGGGGAAATCGACCTCATGGATGCGGGCCGTTTCTCTCGAATACGTGACCTCCGTCGTCGCCAGATCCAGCTCCCAGCCGCCGACCTTTGCCATTTCGCCGGTGCGCTGCAGCAGCGCCTCGGTGCGGGCCAGCGCCTCCTGCGCCTTCATCATCTCGCTGACGTCCACGAACGAGATCACGGCGCCCTCGATCACGTTATCCATGGTGCGGTACGGCAGGATCCTCATCGTGTAGCGCTTGCCGTTGAGGGTCTGCAACTGCACCTCGCGAGGCACCAGCGTGTCGAGCACCGCCTTCACGTCGACCAGCAGGTTCTGATAGTCTGCGAAATTCGAAACGACGTGCGCGATGGGCCGACCAATATCGCTGAGGATCAGGTTGGTGATGTCGCTGGCCGCGGGCGTGAAGCGTAGCACTCGCATCTGCATGTCCACGAACACCGTGCCGATGCCGGTGCCGGCGAGCAGGTTGTTCCCGTCGTTGTTGGCCCGCGTCAGCGCGATCACCTTGGTCTGCAACTCGGTGTTGATGGTGACCAATTCCTCGTTGGCCGACTGCGTTTCTTCCTTCGCGGTTTCCAGTTCCTCGTTGGTGGATTGCAGCTCTTCGTTGACGGACTGCAGTTCCATGCTGGAGGATCGGAACTCTGCGGTGCACACATCCAGCTCCTCGTGGGCCAGGCGGAGGTCATCCTTCGTGGCGCGCAGTTCCGCCAGGAGCGCCGCACTGCCGGCCTCGGCGTCCGGCGACACGCTGCCGTTCACCCCGGTCGCAGGATCGTCGCCCGCGGTGCCATCCGCGGGCGGCGTCGGCGTCGCGGGCGGCGCCTCTTCGAACGTGACCAGAAAGAGCGGCGCCTCCCGTGACGCGCCCGCGCCAGTGATGACCGGACGGATGGTGACGTTGACGGCGGTGAGGTGGCCAGTGTTCCTCACCTGCAGGCCCGGACAGGCGACGGTGTCGCCGGTGTCCACCGCCTTGCGCAGGCCGGATGTCAGCTGAAGCCGCAGACCTTCACGGGCCATTTTCAGGATGTTGCTGCTGCCGGGCTCGCCGGGGCTGGGCTCGAGAAACTTGCCGGTGCGGCCGTGCAGATACAGGACGTCGCCGTGGGCGTTGACCAGCGCGCCGACGGCGATGACCTGTTCGAGCAGCGCCTGCTCGGTGGCATCGCGCAGCGTCTTGCCGCCAACCGCGGCGGCGTTGGTGGCGCTGCGCTCTGCGGCCAAGCCGACCGATGCACGCATCGCGGTGATGGGCGGCAGGGAGCGCTCTTGGGACACACGCAGCGGGCCCGGCAGGTCGGCCGTACGCCGAAACAACTTGGCGCTTCGGTGGAACACGTCGAACAGGCCGTCAGAATCGCCCAAGCCTTCCGAGGTGCCGAGGAAGAGCCAGCCGCCCGGGTTGAGGGCGTAGTGAAAGCGCTGTTTGAGTTCTTTCTGCAGCGCCGAGCCCATGTAGATCAGCACATTCCGACAGCTGATGAGATCGAGCCTGGAGAAGGGCGGGTCCTTGATCACATCCTGCTCGGAAAACACCATCAGGTCGCGGATGCGTTTGTGAATGCGGTAGGCGCTGCCGTCGGCTTCGGCCGTGAAAAAATGCGCCAGGCGCGCGGGCGAGATTCCGGCGACGTTGATGTTCGGGTAGAGCCCGGTGCGGGCGGTGGCGATGGCGTGGAGGTCGATATCGGTGGCGAACAGTTGCAGCGTGTGGAGAGCTCCGAGCAACTCCATGCGCTCCACCAGCAGCATGGCGATCGAGTACGCCTCCTCCCCGGTGGAGCAGCCGGCGGTCCAGACGCGGATCGCGGCGCCGGAGGGCTTGTTCGCAAAGAGTGCGGGGATGACCTCATCCTCGAGCACCTGGAACGCCTCGGGATCGCGAAAGAAACTCGTCACGCCGATGAGCAGATCACGAAACAGCGCCTGCACCTCGACGGGAGTCTGCTGCAGAAATTTGACGTAGCTGTCGATCCCGCTGATCGAGTGCACCGCCATGCGCCGCTCGACGCGGCGGTGAATGGTGTTGGGTTTGTAGAGGGAAAAGTCGTGGCCGGTCTCGGCCCGCAGCAGGATGAAGATCTTGTTCCACGCATTCTCGACAGTGATGACAGGGACGGGATTGGGCGTGGGGCGTCTGCCAACGGCCCTGGCGGCGTAGGCGATGAGCTGCGCCGGCATCTCGGCTGGGGGCAGCTCATAGTCCACCAGGCCGGTACCGACGGCGCTGCGCGGCATGCCGTCGAACTCCGACGAGGCGGTGCTCTGCGTCATCACCATGCCGCCCTCGCCCTTGATGGCGCGGACGCCCTCGGTGCCGTCTCTCCCGGTGCCGGAGAGGATGATGCCGATGGCGCGCTCGTGCTGGTCTTGCGCGAGTGAACGGAAGAAGAAGTCGATGGGCAGGCGCTGACCGCGCGGCTCGATGGGTTCGAGCAGTTGGAGCGTGCCATTGAGGAACGCGATGTCGTGACCGGGGGGAATGACGTAGGTGCAGTTGGGCCGCACCACCATGCCGTCCTCCACCTCGAACACCTGCATGCGCGTGTAGCGCCGAATCAGCTCGGAGAGGAGGCTCTTGTGATCAGGCGACAGGTGTTGCACCAAAACAAACGCCATCCCGGGGTCAACGTGGGCTGGCATGCCGGAGAAGAACGCCTCGAACGCAGCGAGCCCACCGGCGGAGGCGCCGATGCCGACAATGGGGAAAGCGGTAGCGTGTGCCACGACGGATCACCGGGAGTGAGCCATGGGCGAATGAACGGGCGCCAGGGGGCTCAGCGGCTGGGCACGGCACGAGCGGGCAGCTCCCTGCAGAGGGAGGGTCGGAAGCGTATGGTGAACCTACACCGCAGCCACTCGTCGGGTCGGGTTCGCCTCTCGATGAGCTCAAGCTCATCCGGGCACCCAACGCTTCGAGGACCGCCATCAGCTCCGGCTTGAGGACCTTGATCGCCACCCTGCGATCGTGCTTGAGGTCGTGCGCGAGGTACACGGTGGCCATGCCGCCGGCGCCTGGGCGCGACGCCGGACTCATCGCGCGCTGCGCTTGTCCACCACCACTGCACCGCCCTTCATCACCCACACGACCCGCGTGATCACGACGTCGATGTCCTTCAGCGGATCGCCATCCACTGCGACGATGTCCGCGAAGTATCCCCCTGCCACGCGACCGAGCTTCGTCGGCAGGCGCAGCAACGCCGCGGCGTTGGTGGTGGCGGTCTGCAGCGCCTCGCGCGGCGTCAGCCCCGCCTTCACGAACCACGCCAGCTCGCGCGTATTCTCGCCGAACATCCAGTACACGGCATCGGAACCCATCGCGAACGTCACACCGGCGCGATGCGCGCGCGTGGCGGTGGCAAGGTTGAGCAGCCGGAACGAATCGAGACCCGCCACCTGAGCCGCGTCATAGCCGAGCGGCACCGCGTTGTCGGCGTAGAACCGGTTGTGATCGATCGTCGGCACGTACACCGTGCCGCGCCTTGCCCACGCCTGCAACGTCGAGTCATCGACGCCCGCCGGATGTTCGATCGACTCGGCACCCGCCAGCAGCGCGCCCCGCGCACCGGATGGTCCGTATGAATGGATGGCGATCGGCTTGCCGTAGCGGTGCGCCGTCTCGGTCGCCACGCGCATCTCTTCATCGGTGAACGTCTGCACGCTGGTGACGTTCTGGAAGCTGCCGGTGGAGCCGTACATCTTGATCCAGTCCGCCCCCGCCTCGACCTGGATGCGGATCGCTTCCTTCATTTCGACCGTGTCGCGCACGCGGCCACGCGGCACCGTTGACGGCGCGCCGGCCACTGGCGGGGTGGTGAGCTTGCCCAGTCCATGGCCCGAGACGAACAGGCGCGGCCCGATCATCGCGCCTTTCGCGATCGAGTCGCGCATGGCGATGTCGGTGAAATTCGTCGCGCCCAGGTCGCGCACTGTCGTCACGCCGGTTTCGAGCGTGCGCCGCGCATTCTCGGCCGCCATCATCACGACGGAATCCTTTGACCGCGGCGGCTGGCTGGCCGGGTTGGCCTTGTCGCGCCAGTAGGTGATGTGAGTGTGCACGTCGATCAGCCCCGGGATCGCGGTGTAACGCCGCAGGTCGATCACCGTCGCACCGGCTGGTACGTCGCGCGACCCATGTCCCACGCGGACCACCGTGTCGCCCTGCACCACCACGACCGCGTCACGAATGGTGCGCCCGGTGGGGTCGATCAGTGCCTTGAAGCGGAGGGCCGTGAGCGTGGGCGCCTGCGCCGTGACGACGGAAGCGACCGGCCCAGCGAAGGCCGCCAGGACGAGACTCACGACTGCTACACGCAGCGGGGGAGACGATCGGAGGAGGCGCAGCACTGGATGGTTGGGTGAGAGGCCGTGTGCAGGGAGCAAGGTCGCTGCGTGCACGCTGGGAATGTGCGGTCTGGAAGATCGAACGGACAGGAACGAGGCCCCGCGCGTCACCGCGTTGGTGCAGCGGCGGCCGCCGACCCATCCCGGCGAGATGCTGCTCGAAGAATTCCTCAAGCCGCTGGGGATCTCGCAGTCGGCGTTCGCCATTCAGCTCGGCGTTTCCTTTCCGCGCCTGAATGAGGTCGTCAATGCGAAGCGCAGCGTGACGCCAGACACAGCATTACGGCTGGCCCAGGTGACGGGCATGAGTGCCGACTTCTGGCTCGGACTGCAGCAGGATTGGGATCTGTGGCACGCGCTCCGGTCGGCCGAGGCGGCAGAGATCGGGCGCCTGACGCCGCTGCCGCGCGCGGGATGACGACGCGCTGACAGTCGGCGGCGGCGCCACGCCGTACGCTTCCCTGTCGAGCAGGCCAGCCGTTGTGACGCGAGCTTACTCAAGCCAAAGCAAAAGGTGAGACTGATTCGCTGATTGACGTCCGACCGTTCGCGAACAGGGGAAGGTTACGACTCGGATGGACTCAGTACCGCCAGTGAACCGCGAGTGAACTGCGAATCGCCGTCAGCGCACGATGAATGGTGTCCCGCTGAACGGCGAAGTCCGCCAGACGCTGGCCGGACACTTCATTCATGTACATGCGTCGATTGATCTCGACCATGATGGAGGTCACACGCGTATCAACCCCGAAGTGTTCGCTCGGCACGAGCGAACCAGCGAACGGCGTATTGACCTCGACGCTGTAGCCTTCTGCGGTAAAGGCGCTGGCCAGGATCTCCGTGAGCCAGTCAGGCGTGTGGAAACGGTCTGTGCCGAGGCAGATGTCAGGGCGCCGCACCGCCTGGTCAAGGTCATACGCACGTGGGCTCGACGGAAAGCTGTGACAATCGACGATGACGCATGACGGGAACGCCTGAAGCGCCGTGTTGACCGCCTGAGTCAGGGCCGCGTGATGCGGGAAATAGTACCGATCCAGCAATTGCTTCCGCTCGTTCGGCTTTGGCGCGGTGCGCAGCAGAGTTCCGCGAGACGTGGATGTGTAGATCACCCCCATCCCACGCGCCGCCATCGGCTCACGCGCGTCATCCACGAATCGTTCAGGATCGACGATCAATCGACTGACGGGAAAGACCACGCGCGGAACATCCGGGGCAAAATCAAAGAGCTCAGCAGTGAAACTGTCGGTCATTGCGATCAGCTCCGCCTGCAATTCGTCGTCGCTGAGCCGAAGCGTATTGCGAAGGTTGGCGGGTATCCGTGCGGAGTCGTGCGGGATGTGAAGCACCATGTTCGTCGCCGGCACGCCCCGAGCCTCGCCCGGACCACTGCTCCACCGCGCGACGTTCCGAATGCGAGCCGCGCTCACGTCCGCTCCCACGGCACATCCCGCCCAAAGTGCCCCGCCCGCGCACAGTTCTCGTAGTTCACGCTCCACAACGCCAGCTCCTCCCACGTCGCGCGCAACGCGGGATCGTACCGCCGCGTCCACCGCGCGACATCCGCCGCACACAGTTCGCGTCCCTCGACCAGAATGCCCACGTGCGACGGGCGCCGGTCGCGCGGCCCCCACGCGAACGTCACCAGCGCATCGCGCACGAACCCCGTCTCGACAATCGCCAGCGCCATCTGGCGCGAGCGGAACGCGCCGACGCGATCCAGACGCCACGGATCCTTCCCCGACAGCGCGCCGCCGCCAATCGGCACGCGAGGCCCATAGAAGTCACAGACCAGCTTCCGCCCCGTCTGCCCGTTGTCGTTCATCGGGCCGCCGCGCACGAAGACGACGCTGGCGTTGAAGCGGATCGGCAGCTCCGGCGCTGGTTCCGCCAGCAGCCACGGCATCGCGGCATGCTGCGCCGCCAGCTCGGTGAACACGACCTCGCGCACCGCGCGCTGCAGCATCACCAGCGGCGCCCGATCCAGATGCTGCAAACTGACGATCACCTCGCGCACCATCATCGTGTTCGAGTCAGCTCCGGTCGGCACCAGCACCACCACCAGCTTGCCGTCCGGCCCGGCGCCAAGCTCGCGGCGTGTCACGCACAACTCGAGCAGCCGCTGCCGCAGCACCAGCGCCAGATGCTGCTCGAGCGGCAGGTACTTCGTCTCCGGCGTTGCAACCGCATAGCCGATGTGGAGCGCCTGATCGTCGCAGTACTCCCGCTCCGCCGTCTCCAGCGGGTCGGCCTCATCGAGCTGGAGCGACGTGGTGATTTTGACGTCCGCACCACGCGGGCACTGGTAGTCATCTCCGTCACCGACATCAGGAAAGGGCACACCGAAGCCGGCGCGCTCGTATACCGCACGCACCGTCTCGACCACATCGTGCAGCGCCAGCGGTCCGCCGGCCGTCGAGCTGCGCCCATTCACGAAGCAGTTCGCCTCGTGTACTGCCACCTCGATCTGCACGATGGCCTCGCGATCGGCCGCCAGCGCGACATCGAGGATTCCATCAGCGATCTGGTCGGAGAGCTTGTCAGGATGCCCAGGCAGCACCGCCTCGGCCACAAGCAACCGGGCGTTCCCGCCTGGCAGTGACGGCGTGAGGCTCGAAACGGGTGTGTGAATGCAGGTCATGTCTATCTCCATGGCGCGGGGCGCCGGTGTGTTGCGATGTCTGGTCAGCGCGGAGTGGATGCCTTGAGCGTCGTGATGCTCGCGGCCCACGGGGGGGTGTCCATCCGGCACGTGCCAACCAGGCCCACGTGCAGCGCGATCTTCCTTGCGATGAACTCGCGCGCAAGGGCACGGGCCGGTGTTCCGACGTATCCATCCGTGAGCAGCAGGGCGCGCTCGATCTTCCTCGGCGCCGCGTGTGTCAGCAGGTGCCGCAGCACTGGTGTGATGTCGGTGCCACCCGTACTGCGTACACGACCGCGCACGAACGCATCGCGCGAGTATGCGCAGACGTCGGTCGAGAACACGAACAGCTGCGGCGCCAGCAGCCGCCGCAGCGGAATCAGTGCCGCATGCAGTCGATTCACCCAGTCACCCATGCTGCCGCTGACGTCGAGGTAGATGGCGGCACCGCCGAAGACGCGCGGGCGACGCTGCGTGGTCGCGCCATGGAAGAGCATTGGCGCGGACGTGCCCATCGCGCGGCTCACGTGGCGTCGCACGTGCGCTCGGCGGTCCCGCGATGGATCAACCGTCCAGATCGATCGCGACTCGACTTGCCATTGCTGCGAGTCACCGCCGTCCACCAGCGCCCGACGGATGAGCGCGCGCAACTGCACCATCAGTTGGTCGTCGCACCGCCCGCCGAGCTGGATATCGAACGGATCGCCACCATCGGCGCGGTTCGCCGCCGGATCACGCGGCAGCTGCGCGAGCACCTCGCCGAGCGCTGCGGCCGCGTTCGCGTCGCGCCCGCCACTGGTCGCTGCGCGCTCTGTTTCAGTGGCACCATGTGCACCGAGCAGTCGATCGGCAACGCCGTCCACCCCATCCGGCGTGTCATCACCGTCGCCATTCGTGGCCATCTGCTCTGCTGTCAGTGCACGGATCAACTCACCGTAGGTGACGGAGAGCCACCGATCACGCTCCGTGCCTCCGTCGGCAACACCGCTGGGCGCCCTGTCGTACAGCCTCTGGTGCAGTGTACGGAGCACCGACGGGAGGTTCGCGCTCGCCTCCCAGTCGGGCGCATCGGGCCAGCACGGCGGCGGCCGCAGGATGAACTCGGGTGACCTGTCAGCCGCATACACGGTCGTCACCAGTGCATCCCATCGATCTGCCAGGCGCCCCTCGTTGACGATCCCCTGCAACAGCGAAGCGTTGATGAATGCATCGAATGCCACGTTCTGGATCGGCGTGACGCGAGCGTGCAGCCCGGTGTGGCCCAGGCTCACGTGGGCCAGTTCGTGCAACAGCAGAAAGGCGAGCGCTCGCGGCACCTGGCAGTGCGACTCGATGAAACACGGATTGAGCAGCAGCCGCGGCGAGTCCACGCATTCCACACAGGCCGTCCCCACCTGGTCGGACCACTCGACACCGCTCAACCGCAGCAGCGCATCCAGCGCAAACTGCCGAACGCCTGCCACATCGAGCACGCGCGCGATCACGGCGTCGGCATCACCGAGCCGGTCGATGGCGGCGAGATAGGACGGCCGATCAGCGGGACGCATCGTCACCTCCAGCCGGTCGCGCGCCAGCGAGTGCGTCCCACACGGCGCGCGCTTCGGATCCCGCCTCTCCCCGTCGCAGCCACCGCATGCGCATGATCGCGCCCGGCGCGATGTTCTCCAAAGACGGTTCGACGCCCCACATCACCATCGGCGGTCGCGAGGCCGCCATGGCGACGAGTGCGAGCGCGACCGGCTCCGTCGTCATGCCCCCGCGCCGCACAGGCTGCACCGTCCCTCGACTGGTCACGGCGCAGGTCAGCAGCACGCCGCGCGTCAGCCCAAGTGACATCACGTGTGCGCTGAGTGCCGCGAGTGCCGCTTCTGGATCATCGTCACGACCGCTGGCCGTGCCCTGCAGCGCCACCAGCAGTGCCCACGCGCACGACGCCAGCAGCGCCCGCGGATACCGTCTGCGCAGCGTTCGCAGTGCGTTCAGCTCGAGCGCCACTGCTGGTGATGCATCACGCCAGGAGAGCAGCAAGGAGTGCAGGTCGATGTCGAAGCCGGTGCCGAGTGCCGGCGTCAGGTACTGCTCCGGCGGCCGGCCGTATCCGCAGTTGTGGAGACGGTTGTCGTGCGCCGTCGTGATCGGCGCTTCGACTTGATGGCGGATGTGTCGCAGGGTCACGCCGCCACCACGCTTTCGCTCCGCCCATCACCGAGTGCTGCCGCACAGCGATGCCAGGTCTCGAGTGCCGGCTTCACCAGTTCGTCGGAGACGGACGTCGCCGAGGATCCCGCTGCCAGCTGCGTTGGGATCGGCGCCAGCCCGCAGAGCGCATTACACAGGTATTCCGCGTCCTCGGCGCAGAGCGCACTGAGGGCGACCTGTGCGCGAACCCGTGCCACCCAGGTTGCCGTCGTGCCGTAGCCGCGCACTGACTGTCCGCCGGCGATGATCGCGTTGGCAATGTTGGCGACGGTCTCGATTGCCGTCGCCGGCACCTGTCGCGCGCCCGACATGATGCGCGGCAGCAGCAGCCAGGCGACGATGGCCGCATCCACCTTCGAGAGCTGCGCCAGCGCGCCGCAGATGGCCTCTCCACGGAGCGCCGGCTTGAGGCCCGGAATGGTCAACGCCAGTGTCGCTCGACGCACCGGATCGGCGACCGAGATCAGCAGTCGCGCTGGATCCTCTTCCGGCAGCGCCACCTGCTCCCAGGCGCCCTTGTGCGCCGCGAGGAGCATCGTGCGCGAGATCGGTCGGCGTACGATGTCGGGGATCGACGCGAAGAGCGCCGCCGCGAACGCCGAGTCGTCGGTGCGCCGTCCCAGTGTAGTACAGGCGGCCCAGACCGCGACCAGATTGCGCTTCAGTGTTGCGGCGCGACGGCCGCCGATGGTGAGTTTTCCCTGTGCCAGTCGCGGCAACAGCGCCATCACGTACTCCGACGCTGCCTGGTGCAGCGACGCTGGTGCCGCCGCGATGATGTCCGCCGTTGCCTCGACCAGTTCGCGCACCGATCGATTCGCGTCGTCGGTGGGTCGCTCGCTTACGCCGCTGATGATCGCCAGCCGGTCCGCGTCGCTCAGGTCATGGAAGCGTGGCAATGGCACCACGTATGCGAAGCGGTCTGCGAGTGCCGGGTCCAGGACGTCGACGCCCTCGTATCCGTCCGACGAGGCACGGTCCTCTTCCTGCGCCGACGGCGGGGGATTCGTCGCCGCCCATCGATGCCGCAGCGCGTCGAGTGCAATGCCCTGGATGCGCCGCTCATGCACGATCGGGAAGAGCTTGTTCGCCGTCTCCGGTCGGCAGCGGCCGATCTCGTCGAGGAACACCGCCTCTGCCCCCCAGATCGCGCCTGGCGGCGCGACGTATCGGATCGCGCCGGTGCGTTCATCAGGGATGGGGAATCCGGCCAGGTCGTCGAACTGCAGGAGGCTGGCGTTGTAGTGGCGGAACTCGAGCCGAAGCGCGTGAGCCAATCGGACGAGCAGCAGCGTCTTGGCGGCGCCGTGGTCGCTGATCAGCAGCAGCGGTTCAGCGGTGGCGAGTGCTGCGAGCAACGCCGGCTCGAGTGCGTCGTAGCCGACGATGCCGAGTGGCCGGAGCAGGGAGCGCGGTGTGTTCGGAGTGCGCGTGCTGATGCGCGTGATGCGCGTGGTGCGGCGTGGTGCAGTGGCAGCGGTGCCCATGGGTCCTTTCGAGGAGGCGTGCCGGCTCGTTCGCGCATGGGTCCAACGCTGTGGGCGCTGGTCGGCTGGGCCACCGTGGGGACACGGTCTGGCGGTGGGTCACAGAGCCGATGCTCTCGCCACCTTCTTCATGCCAGGCCACCGAGACGGAGGTGGCCTTGGGGGATCAGTTGTGTGGTGCTTCTGGTTCGTTCGTGATCGGTGCGAGGGAACAGAAAAGGCCCGGACTGATGGACATCAGTCGCGGGCCTTGGGCGCGACTTAGACGGTGTGGGGTGGATCAACGCAGTCCGTCAAGTCTGGAAAGCACTGCGCTGAGGAGATAGTCGCCGCCTGTCTCGAGTAAGTCAAGAGGCCGTGTGTGATTCACGATCATTCGCTGATGACTGCAAGTCGCGACGCAGTGGTACGTTGCCCTTCCCCGCATCGCATGACGGTTGCCATTCCCCTGCCAGCGAACGACCGTCCATGCCGGACCGCCGCACACGAGCGTTGCCGGCCGGCCTTCCCTCGTCACCACCTGGAGCACGTGCACACCACGCACCTCTTCACCGTCTGGAATCCCACATACGAGACGGATGCGTTGCAACTGCATCTCGAGGTGTTGCTCGCGACGATGCGTGAGGCGCGCGAAGGGAAGCGCGAGCACGACGACGTCTTCGTCTGGTGGGGGAAGGTGCACAGCGTGAATCGCCAGGCGCCGCTGCCGCATCTGCGCGATGTACTGGCCGTCGACTTGCAGATCGAGACCGACGACGCCGATGCGCCCGAGGTGCAGATCTACCTCACCGACTATCGGTCACTGTACGTGGCACATGTCGGCGCGGTGCGGGCAGGAGCCGACTTCACGCCCGACGCACAGGTGCCAGCCTACTACGCCGCAAATGGTCTCGCGTGTGACTGCTGGTTCATGCTGTGGGACATTCGCCAGCTGGTGTCGGACGACACGACTGCCGTCGCCACGACACTCGCGACACTGCGCAACACGCGGTACAACGACCGCCCCGTGTCGATCTACGGTGGCGTGGTGGACCTGCCGTTGCTGGTCACCTGCCCAGACGAGACGCGCTGGTTCGACGATGCGACGCGCATGCGCTACACCGGTGGGCGTTTCTGGGCCGAGTACGACGCGGAGCAGCGGGGCGTCGGTGAAATGCAGCGCGAGATGCGGCTGAATCGGTTCGGCACCGCGGCCTGGACGGCGCTCGATCCCGGTGTCCGCCGGTTCATTGCATCGGCCGAATCGACGTTTCGCGCGCATCGTGACGACATGGCGTTCGAGCTGTCGCCGGTGATCGTGTCGCTCGCGAATGCGATGGAGGTACAGGTGAACCTGCTGCTGCGCGCGGCCATGCGTGGCGCGCCAGCGGACGTGCGGTTCACGAACATCGACGGGCAGTCGGTCGATCTGGCGCATTCGGGCGCGCTCGGTCTCGGCGCTCTCGCGCGCGCCATTCCGGAGACCAAGGCACGGTGTGACTGGCTCAGGTTGAAGCTCGAGCAGGGTGAGTGGTTCGTGTCGTCGCTGCCACCGATGCTTGCCGAGCTGGCGGAGCAACGCAATGCTTCGGCGCACGGGAAGGGGGTGGCGCGTGAGGTGGTGATGCGCGTGCGCGAGCGGATGGTGGGCGTGGGGTCGGTGGGTACGTTGGTGCAGTTGGCGCAGGTGCGGCCTCGCTAGGGCATGCGCTGAGCACGGTGCGACACGCTGGCTCAGGCGCTGCGCGAGATGGGCGGTGACGGTCCGAATGCGACTCCTGCTTGTTTCGCTGATGCGGATCAGTCGTTTCGCTGCAAGTCGATCACCGGGTTCGGGCGATGTCGATCAGGGGATGACGTAGCGATGAGCGCATTCAAGAGCGAGTGACGACGTAAGGGACCGATTGCGTCTACTGTGCCACCGCCACTCGCCCCTCCTCCATTCCCCCCATCAGCTCCAGCAACCCCTCCACCTCCCACGCCTGATTCCTCATCGAACTGCCGAGCGGCAGCAGCACCCCCGCCTCTACCAACTGCCGGATCGCGTCATACACCGGCGCCTTCCCTCGCCCCGTCGCCACCGCCAGCACCGGCGCCGTCACCACCGGATGCGACGGCAGGACGTCGATCACCGCCCACGCCGCCGCATCGGCTCGTGGCACGTGCGACGACGCGCGCAGGCGATCGCGCCAAGTA
This sequence comes from Gemmatimonadaceae bacterium, assembly GCA_031423355.1. Classification (GTDB taxonomy): domain Bacteria; phylum Gemmatimonadota; class Gemmatimonadetes; order Gemmatimonadales; family Gemmatimonadaceae; genus JACMLX01. Next base: position 4,301 of record JANPFJ010000388.1, on the reverse strand, counting down.
TCGGCCAGCCGAGTCACCCCGCGCAAATACCGATCTGCCAGCTTTGCCGCCGTTGCTGCCGCTGCCGCGAACTGTGCCACCCACGCCTCCATGCGATCCGCACGGAAGTCGGTGAGCCCCGCGATGTACCGCTCCTTCGCATTCGCCAGCACGACGCTGATCGGCGGCACGTAATCCGGCGCCAGGCCGCGACGCCGCAGCACCACCTGAACCAGCGCGCGCCCGGTACGACCGTTGCCATCCGCGAACGGGTGGATCGTCTCGAACTGTGCGTGCACCAGGGCTGCCTGCACCAGCGGTGGCAGTGTGTCGTCGTTGATCGCCGTGCACAGATCGTCGAGGAGCGGAATCACGTTCTCCGGCGGCGGCGGGACGAAGTCGGCGCCACACGGGTTGAAGTCGTTTCCGCCGATCCAGTTTTGCGTGGTGCGCAATACTCCTGCGATGCGCGGCGCATTCACGACATGCGCCATCAGGCGCGCATGAATTGCGGTAATCTGCTCGATCGTGAACACCTCGGCCTGCGTTGCCGCATCCACCGCCAGCTGCATGGCGTCGATGTTCGCCAGCAGGTCGAGCGCAGTCGGCGAGACCTTCTGCCCCGTCTCAGACTTCGATTCGGCGCGGGCCAACTCGCGCACACCGAGCTGCAGTCCTTCGAGCTTGGATGAAGCGATGGACTCCGTCCGCAACAGCAGTCGCGCCAGCGGTACGAGTGCTGGCTGCGCCGAGGCGTTCAGTCGCTGGATCGCACTCTCGGCATCCGATACGATGCCGGCGGTCTCAGCTCCCAGTGTGAGCGCGAGCTCCCCGAGCGGTGCCGGTATGTAGGCCTCGTACCCGCACGCCTTCCGGTAGCGGGCCGGCGCATACAGGGTCGGGTCGTGCTGCCAGGTGAGGGAGACGCGACGAGACGGCATGTCGAACTCGGGTGGTGGTCTTGGTTCTGGATATTGGCTATCCCGAACTAAGACTACCTTGGTCGTTCGACTTCCTCAACCGAAACGACAAACGCCCAGCCAAAGGCCGGGCGCTCGTCACGTTCTCGAAAGCAAGTGGCCAGGGAGGGAATTGAACCCCCGACACGCGGATTTTCAGTCCGCTGCTCTACCAACTGAGCTACCTGGCCAAGACAATCAACTTACCCACCACCCCCACGACCATCAACCCGCACGTCCCGCAACACCACTCGCGTTTCCAAGCCAGTACTCAGAACTCTCGTGCACCGAATCGCTCCTGCCAGATCTAGAGGCCGGTGGGCCTCTCACCGTGTCTGGCGGTGACTATCGACTTGATCCCCCCCCGCACCGCAAAATCCCCCTTCACCTCAAAAAACGTCGGCTTCGTCAGCTTCACCAGATCATCCAGAATGTGATTCACCGCCCGCTCATAGAAAATCCCGTCATTCCGGAAGCTCCACAGATACAGCTTCAGACTCTTCAGCTCCACACAGAACTCCGCCGGCACATACGTCAGGTACATCGTCGCAAAGTCCGGCGCCCCGCCCTGCAACAGACTCAGCTCCGCCGCGTCCGTCTCCACCCCGCCCAGCGGACACAGGCTCGTGAACTCGGGGCAGATCATGTGGATCTCGTACTTCCGGTCCGCATACGGGTTCGGAAACGTCTCGAGCAGTTCTGGCTTCGGCATCGCTGGTTCGTGGAAGGGTTCGAGAGGAATTTAGCACCCCACCCAACCGCCCCGGCCGAGTGTCCGAAGCAAGCCACACTTGCACACCCGTGTACCTGACCCTACCGTACTCGCATCGGTTCGACGGTGCATGCCGTTGACCATCTCCGCGGGGTCCAACCCAGCGGTATAGCCCCCCGGCAAGTCCGGGGGGCTCTCTTTTTGTGCCAACCTCCGGCGCGCCGCGCGCTCCGCCCGGCTGGTGCGTAGCGCAACCATCGCAAACACTGTTCACGCGGGGACCGCGGAGGACGCGGGGCGGTCTGCGCCAGGCATTGCCAAACGCTCCCTGAGAGACGACAAAAGCTGCAGGAACTGCGCTCTCGTTCACGCAGTTACCACAGCCCTTCACAACCATCGACGTTCACAGAACTCTGCGTCCAGCACAGACCGCCCCCGCGCCCCCCGCGGTCCCCGCGTGAACAGTGTTTTCAGTTGATGCGATGCACCGACCGAAGCCCACCCACGCCGACATCACGACACAGCAATAACGGCGTCAGCGATCTTGAGCACCTGTAGAGACTCAGCGCCCCTGCCGCAGAATCTCCGACAGCTCGTGCAGCCGCTCCTGCTCACGCACACTGAGGCTCGCCTTGCCACCACCGTTCGACATCTTGTCGAGCAGCTCGTTCAGCTCCTCCGTCGCGCTCAACGCAGGCGCCACCGTCGCCGTCACCGCGGGCCGCTGCGGAGCCACAACCGGTGGCCGGCGCTGCACCAGCGCGTTGCTGCGAGCGACCACGTCATCCGCGGCGTCCATCGCCTCACCACTGCGTGGCGGACGCATCGTCGAGCGCGGCGGAATCGCGCGCAGCGTGTCGTCTTCCGGCAACTCCGGCGCCTGATTGAAGCGATCCTGCCAGGTGCCGATCTTGGTCGCATTCGGCAACCGCACCAGCAGCCACGCCGTGAACAATCCGCCCAGGTGCGCGAAGTGCGCCACGCCGCCGCTGGAGCCGGTGACGCCAAGGAACAGGCTGATCAGCGTGAAGCCAAACACATACCACCGGATCTGCATCGGGATCACACCGAAGAACAGCAGAATCGTGCGCGGCCAGGCATGCGCAAAGGCATACATCACGCCGATCACTGCCGCACTGGCACCGATCATCAGGCCGCCGCGGTTTGCCGGCCACAACCAGTGCAGCGCCGCACCACCCAGCGCGCACAACGCGAAGAAACGCACGAAACGCGCGGTGCCGAACAACCGCTCCACGCGCGGCCCGAACTGCCAGAGCGCGATCATGTTGAACAGAATGTGCCAGATGTCACCATGCACGAATGCATAGGTGATCGGCGACCACCAGCGCTGCAACACGTTGGTGCTGGTGAACGCGAAGATCGACGCCATGTCTTCCGGACGCACGACGGTCTGCTGCAGGAAGTAGATCGCGATGTTCGCGACAAGCAACCACTGCACCGCCGGCGTCAAACCGGCAGGACCTTCTTCCGTCTCGGTATAACTCGACATGCTACGGGACCGCGGCAATAGGGCGTGAACGACGGCGTTCAGACGATGAAACACACAGCCGACAACGCGGTTCCGGCATCACCTCCGCCCCGCCTCGCCGTACCCGACAATCCTGCGTCCATCCATCGACGATCCGGCCCGCCGAGGGTGACGTCCCCTTGAAGGTCGGCCGGGAAGTCGGTTCGGGCAAGCCCGACGATCGGCGGGCCTTCGACTGGCTTCGAATCGCGTGGAAGATCAGAACTCTGTTCACGCGGGGATCGCGGGGGACGCGGGGAAGTGCAACTGCCCTTCTTTGGAACAGCACCTCACCCGCCACCGCTGTTCCCAAAATTGCCGTTCCGCTCTTCCCCCGCGTCCTCCGCGGCCCCCGCGTGAACAGAGTTCGATCCCAGCCCACCCGCAGAGGCTCAGCCACGCGCACCGGACTCCCGAAAGATTCCAACCCGGCACAGAACCCAGCCTCAGCTCACCGAACCGCGTCCTGCACCAGCCTGTCACAGAACTCAACAAACGACACCCCAGCCGCCGCCGCACTCTGCGGCACCAGGCTCAGCGCCGTCATCCCGGGCAGCGTGTTCGCCTCCAGACAGGCCAGCGTCCCGTCGTCCGTCAGCCTGAAGTCAATCCGGGCACACCCACGCAGCTTGAGCGCCACATACGCCCGCTCCGCATACCGCTGCACCATGGCCGTCATCTCCGGCGGCAGGTCGGCCGGAAACACCTCCCGCGCCATCCCGGGCGTGTACTTGCACTCGTAGTCGTAGATCTCCTTCACCGGGATGATCTCGCCCACCGGCAACGCCACACCGGCCAGCACCGGCACCGTCAGCTCCCGACCAGGCACGAACGTCTCACACATCACTTCCCTGTCAAACCGGTGCGCCTCGGCCACCGCGCCCTCGAACTGCTCGCGCGCCTTCACGATCGTCAGCCCCACCGTACTCCCTTCACGGTTCGGCTTCACGATCAGCGGCAGGCCGAGGTAGCCTATCGTCGCGTCGACATCCACCGGGGTCATCCGCCAGTGCGCCGTCGGCACGCCGGCGTGCACCAGGATCCGCTTCGTCATGTCCTTGTCCATCGCGATCGCGGTCGCCATCGCCCCGCTGCCGGTGTAACGCACGCCGGCCACATCGAG
>JANPFJ010000387.1:0-1117 GCA_031423355.1 Gemmatimonadaceae bacterium | reverse complement strand
ACCGCCCGCGCGCCGCAAACGCCGCGAAGTTCTGCAGCACCATCAGCGAGCGAGCCCGCTGGCCGTTCAGATTCACGTACAGCTCACGGGTACCAGGGATGAGTGTGAATCGCACGCTGCGATAGACGTCGCTTATGCCCTCGAGGGTCGACGTGGGCACCACGACGCGCGGCGGGCCCACCGCTTCACCGCTGGCGTTCACGTCGACCACTTCGATGGTGCGGTTGGCGCGCACGAAGTAAATCGAACGCCCGTCGTCGCTCCACACATGAAAGAACACATAGCCTTCCACCACGGCGATGGGCACACCCGCACTGCCGAACGGGCGGACGAACAGCCCGCGTCGCGCCCCGCTTTGCACCGTGTACGTGACGAGTCGGCCGTCTGGAGACAACTGCGGGTCGCCCACCGAGGCGCCTTCGTCGAACAGCTTGCGCTTGCTGCCGTCCGTCGCATCGAACACCCACGCCTCGGCGAATCGCGCGCTGCTGTCGGGCGACAACGCGTACAACCAGTAGCGGCCGTCACGCGACCGGCTGCTGAGGCCGAACTCACGACCCGCTGGATAGCCAAAGAGCACTGTTTGGGCGCCAGTATTGGTGTTGAGTTGGAACACGCTGTCGGCCCCACCACGCTGATTGAAGGCGATGACGCTATCACCCACCCAGAACATGCGCGCGTTGCCCGCGATCGTTCCCGCTGTGAACGGGAGCAGACGATTCCAGGAGCGGCGGGTGATGTCGTAGCGACCGATCTCAGTTCCTCCGGTCGCCAGCATTCGTCCGTTTGGCGAGAGCGCAGGCACGAGAAGTCCATGGTCCGCTGCCGGCAGTCGCTCCAGGATGCGGCCATCCATGCTGACCCGCGCGATGTTCACGGCCGAGTCGCTCCCCTGTGCAGCGGGCAGGAGTGCGACCACGGTGCCGGATAGCGATGCCGCGATCGCGGCATTGGCACCCAGATAGCGCGTGCTGTCGATCAGTCGGACCCGTTCGCCAGTCAACGTGCCGGCGTTCGCGTCGATCCGTTGCGCGAACACGCCCACGGCATTGCTCACGTCGAAGAGCAACCATTCGCCGGCCGCCACCACCGCGGCGCCGCGACTGTGCTCGGTCAG
>JANPFJ010000386.1:0-1327 GCA_031423355.1 Gemmatimonadaceae bacterium | reverse complement strand
ACCCCATGATGTTGATTCCCTGGGGGCCGAGCGCCGTACCTACTGGAGGGGCCGGCGTCGCCTTGCCTGCAGGGATCTGCAGTTTGACGAATCCGGTGACCTTCTTGGCCATCTGTACCTCGCTGACGTTGCGGTGCCGATGCACGCGTGTGCGACATGCGCACGGTGATGACACCGGAAACTCCCACGGGGTTTTGCGTCGTCGTGGTCGCCGACGTCCTGCCTGTCCTCACCTACCCACCAATCAACCGGAGCCAAATCCGAACGGTTCCGCGCCGACCGGCGATCGAGCCTAGTAGCCCTTCATCTGCAGATAATCGAGCTCGACGCTCGTCGGTCGCCCGAACAGGCTGACCGAGACGCGCACCTTGCCCTTCTCCGGCATCACTTCTTCGACCGTGCCGTTGAAATCAGTGAACGGGCCTTCCGTGATCTGCACGGCCTGCCCAATGAGGAACGGAATCTCCTCGACCGGGGCGGACGCGGCCTTCTCATCCACGATCCCCAGGAGTCGCTTCACTTCCTCGTCGCGCAATGGTGCCGGTTCCTTGTCCTTGCCAACGAACTTGATCACGCCCTGCAGTCCATTGACGGTGTGCTGCGTGTCCTGATTGACGATCATTTCCACCAGCACATAGCCCGGAAATGTCTTCTTTTCGACTTCGATCTTCTTGCCGTTCTTCACTTCGACCACGGTTTGCGTCGGGACCAGCACCTGCCGGATCGGCCGCTCTTCCGGCGCGGTCGGATCGGTATCGATCCGGCGCTGCAGGAGCGTGCGCACCTTGTTTTCGTGGCCGGCGGTGGTCTGCACGGCGTACCAGCGATGACTGGTGGCGGAGAGCATTGACACTAGCGGGCGAAAAGACGCGGGAGGCCCGACACCAGGACCACCTGACAGATCAGGTCGATGACGCCGATGACGGCACCGATAAAGAGCACCACGAGCAGAATGCCGAGCGTGGCCTGGCGCACCTGTGGCCAGTCGGGCCAGGTGACCTTGCGCATCTCGACCATCACGTCGTTGTAGAACGTGACGACACGGGCGGGCAGGCTGGCACGGGGTGTTTCGACAGCGGTACTCACGCGGACTGCTCCTTCAGGTCTGAACGGTGAAGCCTGCTATTTCGGGCACGAAAGCCGGGCCCCGCACACGGGACCCGGCCAACAATCACCTGCGACTCAGGCGAGGATCTTGGCGACGACACCGGCGCCGACCGTGCGACCGCCTTCGCGGATCGCGAAGCGCAGCCCTTCGTCCATCGCGATCGGCGTGATCAGCTCGATCGTCATCTGCACGTTGTCGCCCGGCATCACCATCTCCATC
>JANPFJ010000385.1:0-1329 GCA_031423355.1 Gemmatimonadaceae bacterium | reverse complement strand
TCGAGTCGCGCGACGCTGAGCCCGGTGAGCCGGACGATGGTGCCGGTGTCGGGCGCGATGGTGCCATCCAGCAATTTCAGCAGGGTGCTCTTCCCGGCCCCGTTCCGGCCGAGCAGGCAGACCCTCTCGCCCCGTTCCATGCTGAAATCCGCGTGCGACAGCAGTTCCGGGCCACCGAAGGCGAGCGTGACGTCCTGGAGGCCCAGCAATGACATGTGTGATGAGCACGGGGTGAGCGGCGCGCGAGAGGCGAAATCTACCCTGCGCGCCTACGGGCGGCGGCGACCCACCCCGCGAGCACCATGGCCGTGGCAACGGTCCCAAGAGCGAGGGCGCTGATCACCGTCGCACGTTGCGATCCGAGCACGAAGCCGCGTGCCGCAAACAGCAGCGCCAACCCGGCGCCTCCCCCGAGAGCAAAGCCCACACGCTCGATCACCGGGAACACTGGTGTGGGCGGGACATCGTACGCTGCCCGCGGCCCCCAGGCGATCGGCGCAAAGCGATGATAGTCCCAGCACAGCAGGAACAGGCTGGCCAGCAGCATCAGGCCGGTAACCACAGGCGTCCCGGTGAAATGCAGCGCCACGGTGATGACGAAGATGTTCAGAATGATGGGAAAGAACAGCACTGCGCCGAGCGTTGCGGTTGCCGGCATCAGCAGCAAGACGCCCGCGATCAGCTGCGACCAGCCAAGAAACCGCCAGTAGCCACCGCTCTGGTACATCGCCTCGAAGAAGTACCCGATCGGTGTACTCGTGCTGAGCACCGTGAATCGCATGCCCTGCACTTTCACCAGGGCCGTGGGCACGAACGCGAGCGCGAGCAGCAATCGCGTGAAGACTGCCAGTCGGTGCAGCGCGGGGACATGTCGCGCACGCACGTGCAACTGCTGCATCCGTTCCTGAAGCGATGACACTCGGCTCTCCTGTCGGGTGGTGTCCGACAGCATACGGCATTCATGCGAGAAAGTTCTTCCGATTGCAAGCAGGTCCTGCGGGACGGTCGCGGATCGAGCCGCGGAAGCGTCCCGGATGGCGAGGCACCGTGGATGTGACGGCCCGGACGGAATCCTATCGGCGGCTCGGGAACGGGCGCGACGCAGGCAGATCATCGGCGAACTTCCACGGCGCTGGTCCGTCGCGCGTGAGTGGAATTTCCCCGAGCCGGGCACGGACCATGGCCATCGGCATGGTGCCACCCTGCAGGACGCCGTCGTGGAATTCCCGCTCCGTCATCTTCTTCGACGACACCAGTGCCTTGTACATCGCGCGCATCTGCAACCCGCCGAGCATGTAGGCGGCCTGATAGAGGGGCGAGTAGTTGCCG
>JANPFJ010000384.1:0-2267 GCA_031423355.1 Gemmatimonadaceae bacterium | reverse complement strand
CCGACCGTCGCGTCGCGAGCCGTCTTGCCGCCGTCATCGGAGACCTTCACCGGTGTCGACGAGAAGTACACTCGATCGGCGTTCTTCGGATCGACGCGCACCTGCGAGTAGTAGAACGGGCGCACGTTTTCATTGTTGGTGCGATTCCACGTCGCACCGGCATCTTCACTGCGATACAGCCCACTGAGCTTCGTCTGCGCCTTCTTCGTGGCATCCTTCACCGCATTCGGCAGCGTATCGGCTTCCACCATCGTGTACATGATGCGCGGATTGGAGCGCGCGATCGCGATCTCGATGCGACCGAGCGTGGACGCCGGAAAACCGCCGCCACTCACCTTGGTGAAGGTTGCGCCGGCGTCGGTCGACTTCCAGAGCGCACTGCCCGCTCCACCGCTCTGCAGAAAGTACGGGCCACGCATGCGCTCATAGCTCGATGCCCAGACGATGTCGGGGTTGGTCGGATCGAGCTGCACGTCGATGAAGCCAGCGCGCTCACTGATGAACTTGATCACCGCCCAGGTCTTGCCGCCGTCGGTGGTCTTGTAGAGCCCGCGGGCCTTGCTCGGCTTCCAGGCCGATCCCAGCACGGCCATGTAGACCGTGTTCGGATCGCGCGGATGCACTTGCAGGCGTCCGATATGTTCGGTCTCGGCCAGACCGAGAGACATCCAGGTCTTGCCACCGTCGGTGCTCTTGAACACACCGCAGCCCGGCGAGATGGAATTGCGCGAGTTCTGTTCGCCGGTGCCGACGTAGACAGTGTTCGTATCTGATGGCGCGATTGCGATGTCACCCATCGACACGCAGCGCTGATTCTCGAAGATCGGCTTGAAGGTGGTGCCGGCATTGGTGCTCTTCCAGATACCGCCGCCAGCGGTCGCGACATACAACGTCTTCGATGGCAGCGGAATCCCTTCAACGTCGGCAACACGGCCGCCCATGTTGGCGGGACCGACGGCTCGCCAGCGCATGGCGGAGAGCGTGATCGAATCGAGCGCACCGGATGACGGAGCGGGCGCCTGCGCGCCAAGCGCCGTCCCGACGGCACCGAGGAGCAGGGAGAGACGGACAACAGATCGCATGACAAGTCTCAGGTGGGGTAGAAGCCTGCGGCTGCCCCGGTCGCCAGAGGCAGCCCAACCTAGCAATACGCTGTCGAGCCCAGTTCGGTTGGCGCCTGGTGGACGCCCCCTATCTGGCGCTGCAGCGTGGGGCGGGGCGGCTGAAGTCGAGCGCGGCCGACGCCCCGGCTTTGCCCCGGACGAAGAGCACCCGCGCACCCGAACGCAGCTCGGCTGTTGCGGGGATCGTGGCCAGCCCGGCGGGCGCGCCACGCCCACGGCCCGGGGTGAGCCGGAGCGTGGCATCGAGTCCCAGCCCAGAGTCGGCCACGACTTCCGGAAACACCCCCGCAGACTGCAGCGGAACGTGGTCGAGGCAGAGCTGGGTTGGCGACACCCTGCGCGCCGCGATCACACCGGCCGGCCTAGCCAGACGTGCTTGCAGAGCAGCCGGCACGACGAAGCTGCCGGGCTCAACTCGCGCCGGCAGCACTCCCTGCACCACAAGCTGCTCCGGAATGCAGACCTCGCGGCAGATCCCGTAGCGCACCGTCAGGCCGATGAGTCGATCGACCGTGCTCGAACTGTCCACGCGGAACTCGACCACCCACGGCACGTCCCCCTCCAGCGTGTGTGTGTCGCCCACCGGCGTGTGCGTGATCAGCGGCACCGGCCACGTCTCGTCGATCGCGCGAACCCCCGGTGGCAGGCTCCAATTCAGCCGCGTCGGCAACCCCGTCTCGCCAGGATTTCGCCAGGACACGTGCCACCCCGGGTCTACCAGCAACGTCACCAGCACCCGTGTGCGATTGCCTCGTACATCGATCGGTTCGATCCGGGCGCGTGCATGCTTGACGCCGTTGCCGATCAACGGTCGCGGTTGCGCCAACGCCCTGCCGGCAGCGCCCAGGACCAGCGCGGCCATCAACACGCATCGTGTGCCAGCGTTCGTCATCTGCCGCATTCCTTCCTCACTTCAGCGCCTGCGCAACGAGTGCGGCGAACTCCGGTGACTCGAGCTTCGGCGCCAGCGCCAGAATCCGACCATTCTTCCCAACCAGAATGGTCGTCGGCAACCAGGTCACTTCAAAGCCCGCCATCGGTCCTTCGCCGTCCGGCCAGACGCCGGCCCAGCCATGTGTCCATGGCATCGGCTCACGTACCCGCCGGAACCGGTCCGCAGTTCCCCGCTCCTCGTCCACCGAC
>JANPFJ010000383.1:0-1263 GCA_031423355.1 Gemmatimonadaceae bacterium | reverse complement strand
TCAACGACGCGAGAGATCGTCGGGCGACCCGTCTACATTGGCGACTACGCCAACCTCGACTCGGTCAAGGCGCACGCGGGCGAGCTGCGCGGAGCCATCGTGTTGGCCACTAAACCGCAAGAGTTTTTCATCACCAAAGATCGACTGCAGCCTGCCGACTACGATCAGCCGGTACCCATCGGCGCACCGCGCGCGAACAACGCCAGTGGCCCACTGGCACGCAATGTCCTCCCGCAGTTTCTGCGTGACGCGGGTGCCGCCGCGGTGCTCCGTCCGACAGAGGGTGCCAAGGGCACCATGTTTGTGCTGGGCGCCCGCACGGCGACCGCAGAAAACTCCGTGCCGTCGCTGATTGTGTCGTCAGAGCACTACAACATGCTGGTCAACGGCCTGCGCGGCGGCGCGCCGATCGCCCTGCGCGTGAACGTCAAGACGACCTATCATGCCGTTGACACCAATGGCTACAACGTTATTGCGGAGATTCCCGGTACCGATCCCGTGGTTGGCGATGAAGTGGTGTTGCTTGGAGCGCACATCGACTCGTGGCATTCCGCCACCGGCGCGGCCGATAACGCCGATGCCGTGGCTGGGCTGCTCGAAGCGATGCGTATTTTGAAAGCCACCGGCGTGCGCCCCAAGCGGACCATCCGCGCGGCGATCTGGGGCGGCGAAGAACAGGGGCTTCTGGCGTCGCGCGCCTATGCCCAGGCCCATTACGCCGGCGAGACCAACGCCAAAGCACGCGACAAATTCAGCGTGTATCTCAACAACGATCCTGGTGCGGGTGCCGTGTACGGATGGTATGCCGAGGGCAGCGCCGCCGCTAAGCAGCTGTTCGATGCATGGCTGGCGCCATTTACGAACATCGGCGCCCGTCGCAACGTGATGGAGAAGATCGGTAATACAGATCATCTCGCGTTTACCGCGCTGGGGTTGCCGGCCTTCAACACCATTCAGGATTACGTGGACTACGACACCAAGATCCACCACACCAACATGGACTTCGCCGATCACGTGGATGTGACAGGGCTCAAGCAGGCGTCGGTGGTGCTGGCGTCGTTTGCGTACCAAGCCGCGATGCGCGAGGGGCGGTTTCCGAGAGCGGTGATCACGCCGTAGCCGCTCCGATGCTTATTGGAACCGCATTGGCTGCGCAGCAAGCGCAGGAACTCATGCAGCGGGTCGCCGCTGGCGAGCCAAAGGCTCTCGAGACCGTGCGGTGGAATCATCCCCGCTTTCGGTCGCTCTCGGGCGATGCCCTGC
>JANPFJ010000382.1:0-23320 GCA_031423355.1 Gemmatimonadaceae bacterium | reverse complement strand
GGCGATGTCCAGAATCTGAACGAGACGAAAGGATTCGTGGGCGAGGCGCTCATCCTCGCGGTCGTCTTCATCTATCTCATCCTGGCCTCGCTCTTCGGTTCATTCTTTCAGCCTCTGGCGATCATGCTCTCGCTCCCCCTCAGCTTCATCGGCGTGGCCGTGGCGCTGCTGGCGACCAAGGGAAGCCTGAATGTCATGACCATGATCGGCATCATCATGCTCCTTGGGCTGGTCACCAAGAACGGAATCCTGCTCGTCGACTTCGCGAACCAGCGCCGCGAACTGGGGGATGACATGCGTTCCGCCCTCCTCGCCTCGGCCAGAATCCGACTCCGCCCGATCATCATGACGACCGTCGCGATGATCGCCGGGATGCTTCCGTTGGCCTTCGCCCTTGGGGCGGGAGCCGAACAACGGGCGCCGATGGGTCGCGCCGTGATTGGAGGACTGATTACCAGCACCCTCCTCACGCTCTTTGTCGTTCCGGTGGTGTATTCGCTGCTGGATGACGCTGTGCGGTCGGTCCGGAAGCGCTTCAGCACTCCGGTCACCGTGTCACTTCCGAGCCCGGTGGCTGGCGACTGACCGGCACAAAAACGTCCTGCCAAGCACCATATTGCGCCGCCGCTGCTTGACTCGCAGCGGCGGCGCTGTTATTCCGGCTACGTCGCCATTGCACGCACCTGTGCTTTGGTCCCTGATCCTGCTGGTCCTTTTCTGCGTTGGAGGCAGGCATGCCGTGCTTCGGCGAATACGATGATGTTGAATTCCGGCTTCGTGGCCGTGATGATGATGAAGACGACTATTACGACTCCGATCCGATGTACGAAGAGGAGGAGGAGGAGGAGGACGAGGACGAGGAAGGCTTCACCCCGTCCGTAAAGCGGAAGCGGGAGTCGCTGTTTGACGATCCCGATGATGCCGCCAAGGACGAGGATGAAGAGGAAGACACCGGCGAGGTCATCGAGGAAGAGGTTGATGCCGAGCTCGGTACGGATGAACTCGAACCCGCAGAAGAGGACGATCTCGGTCTCGACGATGATGGCGGAATCGACGATGACCTCGGCGACGAACCACTGACCGGCGCGAAGGTGAAGACGCTGCCGGCGGTCGAGCCGATTGCGGCCGTGCGTGCGTCAACTGCACTCAAGGCGCCAAAGCCACCGGCACCGGCGCCGAAGGCGGCACCAGCCGCCAGCCCGCCGAAAGCCACGCATCAGAAGGCCCCAGCGCCCAAGGCGGCGTCCGCGGCAAAGGTACCTGCGGCATCCAAGGCCGTGCCTGCGCCGAAGCCGGTAACGACTCCAAAGGCGACTCCAACCGCAAAGCCGGCGACCGTATCCAAGCCGGCGGCGAAGGCTCCTCCTCCTGCCAAACCCGAGCCGGTGAAGCCGGCGGCAACGAAGGCGGTCCCGGCCGCCCCGAACAAAGTGACCATCGTGCCGCCGACGTCGGCACCGGTCAAGCAGGCGGCGCCTGCCAAGAAGGCCGCGCCTGCAATAACAACTGCTCCGACCAGCAAGACGGTCGGGAAGGGAAAGAGCGGCACCACAGGAAAGGCGGCACCGGTGAAGAAGGCGGCACCGGTGAAGAAGGCGGCATCGGTGAAGAAGGCGGCACCGGTGAAGAAGACGGCACCGGGGAAGAAGACGGCACCGGCGAAGAAGACGGCACCGGCGACGAAGACGGCACCGGCGAAGAAGCCGGCACCGGCGAAGAAGCCGGCACCGGCGAAGAAGGCGGCACCCGCGAAGAAGCCGGTACCGGCGAAGAAGGCGGCACCCGCGAAGAAGGCGGCACCGACGAAGAAGCCGGTACCGGCGAAGAAGGCGGCACCGGCGAAGAAGCAGGCACCGGCGAAGAAGAAGGCACCGGTGAAGAAGAAGGGACGCTGATTCGATTGGTTGCTGGTCGGTGATAGCGGCACACCGCCAGCGACCGACATCAGCGAATACAGACGCACACGAAGACCGGCGAGATGGAGCCTGCTCCATCTCGCCGGTCTATCTTTCTGCGCATGCCCGCCAGCGACCAACAGATACTCGATGCCGTTCCGCTGACGATCTTCGCGACGGACCTCGCTGGCACGGTGCTCAGGCAGAACCATCCGCCGTCTGCGATCCAGGCCCACCGAAGCGCCATCGGTCAGCCGCTCCATGCTGCGCTCGACGCCGCCGATCAAGCGGAACAGTGCGCGCGGGCCTTCGTCGTTCTGGCGGACGTCACGGTCCCCCTCGTTCGCTGGGAGTTCGAACCCGACACCGACGAGCGGGTGATGCTGTTGCAGATCACCCGATGTCTCGAGAACGGCGCCCACGTCGGCTTCGTCGCCACCTTGTCGGATGTGACCGAGTCGCACCGCGCCCGCGAAGCGCTCATCTCCACCGGGCTCGCGCTCGCCAGTTCAATCGACCTTCCGCGCGTGTACCGCGAGGTCGCGCAGCAACTGCAACAGGCCGTCCGTTGCGACGCCTTCATCATTGCCGTCGCGGACGATGACACGTTGGCGTTGACGCCCGTACAGTCTCGTGGGTACACCGATTCACCCGAGGCAGTCTCCGCCCGCCTGAGTCCGGAATGGTTGGAAGCGCTGGCATCTGACCGCGCCATCGTCCACCGAGTTGCGCCGAGCGGTCGCGAAGTCACAGCACCGATCATCAGCCAGGAGGGAGTCCTGGGCGCGATTACCGTGCGACTCACGGAACTCGAGGCAACCTACGAACTTGCTGAAACGCAGCGTGTGCTGAGCGCCATCGCCGCCCAGACGGCGGCAGCAATCGACCGGGCCTTCCTTGTCAGGCGCGTGGAGCAAAAGCGACGCCTCGAGGCAATCGGCGAGGTGGCAGCCGGCGTAGCCCACGAACTACGGAACCCGCTGTTCGGCATCTCTGCCGCAGCGCAGCTGCTGCGCGCACAGGGGCGCGACGACGCGGCGGTGGAGCGGAACGTGGAACGGATGCTGCGCGAGGTCGATCGCCTCAACGCCATGCTCTCGTCCTTGCTGGTGTATGGGCGTCCACAGCCACTGCGGCTGTCGGATGGTGATCCTGATGATGTCTGGGACGACGTCATCGAGTCCAATCGCGCACGGCTGGACGACGCCGGATTGACGGTGATTCGTGCACGCACGTCGGCGGCGGTGCGCCTGCCGTTTGACCCAGCGCAATTCCGACAGGTGTGTCTGAACGTCATTGGGAACGCCATCGATGCAGCCCCGCGCGCGAGCGCCATCACGCTGCAGAGCAGTGTGCTCCCGAACGGCGCGTGGCGCTGCCGGATACAGAACGGTGGCACGCCCATCCCGCCTGAGGCACTCCCGCGAGTCTTCGAGATCTTCTACTCGCTGAAGGGCGGCGGGACCGGAATCGGGTTGGCGCTCTGCCAGCGCATCATCGAGGAGCACCTGGGGACGATCAGCATCGAGAGTCAGGCCGAGCTTGGCACAGCGGTGACGATCGTTCTGCCGGCGGGAGCAGTCGCATGATCGCCGGAACGCTGCTCGTCGTCGATGACGATGCGACCGTACGGGAGGCGCTGACCGAGTTCTTCGAGCTGAACGGGATGCTGGTGCTCTCCGCGAGGTCAGCGGCGGAGGCGCGCGACGCGGTGGCGCAACATCTCCCGGATGTGATCGTGCTGGACCTTCAGCTTCCCGATGCCGCCGGACTCGGGCTGCTCGATGCCTTGCGAGCGGACGATCCGGACAGCGCAATCATTGTGCTGACGGGCCACGCTGACGTGCGTACGGCAGTCGGTGCCATTCAGCGCGGCGCGCTTGACCTGCTGGAGAAGCCACTCCAGTTGGACACCTTGCGTGAGGCCGTGGTTCGCGGACTCGACAACGTGCGGTTGCGACGTGAGGTCGCGATGCTCCGCACGCGCGACTCCACAGGCACACGGGCACCAGCCCTTCCCTTGCAGCCAGGGTTCGAGCGGATGATCGAACTTGCCGCGCGGAACAGCGATGCGCCGGTGCTCATTCTCGGCGAGACCGGCACCGGCAAGGGGTTCGTTGCCCGAAGGATTCACGAGCAATCACGCCGTGCCGACCATGCATTTGTCGAAGTCAATTGCGCGTCATTCTCGACGACGTTCTTCGAAAGCGATCTGTTCGGACACGAACGCGGCGCGTTCACCGATGCGCGAAATTCGAAACGGGGCCTGCTCGAGGTGGCGGCACAGGGCAGCGTGTTTCTCGACGAAATCGGCGAGCTCAGTCTCGAGGTCCAGCCGAAGTTGCTCAAGGTGATCGACGAGCATCGCTTTCGTCGACTCGGAGGAACGACGGAGTTGCGCAGTCACGCGCGCGTGATCTGCGCCACCAATCAGCCGTTGCAGACGCGGGTGGCCGAGAAGCACTTTCGTGCCGACCTGTTCTACCGTCTGCAGGTGCTGACGATCATCATGCCGCCGCTGCGGGAGCGACTCGATGAACTGCCGCAGCTGATCGCGGGCCTGCTGCCGCGTGGCGCAACCCTGACCCCGCACGCCCGCCGCGCGCTTGCTGCGTACCATTGGCCCGGCAACATTCGCGAACTGAAGAATGCCCTCTGGCGCGCCTCGATTCTGGCGGATGGTGCGGCGATCTCAGCTGCCGAACTCAATTTGTCGGAGCAGCAGTCTGACCGCGCGGCGTCGCGTGATCTGTCACTGGCCGTGGCAGAGGCCCAGGCCATCGCCGCGGCAATGGCGGCAACCGGCGGCAACCGGGCACGAGCTGCGCAACTCCTCGGCATCGCGCGATCGACCTTGCACGAGAAGCTCAGGGGTCGACCAATCGATCCCATCTGACGCAGCCTGCGGCAGCGCGATTGAACAGTATGAAAATCGGTCACTCAGCAAACGTGACCGTCTGACAATCGGACGGCAGTCACCTCGTCAGACACACATTGTGTGTCGTAAGCGCTTGTTTTACAACGAGTTAGTTCGATAGCTCGGCTGGCATGCTATTCGCAGAAGTACCGGTATGCCAAATAGAATCCTGATCGTGGAAGACGAGATCTCAATCCGGGAAGCCCTCGTCGATCTCTTCACCTCGAGCGAAACCACAGTGGTCGCAGCCGCGACTCTCTCGGAGGCCAAAGCAGCGCTCTTCTCCGATCAGCCGCTGAACCTGATCGTCACCGACCTGCGGCTCGGCGGCAATCGCGACGGGGGATTGCAGGTGCTGGCCGCCGCCGGACTCGTGCACCAGCAAACGCCGGTCATCGTCCTGACCGCGTTTCCGGATGACGACAACCGACATGCCTCGGAGCGGCTGAGCGCCACCTACTTCCTCGAAAAGCCGGTCGATCTTGCCATCATCGCCAGACTGGCCCAGAACCACGGCGTCTTCTCAGCGCTGTCGCCGTTGTAATCCGCAGTGCACGGCTGAAGCGAGCGTGCTCCGCTGGAGCCGGCACCAACGCATGATTGTGTCTGCACGGCCACCACCCAGACCGCGCCGAGAGGACGCTCGAGCCGCCAGCATCACAGCAGAGGCTTGACAGTGACAGCGCGCTCGCGTGTTCTTACCTGCAGCGCCATCTCAACTGCGTGACTGTGCGCCCGATCCTCGTCCGATACCTGCCGCATGACCGATTCCCCGGTCGCTCTGCTCCGTGCCCACAGCCGGCACGCCCCCTGGAACGCGCGCGGTCTCGCGGCGCACGCCACCGGCCTCGTCGATGCGGCCGGGTTCCGCCCAACCAACACCTCCGCGCGGGCGGCGCCAAGTGCGCGGGCGATCCGTTTTTACGTCGCGCAACGACTCCTCGATCGGCCCGAAGGTGCAGGAACGACGGCGACCTATGGCTATCGACACCTGCTCCAATTGTTGGCGATCAAGATCCGGCAGCGTGAGGGACAGACCCTAGAGGTGATCAAGAAGGAACTCGCCGGAGTCAGCGGCGAGCAGCTTGAGCGCCGCGTTGCGACCGCCTTGGCCCCTGCGCTCTCCCACTCGGCCGACCTGACCGTACGGCAGGATGATGCGCAGCCCGTCGCCGAATGGCGTCGAGTCCAGGTCGCCGACGGTATCGAGCTTCACGTGCGGACTGACACGCTCGGCGCGCGCGATGACGCCCTCGTGGCCATGCGAGATGCGATCCGGGCGGCGCTGGGTCGCTCCGACGCCAGGAACTGACGTGTCGACTCCTGCCGATCAGCTCGCGGCCGTCACCGGCGTGAATGCGGCGGCGCTCACGCGCGGCGGTGAGGCATCCGGCGGGGGTGGCGCGGCAAACAAGCGGCGCGCCGCAAGTCGACTCGTGTATCTCGATCGCGCGCTCGAGGCGCTTCCCCTCTTCAGGCTCAGCGATTCGAATGAGGAGGGGGCGATCGCCTATACGGCGCCCGGCGGCGGACGATGGCGTGTCTTGCCCGCCCCTGGGGATCGACTCCCTGGAACCTTCGATCAGGACGTCTACATCGAGCTGTTGTACCGCTATCAGGAATCGGGACGTCCCGCCGATGGCGTGCTGACATTCACGCTGCATGCGTTCCTGCGCGCGATGGGACGCCGAGTGGACGGACGGACCTACGAACAGCTTCGCGGCGCGCTCGCACGGCTTGAACGAACGACCCTCGAGAGCGCCGGTGGCTACTGGGACGCCGCCAACGGCAAGCCGCTCGAAGGCGCATTCACCCTGCTCAGCGCGGCGACCGTCGATCGCCGCCGTGCCGCCGACCGCGATCAGCTCTCGCTCTTCCCCAGCGTGACCGCGGCCGAGCCTGGTGTTGCGCGAGTCACACTCGCGCCGCAGGTGCGCAGCAACCTCGAGGCGGGCCACGTGACATCACTGCGCCTCGGCGGCTACGCGTCGCTCCTGTCGCCTGTCGCCCGCCGTATCTACCGCTTGATCGCGGTCCAGCTTGCCGCCGGGGCTGACGGCAGGTGGCGTGTCTCGCTCGACACGCTGGCCGAGTTGCTTCCTCTCACGCAGCGATACCCGAGTCACATCCTGCGCGTCGTCAAACCCGCCAGTGAAATGCTGGTCGCGGCCGGTATCGTCCACGCCGCTGAGGAAACGCAGGATGGCCGGTCGTGGTATATGGAGTATCGCTGGACGTGACGAAAGCGATGCCGAGAGCGTAGAGAGCGGAATACGCTGTCGACTCCGGAACTTGCGAGGTAGGTTCCGGTACAGTTCTCCACTCGGAGAACTCCGACGACTGTCCTTTTCCTGCTGGAAGGTTTCCATGTCGAGTACGCGTCGCGCCGTGGTTGGCGCACTCCTCGTTGCAGTGCCTCTGGTCGCCGGCGGCTTCGTCTGGCAGAATCGTGAGGCTCGCGACGGCGCCATGCTGTTCGATCAGGTGTTGCGCCGCGTGTCGGAGCGCTTCGTCGACACCGTCGACGCCACCGCGTTGTATGAGAAAGCGGCTCGCGGACTGATCGCGCAGCTGAACGATCCGTATACGGTGCTCTACACGCCGAAGGAATTCGCCGCGTTCACGCAGGGCACCAACGGCCGCTACGCCGGCGTCGGCATGCAGATCGAGGACATCAAGGGCACCATCACCGTCGTCAAAGTTTTCCCGAACACGCCTGCCGCCGGTGCCGGGATCGAGGAAGGCGATCGGATTGTGATGATCGATTCTGCAGCCACGCGCGGCTGGATCGTCGACTCGGTCTCGTCCAAGCTCAAGGGAGAACCCGGCACGCGCGTTCGCGTGCGGTTCAATCGGCCTGGCGTGACAGATCCGATCAACGTCACGTTCACCCGTGCCACCATCCACATCCCGGCAGTGCCCTTCGTCACCATGCTTGACGGCGGCGTTGGCTACATCCCGGTACAGGGCTTCAACGAAACATCAGCATCGGAAACGATTCAGGGTATTCAGCGGCTGCAGCGTGAAGGCATGAAGTCGCTGATCCTCGACCTTCGCGGCAATCCCGGTGGCATCCTCGATGAAGCGTTCCAGATGAGCAATCTCTTCCTGCCCAAGGGCAAGGAGATTCTGACGTATCGCGGTCGCGCCGAGATGAACCAGCAGTTCATCGCGGAGCAGGATCCGATGCTGCCGAACATGCCGCTGGTCGTGCTGGTCGATGACGGGTCGGCATCGGCCTCGGAAATCGTCGCTGGCGCTCTGCAGGATCACGATCGCGCGTTGATCGTCGGCACCACCAGCTTCGGCAAGGGACTGGTACAGTCGCTGTTCCGCCTCGATGGTGGCTACGCGATGAAGATGACGACGGCCAAGTGGTTCACACCGAGCGGTCGCTCGATTCAGCGCCCACGCAAGTTTCTGAATGGCCGCTTCGTCGAGGATGAAGCCCCCGATTCGATGGAAACCGACAGTGCGCGCAAGGCACGCCCGGCTTTCCGCAGCGACGCGGGGCGGGTGATCTACGGCGGCGGCGGCATCACACCGGACGTGACGGTGCGCCCCGACACGCTCACGACGATCGAACAGAAGGCCGCTCGCCAGATCGCCGGCAAGATTCAGGAGGCCTTCTCCACCCTGTCGCAGTTCGCCGAAGAGCTGCGTCCACAGGTGAAGTCGCCGAACTTCACCGTGCTGCCAGCGTGGCGGGCGGAGTACTTCCGTCGGATCTCGGCGGCCAAGGTGCCGGTCGATTCCGCGACGTTTTTCGCTGCCACAGACTATGTGGATCGGCTGATCGGGAATCGCGTCGCCAAGGCCGCGTTTGGCGACTCGACCGTCGCAAAGCGGCAGTTCGGTGAAGACACGCAGATGCAGAAGGCACTCGAGCTGCTCCGCCGCGGCGGAACACAGCGCGATCTCTTCACGATGGCCGGTGCGCCGGCTACCGCGAAGCGTCCGTAGTACCACGGACGTCCGGCGCAGAGCCGGCGCCGGTAGCTTCTCGGGGGGCCGGACACGGTGTCCGGCCCCCGCTCGTTTGTCACCTGACCTTCTCCGTCTTCATGCACTCCGCCCGTCGCGTCATTTCGGTCCTGCTGCTCGGTGCCGCCAGTCTTGCCGCCTGTTCGACAACGCCATCCGGCAACGCGCCGGCACCGGAGTCAGGTGTCAATCTCCCACGTCCTGGCGACCCGACCGAACCGCATCTCGCCAACATCCGCCAGATCACCGACGGCGGCGAGAACGCCGAGGCGTATTTCAGCCGCGACGGCAAGTGGATCACGTTTCAGTCATCGCGCAACGGGCGCACCTGTGATCAGCAGTATGTGATGCGCACCGATGGATCCGGGATTCGTCGCGTGTCGAATGGCAATGGCAAGACCACCTGTGGCTGGTTCCTGCCCGGCGGTGATCGATTGTTCTTTGGGTCGAGCCATCTGCACGACAGCCTCTGCCCACCCAAGCCCGATCCCTCCAAGGGCTACGTGTGGCCGCTCGACAAGTTCGACATCTTCACCGTGAACCGTGATGGCAGCGACATGCGCCGGCTCACGAACTACGACGTCTATACCGCGGAGGCCGTGCTCTCGCCCGACGGTCGCACCATCGTCTTCACCTCGCTGAAGGATGGCGATCTGGAGATCTATACGATGAATGTCGATGGCACGAACGTGAAGCGTCTCACCACGACGGCCGGTTACGATGGCGGTCCGTGGTGGTCGCCCGACGGCTCGAAGATCGTCTATCGCGCGCACCATCCGAAGGATTCGACAGAACTGCGGCAGTATCGCGAACTGCTGGCGCAGGGGATGATCCGGCCGAGCAAGGTCGAGCTCTACGTGATGAACGCCGACGGCAGCGAGAATCGCCAGATCACCACGCTGGGTGGCGCGAACTTCGGTCCCTCCTGGACCCCCGACGGCAAGCGAATCATCTTCTCGTCCAACCACAAGAATCCGCGCAGTGGCAACTTCGACCTGTTCCTCGTCGACCTCGATGGGAAGAACCTCGAACAGGTGACGACCAACGGCGTCTTTGACGGATTCCCGATGTTCAGCCCGAACGGGAAGCAGCTGATCTGGGCCTCGAACCGGTTCGACCAGAAGCAGACTGAAACCAACCTGTTCATCGCCGACTGGAACCCGTGACCGCAAACGGATGAGTTTGTCTCTGGGGTGACCGGGTTCTTCCCCTGACGGCGGGTCAATCCACCACCGTCACGTTCGTGTCGCATGGGGACGGCGGGACGGATGGACTCTGTCTGACGGGTGCGATGGGCCTGGTGCCGGCGCCGTCGACAACTGTGCTGCTGCCTACGGGTCTGGTGGGCGGTGGCGTTTTCTGCGGCGGCGGCGAAAGCCCGCCTGAGGGGCATTTCCGCTGTTCCGGCAGGACTTTGCGCCGCACTTCGCCTTGAGGTGCGGCGCATTTCGTCTGCGGCCTCCCTGCGCCGCTGTCGCGTCACACATCTTTCTACCTGGACTCACCTTCAATACCGGGGCTCTGCAATGGCGTGGATCGTTCCGCTGATCATCGTGCTGGTCGTGCTGTTCATCGGCACGAGCTCCTTCAAGATCATTGGGCAAGCCGAAGTGATGGTGATCGAGCGACTTGGTCGCTTCAATCGCATCGCCCGCTCCGGCTTCAACATTCTGATCCCGTTCATCGAACGACCGCGGACCATCGACGTGCGCTTCTTTGGACAGGATGTGTCGGGCGTCAAGCGCGTGACGAGTGGCTCGACGTCACGCATCGACCTGCGTGAACAGGTGCTGAATTTTCCCAGCCAGCCGGTGATCACGAAGGACAACGTGACCATCGACATCGATGCGGTGATGTACTATCGCGTGGCCGACCCCGAGAAGGCGACGTACTCGGTGCAGAACCTGCCGTTCGCACTCGAAACACTCACGCGAACCGCTTTGCGCAACATTGTCGGCGAGATGGAGCTCGACACGACACTCACCAGTCGTGATGGCATCAACACCCGCATGCGCGAGACGATCGAGGAAGCGTCGATTGGCTGGGGCGTGGATGTCACCCGCGTCGAGCTGCAGAGCATCGAGCCGCCGCATGACATTCAACAGTCGATGGAACTGCAGATGCGGGCCGAGCGCGAGCGACGGGCGTCGGTCACGAATGCCGAAGCCACCAAGCGCGCACAGATTCTGGAGGCGGAAGGCTCGCGCGAGTCGCAGATCCAGAAGGCGCAGGGTGAGCGCGAGGCCTCGATCCTGCGCGCCACCGGCCTCGCCGAGGCGCGTCTTGCGATGGCGTCGGCTGAGGCCGAGGCGATCAGTCGCATCGCCGCAGTGCTCCCCGAGGGTCAGGTAGCGATGTACCTGCTCGGGCAGAAGTACCTCGAGATGCTTCCGTCACTCGCGGCAAGCAAAGGCAGCACGGTCTTTCTGCCGGCCGAAGCGGCGGGGATGATGGGTGCGCTTGGGGGGATCAAGGAGCTGCTGGCGAGAACCAGCGGTGGGTCGAACGCGGAGCCACCGAAGACGGTATCGTCGCTGCTGGCGCGCAATCCGGGTGACTTGCCACCGGGGCTTGGCTCCTGAAATGACGATTGTCTCCAAGGAGCGCGCCGAGCTGATCGCCCGCGCGCAGGCCTGTCCGCGCTGCCGCGAGTACACGTACAAGAAGCTGAAGCTGCGCGCCGCGAGCGACGGGGATCACGTGGCAGGTGCCGCCTGGATCGCGGAGATGATCTGCGGTGTGTGCGCTGCACACCTCCAACTCGCGCTCGAAAGTGACGGAGACGTGCTCTTCTTCAGCTGACGCCTCGGTCGTGGTTTGTCGTTTGTCTCCGGTGCCCAGGATGCTTCGGTCGTGAGGACGTCACGGCGCAGGCGGCTCACAGCGCATCAGTTCCGGTGGACGACTGTCGCAGGCGATTTTTTCATTCATCCCACTCGAGATCGGGCCGCAGGCCGTCGAGTGCGCGGTCCGGGTCGCCTCTTTCGTATCCGGACCGCTGGCACGCGAGCACTGCCGCTGGCCCTTGAACACGACGCACACCTCGCAGGTCGCGAGCTGCGCCGACATGGTCTTGTTCCAGAAGAGGGCGGCCATCCCGGTCAGCAACAGCACGGTGATGATCAGGTTCCGGTAGCGCTTCATGATGGTCAGGGGAGTTGCGTACAATTGTGAAGCGGAGGCGCTGCTGTGCTCGGACGATGATACGCGCTTTCCTTCCGGTCCACAGGCTCGCCGCCGCCTGAGCACGTTTCGTCAATGCGGCGTCCTCTGCCGATCACCCACCGTTTCCCACTCTGGTCATGCCTCCTCTGAATCTGCCTGGGCTCGGTGCCGGCGCCTCGGTCTCCGCGGAACTGCTCGTGCTGGAGCGGGTCGAGCGTTCGACAGGTGCTGGTGATCCGTTCTGGGTGCTGACGCTGGGTAACTCCAGCGGTACACTCCAGTCAGCGCCGATCTGGAAGGACAATGCGGCCTGGGTTGACGGGGTTGAAAAGGGTCGCGTGGTCCAGGTGCTCGGGCAGGTGGACGTCTACGCCAAGACCGGGGCGCGTCAGCTGAAGATCACTGGGCCGGTTCGTGTGCTCCCTGCCGGCACGGAGCGCATCGATGAGTTCCTGCCGCGCGTGGAGTTTGCGACCGAGCGCTTGTGGGATGCATTGGACAAACTGCGCGCTGGGATGAACACGCCACGGTTGAGCGAGGCCGTCAATCTCTTTTTTGCCGACGATGCATTCCGCAGTCGCTTTGAGCGAACGCCGGGAGCGGTCCGAGGTCATCACGCACGCCTGGGTGGTCTGTTGCTGCACGTGTGCGAGGTCGCGTCGATTGGCCAGCAGATGGCCAAGACCATGCGGAAGGCCAACGTTGACCTCGTCATTGCGGGCGCACTGCTGCACGATATCGGCAAGGTCGAGGCGTACACCGTCGACGCACGGGGACTTGGCTACGACCCTCGGAATCACCTGATCGGGCACGTGGTCCTTGGCTGTCTGATGTTCACAGAGCGTGTCAGCACCGCGAGGGCGGCTGGAACCTGCTCACTCACCGATGGCCAGGTAACCGAGCTTCAGCACATGATCCTGTCGCATCATGGTTCGCTCGAGTTCGGGAGCCCTGTGCAGCCGATGACACTCGAAGCGGAGCTGCTGCATTGGGCCGATGAGACGAGCGCGAAAGCCGATTCGATGGTCGAGTCGCTGGCCGATCCCGAGATATTCTCGTCTGGTGACGAAATATCCACCAGAAAGTCGTGGCAACTCGATCGTCGACTGTGGCGGCGCCCATTTCGGTGGGATGAGGCGTAACCCGTCCAGCGCTCTGGTGGCCGTCCCGCGGGCCTGGACCGGGGAGCCGCTCCACGTCGTTGGCGCACATTCCCGTCAGGCGTTCGGCACCGGCGCCACGCGGCCCGTCATGGCGAACGGACAACAGCCGCGCCACAATGGCAGAATTCAGACGCGCGCAAATTGGCGCCCTTGTGTAAAGACGCCTGTTTGGTCTTAGTCGACGCCTGACGACTGCCGACAGACGCACACAGCTGCACGTTTGCTGTTCTCACGAATCGTCCCAGGTGCGTAAGAAGTGCGATGATCAGTCATTTATACGCTTGCAAGGCGCCGATGAAAAGCCAGCATCCCATCAGTGAATGTCTTGAGAGAGGATTCGTGTATCCGAGCCAGTTCCTTCCCATGGGAAACCCAGCAGTGAATACGGCAGAGTTTTGTCCTCTAAGAACAGGTATCGAGGGTGCTTCGAGATCGGCGTGCCCCCGTCTCTACCCCTTCTCTACCCCTTCCTTAGGTGGTTACAGTTCTGCCATAGCCCATTGGCTCAGGGCGCCCGATCTGCCAAAGGGACCACATTTTGGAGGGTACATGCGTAAGCCTCGGCCCGCGTCGTACAACCCTGCACAAGCGCTGAATCTCATCGCCAGCGATCGTACAGGAATTCCACTGGTCTGCCCGTCCTGCGCCTCGGCGCAGTTCGAGCGTGAACCTGCGCTAATGCCACCGCCGCCCCGCAGCCATGTGACGCTGCGATGTGAAACATGTGGACGTGTTGCACGGTATATCGCTGGTGCCGCCTGACGCCGCTGACACTGGGCGCTGACAACTGAACAGGTTGTATTGCCGCGGCGTCTGGGCCTTGTCCTGGCGCCGCGGCCTGCTTCATGCACTCGTATTCTGCGAATATCGCGTACTGACACTTCACCGCTGGTGTGTCACTGCGCTGCACGAGAGACGGCTCGTCGCTCGCGCTTCAATGCAAGACCGGCGGGACGCGAGGAGCCGCACATGGCACGGATTCAGGGAACGGTGAAGTGGTTCAACGATGCAAAGGGTTTTGGGTTCATCGCACATGAAGGTGGCCCGGACGTATTCGTCCATTTCAGTGCGATTCAGTCCCAGGGCTTCAAGTCGTTGGCCGAAGGCGACAAGGTCGAATTTGAGATCGTACAGGGCCAGAAAGGCCCACAGGCCGACGCGGTCACCAAAGTCTGAACGGGTAGCCGTCAGCCAGAACGCCTGAAAAGGGGCCGGCGATCTTCCGATCGCCGGCCCCTTTTGGCTGCGCCCTCAGTCAGACTCAGCGCGCAAGCTCGAACCGGACACCGCGCACGGCGCCCCGACGACGCTTGGGTGCGAACTTGAACAGCTGTGCCGGACGGCCCCGGCCTTCTGCCCGCCACGCCTTCGTGGGCTCGACCAGATGCGCCGCGTGCAACGAGCGGCGGAAGCTGGCTTTGTGCAGCGGGCGCTCGAGCAGCAGCTCGTACACCTGCTGCAACTCCCGCAGTGTGAACGTCGTCGGCAAGGCGTGGAACGCAATCGGCTCGTGCTCGACGGCATGTTTGAGCATTCCCAGTGTCGCCTTCAAGAGCGCCTTCTGGCGCGGCGGCAGCACCACCGTCTCGGCCTTCACCCACCCTTCGTCTTCGTGCACCGTGCCATCCGGGTACACCGCCACGAAGGCGATCGAGATCGGCGTGTCGGCCGGATGCGTACTCTCGGAGAACGCGCCAACCTGCGTCATCCAGCGAGGGGACGCGCCGACTGTCTTCGTCGCCAGCGATTTCGCCAAGGCGGGCAGCGCTTCATTCGGGGCCTTGCTGACGCCGATGTACGGCAGTGCTCGAGCAGATCCGCGTGCCTTGGCAGCACCGGCAGCGGTGCAGACGAACCATTCGCCGTCGCGAGGCGAGAGGAGCACCAGATCCAGCGAAAAGAGATTGCGCATACCCACTCGTCCTTCGCGCCCCGTGATCGAACACGCTCCGGGTGAGCGGTCGATTGGCAGTCAGCGCGGTGTGGCTGCCGTTGTCGCAGAAAAGCTATGCCGGTTCCAAGCTAGTGACCGGAAACCGACATCGTTATCGGAATATAGCGATTGAACACCTGCAGTCCCAATATCCCACGGGCCGCCGCCAGCTGTGAAGCCCGGCTCCCATTCCATGCAATCAGATACGATCCAACCTGCGGAAGCTGGCGGCCAAGATAAGGATTCCCAAATCCTATCACGACCAACGGTTTCCCGCGCGCTTGAATTGCAGTCACGAGCGCACCAAGTCCGTCGGGCACGCCGGCCGATGCCTGATCCCACTGTTGCGCGAGATAGGAACCCATCAGCACCACGTCCGATGAATCCACCAGCGGCAAAATACGCGCTGGATCTACGAAAGGGTCATCCGGGTGAAGTACGATCGTCCGCACTCGCCCGGCGGTCCGGCCGAGGGCCGCAGCAAACGTCGATCCCGCCCCAAGATTCGTGCTCCGTGCCACGACAACGTGAAGAATGCGCCGTGTTGCCGCGGTCCCCGACGTGGCCAGCGGCAACAGCTGCGGCGTGTCTCGCACCAATGTGACGGAACGCGCAGCAATGCGCTCGGACAAACGTCGGTTTGCCGAATCGCCGACCACGCGCCGGACGGAGTTCAGGTCGACTTGCGCCCCCCGCTGGAGCCCGAGATGCGCCTTCGCGAAAAGGATGCGACGAACCGCCGCATCGATCCGCTCGCGAGTGATCCGTCCTTCGGTGACGCCCCCGAGCACCGCGTCGATCGTCTGCGCCACATCCTCCGGTTGGATCAGGATGTCCGCCCCGGCGAGTACCGCGAGCTTGGCCGCTTCGGCGGCTCCGTAGCGATCCAGCACCCCGCGCATGTCCATCGCGTCGCTGATGATCAGGCCATTGAATCCCATTTCCTTTCTGAGCAGACCCGTCAGCACTGCGGGGGAGAGTGTCCCCGGCGCGCCGCTCGAGTCCAGCGCGGGCATGCTGCCGTGGAATGTCATGATGGCGCCGACACCGGCGGCGATGCTGGCCCGAAATGGCGGGAGCTCGACCGCGTCCAGCCGAGCGCGTGTAGCGGTCACGACGGGCAGCGCCAGATGCGAGTTCACATCCGTGTCGCCGTGTCCAGGAAAGTGCTTTCCGGTCGCGAGCATCCCGTGCTCCTGCACACCACGCACGAATGACGCACCGAGTCGGCTGACCCACCCGGGGTCCTCGCCGAAGCTGCGGACGTTGATGACGGGATTGGCCGCATTGTTGTTCACATCGAGCACGGGGCCATACACGATGTGGATTCCGAGGGCGCGCCCCTCGACCGCAGTGGCGCGGCCATAGTCGTAGGCGAGCACCGTGTCCCGCGTGGCCCCCAGCGCCATCAACGGCGGGAAGAGGGTCGCGCCACCGAGATCGATCGCATTCGGCAGGAAGAAACCACCACTCGCCCGAAACCCAGCGCCTGCCTCGAGATCGGCCCCAATCAGCAGCGGAACGGTCGACAGCCGCTGCATCGCGTTCAGCTTCACTGCCATTTCCATCGGGCTGCCGATCGACATCGTGAACCCACCGACCTGATCCTTCACGATCCAGGTGCTGAGCTTGCTCCAAGCCGAATCAGTCGACGCGACGTAGTCGGCAAACACACTGGGCCAGACCATCTGCCCGACGCGCTGCCGCAATGTCATCGATGCCATCGTGCGGCGTACCCACGCACTGTCCCGCGCGCTCGGGGTGCGCCCCACCGAGCGCTGGGCCGAAAGCAGCGCCGGGAGACAGAGCGCGACAGCAGCGGTCGTGCGAAGAAGTGAACGCATCAGTGGCTGATCGTGCCTTGCTTGGTGATGTCGATCTCGGCGCTCTCGCCAGCCTTGAAGAGGAAAGAGCTCATGTTCTTCATCAGGAACTGCCGGGCTTGCGGGTCCATCACATTCAGGCCGTAATGGTTGATCAGCATCGTCTGCTGCTTCAGCCAGTCTGCCCAGCAGACTTGACAGATTTCGGACACGACGCGCTGTCCAATGGCACCCGGAAACGGAGGGCGCTCAAAGCCGGCGCGCAGGGTTCCGCAGCGGCTGCAGGTTAGGTCGGGCACGGCTCACTCGGGAAGGAGAATCATCGGCGGTTCCGAAAACGGAATCCCTGAAAGATGATGCGGGCGAGCGCCCAATGGCACTCGCCCGCCGGTCCTGCGTCACATCCGACTGGCTCAATCGACGTTCGCGGCCGGCGCCGCCCCACCGTGTGCGTACTTCACCTCGGCGAGCCGCAACCAGCTGAGCAGCGTGATGTACATCCACCCGATATCGAATTCGAACCACCGGTGCGAGAACTTGGCCGAGTGTGGGTCGGCATGATGGTTGTTGTGCAGTTCCTCTCCTGCAATCATGATGCCGAACGGAATGATGTTCCGGCTCTCATCCTTCACTGCGTGATTGCGGTATCCAACGGCGTGTCCGACGCCGTTGATGATGCCGGCTGCCCAGAACGGAATCCAGATCATCTGGAGACCCCAGACGATTCCGCCGACGAAGAAGCCAAACAGATACAGATCAACCGCAAGCATGACGAGGATTCCGAGCGAACTGTGTCGCGAGAGCAGATGCCGCTCGATCCAGTCGGACGGCGTGCCCTTGCCGTATTTCTCCAGGATGCCGGGCTGGCGGACCGTGTTCCTGTAGTAGAACGCGCCCTTTACCACGATGTTGCGCAACCCTTCGACCACTGGCGAGTGCGGGTCGCCTTCGCGGTCCGCAAATGCGTGATGCTTCCGGTGACACGCCACCCACTCCTTGGTCACCGTGGCGGTGCTCATCCAGAGCCAGACGCGCATCGGCAACGACACCAGCGACGAGAAACGCACGCCGCGATGGGTCTGCTCGCGATGCAGGAACAGCGTCACGCAAATGTTGGTCAGGTGACCGGCGACAAGCACGAACAGGACCGGCATCCACCATTCACGTGCAAGACTCGCAAAACCAGGCATCCGAGCGAAACTCCATACACAGGTAAATGAGCCAGCGATGCTGGCCCGGGCGACAAGAACGTGACCGCAGCGCGCGTAGCGGCGCGCAGCATTGGAAAATAGCCGAGGGCGACCCGGATAGCAGCAGCGAACACTGAGCACGGACACGTCGCCACGGGCGGCAGGCTCCCGCCACTGCAGCCCACTACTCCGGATCGATCCCCCGGGAGTACAATTCCTGAAGGTTTGAGCAAGTGCCCGCAGACCGCGCGATGACGCGCCACTCGTGCCTTGGCGTCAGCCTGCCGACACTCAGAGTCATGCCGAGCTGCCGCCTGCCCGTGCTCTACAGCGCCGTCCTGCTCCTCTGGGTGCCGGCAACGGCTCGCGCTCAGAACGGCGTCATCGCCGCGACCGCGACCGTACAGGCACTCCCCCTCTCGCTGATCGGCGTCACACGCACGACGGTGCCCGGTGAGCTTCGCCTTCGCATTCAGGGGTGCGGAGCCGGCGCGATTACCGTTGACGCCCGCACAGCCGCTGGTACGGTGCGCACCCTGCGGCTTCCGCTGCTCGCTACGAACGCCTGTGCGCCGCGCGATATCACGATTCAGCTCTCAGAGGCATCGGGCACTACCAGCGAGTATCTGGTGAGCGTCGATCAGTCCAACTCACTGCTGTCGCCGTCATTCGCACAGTTCGTGGTTCCGGCCAGCCTGACCCGCCACGCATCGAAGACGACCCTCGGCTACTGATTCACCGGCGTCAGCGTGATCGTCGGAACCCGGGCGGTGGCGCCATCGTCACTTGACGCCAGCGGCACAGTTTTCGATTCAGCCCGCAGCCCCTGCGCCGTGAGCCAGCTGGGATCGACGCGAATGGTCAGCATCCCGGGTCGGACGCCGAAGAGTACGTACTCCCCATCGCTGAAGGATTCGGCGCGAGCGATGACATCGCCACGCTGATTGGTCACGATCAGCGGCACCGGCGGCAGCGACACACCCCCGGGGCGATTCCAGACGATCCGCCCCTCGACGACCCCTCCGGCGACGAGGGGGATGTCGAGCGGTTCGAACCGATTGGGCCCTGCCTCGATGCTCCGGTGAGCCATGGTGGGGATCCAGAGTGGTGACGGCAGGGACGTGGAATCAATCACCACCGGCAGTGGAACGAATGGCACCAGATCCCACACGCGATAGCGACCATCCGCGTCGCTGCGGGCGTATCCCGTTCCGACCTGCACCATCACCCCCGGTACGGGTGGTTCACCAGAATCGCGCAGCCCATTGGCGTTCCGGTCGAGGAACACGACGCCCGTTGCCCCGGTGCGCTGCAGCGACGGCCCGGTGACGAACTGCGGTCGTCCTTCACCACGGGTGAGCAGCGCCGAGCCCTGCACACTCTGGATCGCATTTGACGAGCCTCTCGTCATGGTGGCCGACGTATAGCTGCGCACAGCGCTCAGGTCGCGAGACATCGTCAGGGTTGCGATTGGTCCGCGCTGTCCCTGTTGAAACGCCACGCCAGCGTCAACGCGGAACGAACCAGGCAGCGGCATCGCGAGCGTGACCGCTTCGCGCACCGCGCGGCCACGGGCATCGATCTCGCCGATCATGCGCAGCAGCGCCGCGCCCAGATAGCGGCCACGGTTGCCTTGCGGAAGCAGCATCGCTTCGATGCCGGCGGCACGCTGCGAGAATCCGGAACGCGACGACTGATCGAACCGGAGATACGGCTGCAGACGCATCCCTGCGGTCTGCGTCCCAACACCCAGGCGTGCCCGGAGCATGTCGCCACCGGCGTAGAACACACTGCGGTCAAGACTGGCCTCCACCGACGTCTGCCGGGCGTCGATCGAGCGCCAGAACCCATACAGGCTGCTCTGCCGACTGCGCCGCGCCGCCAGCAGTGGATCCAGCGGATCCTCCGCAAACCACTGCTGTTCCAGTGACAGGCGGAGCTGCCGCGATGGCTCGAGGTTGATCGCGAGACGAGTCCGCGACTGTGCGGCCGCGTCGAGCTGCACGGCAACCGCAGACAGTGGCGTACCGACGAACGACAGATACGGCGCCTGACGCCATCCGACCGTGTCACGCGCCACACCATCCACGCCAACACGCATCGTCCAGCGGTCGGTCAGCCCGACGCGCATGTCGAAGGTCCCCGCGGCGACGCACTGTTGTCGCAGCCGGCACTGCGCCAGGCTGACGCCATACTCGCTGCGATCGCGCGGCAGGAGATCGGCGAGAATCCGCAGGTTCTCTGACAGCGCACGCGTCTGGCCGAACGGACCGACCGCCAGCAGGTCCACGGGATTTTCACCGTAGAGCACGGGCAGCTGCATCTGATACCCGCTGCCGCGTCCCACCGTGTCGACCGCCACCAGTTCACCGTTGCGGTACGCTTCGATCGTCCAGCCAGGTGGCAGGTCGCCGCGCAGCGTCTGCAGGCCGAACAGCGCCGGGCGCACGTATGGCGCATTGGTCATCATCAGGCCACGGCCGAGGCGCGGTGTCGGCCCGCCACCGAGTCCATCACCGAGACGCATCTGCGTCAATTTGCGACCATCGCGCCAGACGCCCGTCCAGGAGGCGAGTGTCGGCAGCCGGGTGCCCCCGGTGATGGCGCCGGTGCTCATCTCGAGCGATCCGCCAAGAACATCCAGCCCAACCGCTGTTGACCAGCCGAGATCGCGCTGCGCTCCGGTGAGCGGCACCGTCAGCGAGTAGTCCACGACGGCGCCGTCGGCCAGCGGACGAGCCAGAGGCGCCGTCAGCAGCTGCGCGGTACCTCCACCCTGCGCCAGCAACCGCGCATGGGCGTGTTCGCGTGCGATGCGTCGGCCGAGCGGCAACGAGTCGATCAGTGGCAGCGAGATCGCGAGGTCACTCCAGCTCACTTCAAACACCGTGCGCAGCGCCGTCTGCAGTGTGACGACATCGGCGGCCAGTTCCCCATCCGTGATGCGCAACGCTCCCGCCGTGATCCGCAGCGGTTGTACTCCCGTTCGCACGAGCATCGAGTCGACGTCAAAGACCAGCAGATCGCGCGACGGCCAGCGACGCAATTCAACACGGGACTGTGACCGCACCACCACTTCCAGCTCGAGCGCCGCAGCGAGCTCCGCCACCGGCAGCCAGAGGCGTTCGCCCTGACGTTCGGCACGCACCGCCAGCGAGGCGGCTTGCCCGAGTCGGAGATCGAGCAGCGTCGGTTCGATCGCCGTCTGCGCACGCGCTGATGCGGCGCTCACCCCAAGGACGAGCACCGCAGTCAGCGTCGTGCGGAGACGCGCGCGGATCACGATCAGCTGCCGCCGGCCGGCAGCGTGACCGTCGTTTCAGCATGCTGCGGCGGCGAACGGAGCAGTGTACTCTGCGTGACATCCGGCCGATCCGTCGACATGTCGATGGAGATGCGATACTGCCCGGGAGCCAACGTCCGTCGATCGAAAGCGAACCTCGGAGAAATCGACTGGTACACCGCCGTTTGCATCGTTTGCGACGCCACAGTGCGACCGTCAGGGGCCAGCAGCTTGACGGTGGTGAGGCCGATCCACGCTGCGCTGCCGGTGCGCTGCATCGGCGCGCGCACCACGAGCGAGTCACCCTCCGCGGTGGCTGACAGGGCACCCATCTGCACGCCGGTCTGCTGTACGCCATTGCGATAGTTGACGGCGATGATCGTGCGGACCTCGAGCGTCAATCCAACCGACACCGTGGTGCTGTCACTCGCCGACGTTGCCGGCAGTGCGGCATCCTTCGCAGAGACGATCAGGCGCGCCCAGTATTCGCCGTCTGGCAGTCCAACCGGGGGGCGCGCCAGCAGTCGGATGGTCTGTCGCTGATTCGGCAGCAGCACCAGCCGGCGCGGAAACGCCTCGACGAAGGCAGCGGCCGACGGAACCGTCGAGTCAGGCTGTTCGACGATCTCCAGCGTCAGGTCGCCGGCAGGCGTGGTCGTCGGATGACCGTACACTGCGCGAATGCTGACTTCGGACGCGCGGTCGGACGGGTTGTAGAGTTCGATCGAACCGGAGCGGGCTCGATTGCTCAGAACCACTCCCTGCGGCGCGACGAGGATGGCCTGGGCGCCGGCGGCGACCGGAGCTGCGACGATCAACAGCGCGGCGAGTGCGCGCATCCAGCGCGCAAGGCGTGCCTCGCGGGGGAACGGGGCGGAGGGCATTCAGATACCGAGGTTGGTGATGGTGACGACGATCGGCGCGGTGTACGCACCGACGGGCTGGCCGACGCGCGGTGCCGCGCGACCACCGAGGAAAAACGTGGCACGCGTCGTGGTAACGAGTCGAAAGCGTGCAGCTCCGGCCGGATTGAACCGGATCATCGCCGCTGGATTGGCTGACGGCGCGGCACCAGCATCGCTTGTGCCGAACGTGATCGGCAGTGTGGTGCCTGCGCCATTCATGACGCTCGGCAGCGTGTAGCGAATCTCGAAATTCGTGCCGATGGCAGCTTCGAGTTGAATCTGCCCGCTCAGTGTGATCTGCGCCGCGTCAACGACCGTCGGCACACCTGGCAGCAGGAAACCGAATGAGAGATTCTGGATCGGGCGAACGACGAGCGTCTGGCCCTCCGCACGGTGTGCGAGGGCCAGGAACACGCCAGCGGTCAGCAGTCGGGCAAGCACAGGAAATCGGTACATCGTTGCGGGTGGTCAGCGATGTCGGACAGCAGATCGTCTCCGGGCGCCCGTCGGCGCCCGGAGACGACGACGAATCACAGCCCGGTGTAGGCGGCGGCGAGGACGATCGAGCCGGTGTACGTGCCGGCGGCCTGCGCTACGGCAGGCACCACACGTCCACCAACGAACACAAAGAGATTGCCAGCCACGAAGTTGGAATTGACTGGTGTGCCGCTCGTGACCGTCAGCGCGGTGGCGCCAGCTGTCACGTTGGTGCCGTTCACGCGCACATCGTACGTGTTGATCGGCATGGTATTCGCGCCGCTCGTCAGCGTCGTGGGCAGCGTGAAGGTGAGAGCAACCTGTGAACCGAGAAAGCCGGTCAGCGAGAAGCGACCGCTGGTGGCGTCACTGAACGCGACCGTTCGGTTCACGCCCTGGAACACGTTGCCGAATGCCAGCGGCGCCGTTCCGGTTACGGTGATCGGTGTGACAACGGTTGCAGTGGCTGCAATCGATGCCGACTGGGCCTGCGCCGCGCCAGCGGCGCCAACCAGCGCGATCAGCGCGGTGAGGTGGCGGATGGATGCCATGGCTCAGTGCTCCTTACAGGCCGGTGTACGCAGC
>JANPFJ010000381.1:0-64479 GCA_031423355.1 Gemmatimonadaceae bacterium | reverse complement strand
CGGGTTGCGCACCGCCGTCAAGGAAGTGGATGCGATCGAGGCGCGCCTCCCCGATGGCGCGACGGAAGAGTTGAACATGGTGCAGACGGCCCGCCTGATCGTGCAGGCCGCGCTGCTACGGAAGGAGAGTCGCGGCGGGCATTTCCGCAGCGACTTCCCGCGCGCCAAACGCAAGTGGCGCGAAACGCACATCGAATGGTGAGGACAGCATGACGGTGCTCGAAACCCACTACGACCAGGCGCTGCACGACGAGATCCGCGCGCTGGCCAAGGCCCGCAACGCGGTGATCCTCGCGCACAACTACGAGCGCCCCGAAATTCAGGACGTGGCGGATTACGTCGGCGACTCACTCGGCCTCTCGCGCGAAGCGGCGCGCACCGACGCCGATGTGATCGTGTTCTGCGGTGTGCACTTCATGGCCGAAACCGCGGCGATTCTGTCGCCGACGAAGACCGTCCTGCTGCCCGATCTGGCCGCGGGCTGTTCACTGGCGTCGACGATCGATGCGGAACAGCTCCGCGCCTGGAAGAAGGAGTATCCGGGCGCGGTCGTCGTCAGCTACGTCAATACCACCGCCGAGGTGAAAGCAGAGACGGACTACTGCTGTACGTCGGGCAATGCGGTCGAGGTGATTCAGGCCATTCCCGCCGACAAGACGATCCTGTTCTGCCCCGACATGTTCCTTGGTGCACACGTCAAGCGCGTCACCGGGCGGGAGAACATCGTGGTCTGGATGGGGGAATGTCATGTGCACGCCGGCATCGATCCCGAGCACATCAACCACATGCGCGCCGAGCATCCGAACGCCGAGTTCCTGGTGCATCCGGAGTGCGGCTGCTCGACGAGTGTGCTGGACGCCGTCAGCAGCGGCGCCGTGTCCAGCCGTCAGCTCCAGATCCTCAGCACGGAAGGCATGATCAAGCGCCCCGCGCAGAGTGAGGCAACCGAGTTCATCGTCGCCACCGAGATTGGTATCCTGCATCGTCTGCGCGGCGAGAACCCGACCAAGACCTTCCACGCCGCGAACGACCGCGCCAGTTGCGCCTACATGAAGGTGACCACGTTGCCGAAGGTGCTGCGTGCATTGCAGAACATGGAGCACCGGATCACCGTGCCGCCGGCCATCGCAGCGCGCGCAAAACTGGCGATCGATCGGATGGTCGCGATTGGTGGTACCGTGCCCTCCACGCCGCCGGGCCCCGGCGTTGATCCAGGCGAATGAGCCAGAACACCGATGTGATCGACGCGTTCGGTTTTCCCATCCATGGTGCCGCACTCAGCACCGTGATCCGGGCGGCGCTGATCGAGGACCGTGCGTTCGACGATGTGACGACGCAGGCCACGATTCCAGCCGACGCCATGTCGAGCGCGGTGCTCGCGGCACGGAAGCCGGGCGTGGTGTGCGGTGGCCCGCTGGCGATCGAGGCGTTCAGTCAGCTCTCGACGCATGTGCGAGTCGAGGCGGTGCGCGCCGACGGATCGCTGGTGCACCCTGGTGACGCCGTGCTGCGCATCACCGGCCCGGCGCGAGCGCTGCTGCAGGCGGAACGGGTGGCGCTGAACTACATGATGCACCTCTCCGGTGTCGCCACACTGACGCACACCTTCGTGCAGGCCATCGCGGGCACCAAGGCACGGATTCTCGACACGCGCAAGACCACTCCGGGGCTGCGGCACCTCGAGAAGTACGCCGTGCGGTGTGGCGGCGGCCGCAATCATCGCATGGATCTGGCCGCGATGGCGATGCTCAAGGACAACCATCTGGCGGCGGTCGGTGGTGACATCGTCGCGGCAGTCGCCGCAGTGCGCGCCACGGCGCCATCGACTCTCTGGGTCGAAGTCGAAGCCGATCGCCGCGAGCAGGTGGTGCGTGCGCTCGCCGCAGGCGCGAACGTGATCATGCTCGACAACATGTCGCTCGAGTCGATGCGTGAGTGCGTGGCACTGGTCAACGGTGCCGCCATCGTCGAGGCCAGTGGTGGGGTGACGCTGGATCGGGTGCGTGCGATCGCCGAAACGGGGGTGGACTGGATCAGCGTCGGTGCGCTGACGCACTCGGCGCCGGCGCTGGATCTGGGGTTGGACTTCCAGTCGTAACGGCCGGCCGCCCACGTTCCTGACGCGGCCGTCGGGAACGTGGGCACGAGGGGACAGTGACTTCGGCCGACATGAGGCGTCGTTCCTGACGGTGCGTGGGCAAGCTTTGCCCGCTCGGCACGCTGAACCGTGCCGGCACCGCGGACCCTGACCCCGGATCATCGATGCGTCGAATCGTCGCCCTCACCGCTGCCATCTCGGCGCTCGCCACGGCCCCAGCGGCCGCGCAAAACCTGCTCGCCGACGGCAGCTTCGAGAATCCGGCACTGGCGAGCTCGGCGACCTTCACCACCATCATGAACGGGTCACCATTCGGGGCCTGGATGATCTCGAGCGGCTCGATCGATCTGATTCGGACCCACTGGGCGCCGGCCGACGGCTTCCAGAGCATCGATCTGAACGGCGCCTCGCCAGGCACCATCGCCCAGACCATTGCCACCGCGGCGGGCAGCAGCTACCGGCTTCGGTTTTCGCTGGCCGGCAATCCGGACAACACAATGGACAAGGTGATGCGCGTCTGGTGGGGAACGCAGGATCTCGGCCTGATCACGTTCACACAGGCCGGCCGTACGCGCACCAGCATGGGCTGGCAGACGATCACCTTCGCGACCCTGGTCGCCAGCGGACCGGCAACCACCCTGCGATTCGAAGGGCAGGGCGCGCGATACTGGGGCGCGGCACTCGACAACATCGAGGTCACGCTGAACGTGGTCCCGGAACCGGCGACCGCGCTGCTGCTGGCTGCAGGCCTCTTCGGTGGTGTGCTGCTGGTCGTCGCGCGACGCCACCGGCAGGCAACCGCGGTCCCCGCAGCCACGCCACCACAGGGTCAGCGAGCCACGACCACCTCGTCGTCGACGATCCGCATCGGCACCTGAGGCTCTCGCCGCACCTCGAGTGGCACTTCCAGCACCGAGTCGGTCACAAACGCGGCGCCGGCGCTGCGCAAATCGGCGGCAATGGCGCGGCGCGTCGCATCCTGCGGGCTCTGCAGGTTCTCGCGCTGCTCCTTGAAGCGGCGACCGCTCTGCACGCAGAACAGATCGCAGAGATTCAGCTCTCGCCCGATCGCCTCGAGGCCACGCTCGCGAATCATGCGCTGTGAGCGACTCAGGACACAGGCGCGCGCAAACAGCTCGATCGCCATGTTCGACAGGCGTTCGACCAGCATCTGCCGGTCGATCAGCTGCTTCTTGTGGGCAACGATCGCGGCGTCGGTCGCGCTGCGCAGTTCGGCGACGTGTTTCTCGAAGTATTTCCGGTGCGGCTGCAAACGGGCATGCATCGGTGTGTCAACCGTCGCGTCATCGCCCACGCGTAACACGCTCTTCACCTTTCCCACG
Organism: Gemmatimonadaceae bacterium; assembly: GCA_031423355.1. Lineage (GTDB taxonomy): Bacteria > Gemmatimonadota > Gemmatimonadetes > Gemmatimonadales > Gemmatimonadaceae > JACMLX01. The sequence continues at coordinate 61,038 of JANPFJ010000381.1, read as the reverse complement.
ACGAACTCGCTCAACAGCCCCATGTTCTGCATCGGCGCCTTCATGGCGTCACCGATTTCCTGAAGCGTTTCGGCTGGCCCCTGTACGCCGTTGAGTGCAATGAACAGCCGAAGAATCTCGTTCGCTCCTTCGAAGATTCGATTGATGCGCACGTCACGCAGCTGACGCTCGTATGGCCACGGCTTCGAGAAGCCGCGACCGCCCGCCAGCTGCACCATCTCATCGGCGGCACGCCACGCCAGCTCGGAGGCGAAGACCTTCACACACGCCGCTTCCAGCGAGGCATCCACATCCTCGCGGGACATGAGCGCCGTCAGCATGCCGATCATGCTGTCGGCCGCGAACTGATCGGCCGCCAGATCGGCCATCTTGCGTTGCGTGATCTCGAAGTCCGCCAAGGGCTTGCCGAACTGCACCCGCTCTTCGGCGTATTGCACGAACTGACCGATGATCGCACGCGTCCCAAGCGCGCAGCCGGCAGCGAGGCTCAATCGGCCCGCATTCAGCGCGTGGACGGCGACCTTGAAGCCCTTGCCGACCTCGCCAAGGACGTGATCGACGGGGACTTCCAGATTCTCGAACCGGAGTTCCGCCTGCGTGGAACCCTTGATCCCGAGCTTTCGGAACGTCCGCTCGACGTGGAAGCCAGGCATGTCGGGCCGGATGATGAACGCCGTCGGTCGCATCACGGTCACGCCGTCGCGCACGACGGGCGTCTGCGCGAAGGTCGCCAGCACGCCCGCGCGATGCCCATTGCCGATCCAGTACTTCCGGCCATTGAGGATCCAGTGCGTGCCGGCGTCGTTCAGGCGGGCCGTGCTGACGATGTGCTGTGCATCGGATCCGGTTTCCGGCTCTGTCAGCGCGTAGGCCGCCAGTGTCTCACCCCGCGCAAGCATCGGCAGATAGCGTGCCTTTTGTTCCGCGTTGCCGAACAGCGCGATCGCCTTGCCACCCAGTCCGCAGTGCACGCCGACCAGCACGGCCAGTGACGGGTCCACCGCCCCGACCGCCGCAAACACCCGGGCGTACCCGGCCTGCGAGAGTCCGAGACCACCGTACTCTTTCGGAATGCTGATGCCCAGCAGCCCCAGTCGGGCAAAGGCCTCGATGACGGGTTCCGGAATCGTCTCCGCCTCGTCGAACTCCTCCGGGCGAATCAGCGTGCCAACCAGGGCATTCAATTCGCGAATGACCCGCGATACCACCGCCGCCTCCGCCGGATCGCGATGCTCGAGCGAATCCGGGTACGGGAAGATCAGGTCGTCGTGAATTTCACCAGCAAAGAGACTGCGGGTGAACGAACGGGAGGCGTTGCTCATGGGATCGAATGCGACTGAGGTGACAGGCGTGTGCCTGCCTGAAACCTATCGGCGCAGTTCAGACCTTGTGAGGGCCCTCACCCAGCCGTGAACCGAACCGCCGTACGCAGCTGCTGCGCAAGGACGGACGTGTCGTGGGTCGGGAGCTGACACGCGCCTCTCCGGCAGACGTACGCGGTCGAGCGACCATCGACCGCTGGGCGATTGCGGAGCAGCGCTGGTGCCCCGGCCCCCGGTGGGCCGGGAGCGAGGACGAGCGTCGGCACGTACATGTGCCGCATCACGTCGCTGAGCGCCGCTGGCGCATCGATGCCCGGCACCAGCGCGACTTCGACCGCGCCGTGAACGAGGCGGTCGGCAACGCCAAGCCAGTGCCCGAACCCAAGCGGATGCTCCGCCATCAGTCCGGCGACGGCCTCCAGGTGCCGCTCCACGATCGACCGGTATGACGGCTCGTCATCCAGGCTCGCGAGATGGAGCAACAGATCGCACGCGAGCGCTGAGCCGGATGGCGTGGCATTGTCGACCATGTCACGAGGGCGCGTGATCAGCGCTTCGTGATCATGTGCGGTATCATGGAAACACCTCGCCTCGGCATCGTAGAAATCGCGAACCATCGCACGGGCGATACGACGCGCCGTTTCCAGATGGGCCACGCTGCCGGTTGCCTGATAGAGCAAAAGGAGCCCGGCCGACACCGCTGCCTGATCCTCGAGAAAGCCTGGCGCTTTGCTGATGCCGTCCATCCACGTTCGCGCGACACGATCACCGCGCACCAGCGCGTCGGTCAGAAACGCGGCCAGCCGTTCAGCGGCGGCGAGCAGCGCGGCATCGGCGAGCACGCGCGCGCCATCGGCGAGTGCGCACAGCATCAACCCGTTCCACGACGCGATGCGCTTGTGATCGATGGCCGGCGCCACACGTTCCCCCCGTGCGGCCAGCAGAATGGCGCGGATGACAGTGAGCTGCTCCTCGGCGGCTGATTCGCTCATTCCGAGCCGGTGCGCCACCATACCAATCGGAAGCGGTCGTGTGAGGAGCGTCCGTCCATCGAAATTGCCTTTCGCTGTAACACCATACGCGAGTGTTGCCAGCGCGGTGCGTTCGCCAAGCAGCTGTTGCAGTTCGTCGGATGACCACGTGTAGTACCGGCCCTCTTCGCCCTCGCTGTCGGCGTCGATGCTGGCATAGATGCCGCCTTCGTCGCCAGTCATATCGCGCATCACCCAGGCGAACAGATCTCGCGTGACGCGCTCGATCTCGGCGCTCCCGGTGGATTGCGTCAGGTGCACACCGAGCCGCGCCAGCAGTGCGTTGTCGTAGAGCATCTTCTCGAAGTGCGGCACGATCCAGGCACGGTCGGTGGCGTACCGCGCGAAGCCGCCGCCGAGCTGATCGCACAGTCCGCCGTTCGCCATGGCGAGCCACGATTCGGTCACGATGCCAAGGAGCGCCTCATCCGCGTGCCGCGTGCCATGTCGCAGAAGAAAATCGAGCGCCATGGTATGCGGAAACTTCGGCGCGCCGCCGAACCCATGGTGCTCGGTGTCGTACAGGCGCTGCAGGACGGCAGCTGCGCCATGCAGCACCGCGGGAGTCAACGCACCCGATGGTGTGAGTGGTGCAGCGGTGTTGGCGTAGAGTTCACGCAGAGTGGCCGTCGTCGCATGAACGGCTTCCCGCTTGGTGTGCCATGCATTGCTCACGCTCTGCATCAGCCGCGTGAAGCTCGGGCTGCCCGGCAGATCCGTCGGTGGGAAGTACGTCCCACCGTAGAAGGGCTCGCCAGCAGGCGTCAGGAACACGGTCATTGGCCAGCCACCTCGACCGGTCATTGCCTGTACCGCCTGCATGTAGATGCCGTCGATGTCCGGCCGTTCCTCGCGATCGACCTTCACGTTCACGAAGAGTTCGTTCATCACCGCGGCGGTCGTCGCGTCCTCGAACGACTCGTGGGCCATCACGTGACACCAGTGACACGCCGAGTAACCCACGCTCAGCAGGATCGGCCGGTCTGTTGCACGCGCAGCCTCAAATGCTTCTGCACCCCAGGGGTACCAGTCAACCGGATTCCCGGCATGCTGCCTGAGGTACGGCGACGTTTCGTTCTCGAGACGATTGGGCATGCAAGTGGTACTTGCGGAAGGTGTTGCAGGCGGCTCAGCTTGCCGCCTGCAACGTAGCCATCCCGTTCTGCCTCGTGCGCCGACCACGCCATGTCATACATCACCGCGTGAACGAACAAACACCGAAACAGAGTCCACCCTCGGCGGGCGGTGAGACGCGGTGCCATCGCACGCTCTGTCCGGTGACGCGGCGTGCGATGGCGCTCCGGCATCGGCTGCGCGCGCTCTGCGCCCGCGATCTGTTCGTCCCCGTGCTCATCACGACGCTCGTGCTGGTCACGGCGTTGTTCGCGCAAAGCCCGCTGCGTGATGCCGCAACGCACGCCGATGTCACCGGGATGCGACTGGTGATCAGTCGCGAGTTTGCGTTGCTGGCCCCGTTTTGTGCAATGCTCGACATGCAATCGTTATTGACCATCCCGCAGCACATTGCGTTTCTTGCGACACTGCTCGTCGGACTCTGCGTCTGGCGCGTGCGGGTCTTCGTCACGAGCACCACCTACCCTGTCTGGCGCCAGGAAGTCGGCCACATCGTGATCCTGCTGTTGGCGTTGGTGCTCGTGCTCGTGGTCAATGTGCTGGTGCCGCGACCGATGGCTCGGTTGAGTGTGGATGATCCCGATCTGGTTGTGGTGGATGTTCACGCCCACACCAACTCATCCCGTGATGCCCGCCCGGACTGGACACCGGCACGGGTGCGTGACTGGCATGCGAGAAGTGGTTTTCACGTCGCATACATCACCGACCACAAACGATTTGGCGGCGCCATCGACGCCATGGCAATGAATCCGGCCCGTGCTGGCGACGGCGTGGTGCTGCTCTCAGGCCTCGAGTTGTACAGCGGTGGGCAGCACGTCAACGTACTGTCGATGACGCCGGCGGAGTCGATCTACATCGTGCAGGGGGATCACCTCACGCGCGGCACGCGCGTTGCCGGCAGTCGCATACCGATCATCGTGCAGACGATCCCGTTCCGGATACCGATGTTTGCGGGGCCAGGGCAGGATTCGCTGTCGCTCACCAATGCGCTCGAACTGAATGACGGAGCACCGAAGGGGCTGACCATGGGCCTCACCCGTCACGCCGAACTGCTGCGACTGGCGGATTCGCTCAACCTTGCGCTGGTCGCCGGTTCGGACAACCACGGGTGGGGCAATACGTCGAGTGGCTGGACCCTCGTGCGCGTCCGGGGCTGGCGCGCCATGACGCCATCGTCGCTCGCCGAGGCGCTCGAGCGGGAGATGGCCCGCGGCCGCAGTGCCACACGGGTCGTGGAGCGTCGTACGCCCTTGTTGTTCTCCGCGCCCGAAGTCGCGCTGACCGTGCCAGTCATGTTTGTGGCTGCGGCGCGCGCGCTGACGCCCCCGGAGCGACTGAGCTGGATCATGTGGGTGTGGAGTCTCCTGCTGGTGCGGCTCGGTATCCGTCGGGCGGCGACACTGTCCCTGGCGCGCGCCCGGCAGGCCCGCCAGCGTCGCCGCTTGCGGATGCGGATTGTCCCGATCGCCATCGGAGAGGGCCTGCGGCACTGACGGCTTCCGGGCATATTCGTGTGTGCGTCGCTGCTGCTCATTCCGCGCGCAATTCCATCGATGACCCGCCCTATGTCCTCCGCTGTCGCGTCCGACCTCGAACAGTTCCTCGCCGGCGCGCAGACGCGCATCCACGACGAACTGCACGACTTCCTCCGTATTCCGAGTGTCAGTGCGAGCACGGAACACGCCCCCGATGTGCGTCGTGCCGCCGAGTGGGTCTCGGCGCAGTGTCTGGCCATCGGCCTCACCACGTCGCAAGTCATCGACACGCCGGGCCATCCGATCGTGCTGGCGGAGTGGCGCAACGCCCCCGGCAAACCGACCGTCCTGATCTACGGGCACTACGACGTACAGCCGCCCGAACCCCTCGAGCTCTGGACGTCGCCTGCCTTCGAGCCCACGGTGCGCGACGGCAAGCTCTACGCGCGCGGCAGCGTCGATGACAAGGGGCAGCTGTTCCTGCACCTGAAGGCGCTCGAGGCGCATCTCGCGACGCGAGGGACACTGCCGGTGAACGTGATCGTGCTGGCCGAGGGCGAGGAAGAAGTGGGCAGCGAGAACCTGTCACCGTTCATCGCCGAACACGCGGCGCGGCTGCAGTGCGATGCGGTGGTGATCTCGGATTCGACGATGTTCTCACCGGGGCAGCCGTCGATCCTGAGCTCCCTCCGCGGTCTGGCCTACTTCGAGATCCGCGTGCAGGGACCGACGTCGGATCTGCACAGCGGCATGTACGGCGGCGCGGTGATCAATCCCGCGATGGAACTGGCCCGGATCCTGTCGACGCTGCATCACGTGGACGGCCGGATTGCGATTCCTGGCTTCTACGATGCGGTGAAGCCGTTTCCGGACGCCGTCATTGCGCAGATGCGCGGACTCCCCTTCGACGAGGAGCACTTTCGTGCCGAAGTGGGCGCACCTGCACTGGGAGGCGAGTACGGCTACACCGTCCTCGAGCGGCTGTGGACGCGGCCGACCTGCGAAGTGAACGGTTTGCTCAGCGGCTACACCGGCGAAGGTGCGAAGACGGTCCTGCCGGCGCACGCGATGGCGAAGGTCAGTTGCCGCCTCGTCCCGGATCAGGATCCGGCCGTGATCGAGCAGTTGATGCACGACCATGTCCACTCGGTCGCGTCGGCCGGCGTGACCGTCGACGTCAGACACCTGCACGGCGGCAAGCCGTGGCGTGCGGAATTGAACGGTCCGATTTTCGATGCGGCCCGCCGCGCGCTCATGGCGGCGTTTGGCAAGGAGCCGGTGATCACGGGCGAGGGCGGGTCCATCCCGGTGGTTGGTGATTTCCAGCGCCTCTTGGATGTGCCGGTGCTGCTGGTCGGCTTTGGCTTGCCGGGCGAGAACGCGCATGCGCCCGACGAATGGATCAGCGTCGAGAATTTCGAACTCGGGATGCGCGCGATGGCGGCACTCTGGGACGAGCTGGCCGCGACGTGAAACCCGTTCGGAGAGCGGCGACGGCGCTGCTCGTGGCAGGAATCACAATGGTGGTCGGATGCCACACTGGGCCATCAACGTCGGCGTTGGTGCCGTCAGACCACGCACGCGTCTATGCGGCCGTGTTGCGCGACGTGGCTCGTGACACGACCACGCGGTGGGTCATGCTCGATACACTGCTGCCGACGACTGAAATCGAAGCAGATCAGTACGATATGATGCGCGAAGCGCTCTCGATTTCGGAACGGGAGCTGCGTGCCTTTCTGACCGTCCAGCGCCTGCCGACACTTCCAGTCGCCTCCGGCATACTTCCTGATGCACGCTGGAGCCTGGTTTCGGCCGCCCGCCTGGATTCGTTGCGCGCCACGGCGCGCCGTGAGATCGCCAGTGGGACGGCCGCCCGCGGTGTTCGCAACGATCTATTCTGGCAGCACTGGTATCGTGCCTATCCAGCCTCGGGCGGCTACGTCGTGTTGTCGCCGGCGAGCATTTCGGCGAACGGTGCGCTGGCACTCGTCCAGGTCCGGATCGCGTGTGGCCCGGTCTGTGGCGCGTCGGAATTGCGATTGATGCGACTCGATTCCACGGGCAGGTGGCGGACCAGTGGCCGCGTCAGGCTCTCGGAAAGTTGAGCGCCGACGGCGCTGCTACCACTTCCACTCACGCGAGAGGAAGAGGCCGAAGTTCTGCAGCGCGTTCGGGTTCTGCACCTGCAGCGACTGGCTCTGCAGCAGGAAACGCGGACCGAACGTGGTTTCCAGACGGTAGTTCTTCGGCATGCGATACTCCAGCCGCAAACCCACCGGCGAGATTCCGCTGGTTCCGCCGGCGAATCGGGCTGGGTTCAGCGTGACCACGGCGTAGGTCTTGGTGCCGAAGTAGCGGCCGTATTCGATTTCCGTCGCGAGCAGGAAGCTGCTGAAGCCACTCAGCAGGTTCTGTACTTCCGGGGCGACACCGGTGGCGGTGATGTTCAGCACGTCGGCACCGAGCGCACGCGCCACGTTGCCCTCGACGCTGTTGAGGAGTGCACCGAGTGTGAGCGATGACAGCTGACGATTGGCGAGTGCGGCGGTGGAACCGACCAACCCCCCGCTGCTCGAACTCCCGGTCTGCGAGAGCAGCGTGCCGCTGCTGCTGCCGAAGGCGAGATAGCTGATCAGGTCCGTCTGCGCGATCGGCGGTTGCGCATCGCTCTCGAGCGAGAGCCGCGGGCGCAGCAGCGTGCCGCCGATGTTCAGACGGATCGCAAACGCCTGCTGCGACGCCGGACGGATCTGGACTTCCGCGACGGCCTGCAGCAGCGGATTGAGATCCGAGGTGCCGAGAAACGTCGCTGACCCGCGCACGATGTTGAATCGCTTCTGCAGGAACTCGTACTGACCGCGCTCGGTCGCGACGATGCCGTCCAGCGTCACGCCACCGGTGACGGGGTTCACCGCCACCTGCAGTTCACCATCCGTGAAAATCTCGACGTTGGCTTCCTTGCTGCGCACCCACACGTTGCGGTCGATGCGCGCCACGACCTGCGTGCGCAGCCCGCGCACGAACGCCGACGGTGGCACGACCAGTCCGCGCTCGAGGGCTTCGGTGCTGTCCACTGCGCCGAGAATCGCCGGATCGCTGGCGTTCAGCACCGTCGTGACGCGGCGTTCCTCCCGCAGACGGTAGACGCCTTCGCGCACCCGCACGCTGCCGTCCAGCAGTGCCGCGTCGTACGCACCGGTCAGCGTCAGGTCGGCAAGGGCGCTGATGCGGCCCTGCCGCCCGTCCAGTACGCGGGCATTGCGCGCCACCATCTTGAGATCAAAGACCGGGTTCGTGACGCGCTTCAGCCCCACGCCGCCGGCCATCCGGATCGTGCCGTCGCCGCTGCGTGCCAGCAGCGAATCCACGACCATCGAATCACCCCTGAAATGCAAGTCTCCGGTGATGCCCTTGATCGGCAGCTCGGCCGCGACAATGAAGGCCTCACCGTCGCGCAGCTGCAGGTTGCCGTCGAAGGTGAGGTTGTCCGGGAGCGTGCCGCGCACCTGCACGCGGCCCACCGTCTGCCCCTTGACGTCCGTCACGCCGGCACTGAGCGCAGGGATGATGTCGAGTGGCAGGGAATCGAGCTGGATGTCGCCGATGAACGGCAGATCGAGCAGCCGCTTCGGGTTGCCGCTGAGCGCCAGGTCGATCGGAATCGTTGCATTGGCGCGCGCGTTCGGCTGCTGATCGGGACGGCGGAGTTCGGCGTAGGCGACTGCCTTCTTGTCGGCATAGGTCATGCGCGCACGGAATTCAGGCAGCGGCAGGCTGTCGAACACCACATCACGGACTGCACCAAGAAACGAAATCTTCGGATTCGCTGCCGTACCGTCCACGTACAAGTCGGCCGACACGCGGCCGTCCACCGGCGAGATCGTCTGGCCGAGGTCGGCGAGGTCGAGCAGCTGCGTGTTGCGGATCGCCAGTGTCACGTTGGTCGCACCGGCGGTGTCGATCGCCGCATCCACCTGCAGACGGGCGTCGCCCTGCGTCTGCAGCGCGAGCGAGTCGAGCGTGAAGCGCCCCTTCGACCAGGAGGCGCGCCAGGGATGCTGCGTCGCCCACTGCGACGAGGACAGCGTCAGTGACGTGCTGTCGACGCGTGCGGTATAGGTCGTGGAGTCGAGCACGAGAGCACCCTTCAGTGTGATCCCGGTCGAGTCGATCAGGTGCGCGGCAATCGCGAGCTGCCCCGTGCCCTCCGCCAGCGTGCCATCCTGCCAGGCGTACGCGGCGTCGAGCGCGATGGAATCGACGCGGAACCCTGACAGGCTCATGGCGCGAAGGTCACCCTTCAGTTGCGCATCGGAACTGTCGGTCCCGATGTGATTCCACACCGGTCGAAGACTCACGTTGCGCGCATTGTTGCCGTTGATGAACAGGTCACGAGCGGCGAGTGTGCCATCGCCGCTGATGTCGTTCAGCCAGCCGCGCAGCGTGAGCCGGAGATCCGCGGAACCCGAGAGCGAGTCGCCTCGAATGGCGGTGGGTGGCACGATCTTCAGTGCAATCGGCGCCAGCCCCCGCGCAGCACGCTCGACTTCCGTGCGACGGGCCAGGTCGAGCGAGTCCAGCCGTTGCCGACGAATCGAGCGTGCAATCGCCGCCTGCGTCGGCGCGATCAGCGACGAGTCGCCGGCCAGGTAGGGCCGCAACCGTTGCAGCGAGTCGATCACGATCACGACGTTCAATTCGCCCGTGCGACCTTCGCGCAGTCCGAATGTGCCGGAGCCGGTGCCGTTGGTGCCCCCCAGCGAGAGGAAGAGCGTATCGAGGGCCAGCAGCCCGTCGTGCGCCTTGGCCGTCATCGTCAGCGTGTCGACGCGGACGCGATCGATCTCGGAGGCGCGCAGGTCGACGAGAATCTGTCCCTCCAAGTTGGCAATGGAGGAACCGCGACCGTCAATCGCTGCCGTGCCCACCAGTTTCGTCGCAATCGCCTTTGGCACCAGCCGCTGGAGATCCAGCGAATCCGCCGTCACGACGACGTTCGCGAACGTCGGCCCGGTCGTCGGCACACCGAATCGGCCCACGGCTGTCAGCCCGCCGGCCCGGTCAACCCGCAACGCAGCGTTGATCGCCATGTCGGAGAGCAGTCCATTCAGCGTCACGGTGCCCTGCGCGTCACCCCGCAGATCGAGCGCCGGCGCGAAGCGGCCCATCGCCTTCAGCGACAGTGGGTCGAACAGCAGATGGGCATCGACGCGTGGCTCGACACCCGCGATGTTCACGCGTGCCGCACCGTTGATGCGCGAATCCAGGCCGTCCACGCGATGGACCAGCGCCAGTCGTGTCTCGAGCCAGCCATCCGTTCGGCCGCTCACCGTGACCCGTCCGCCGATCCGCCCGCCGAGCGGCGCCAGCGCGTCACTGGCCAGCGTCACCGGAACCGGCGTGATGTCCATGCGCAGGTTCTTCGTCAGCACCGCATCGGCCACGTTCCCGGCAATCCCGCGCATGCGCACCGCCAGCGGGCCCGCGCTGCGATCGGCGAAGCGGAAGTCGCCATCGATCGTCGCGCCAGTGATCGGGCCGCGCGCCAGCAGCGTGCCGCTCAGGACACCGTCACGCGGTACCGCCACGTCGGGCAGCAGTCGCTTCACCAGGCGCGTATCGAGCGCGTCGAGGCGCAGGTTCACATCATCGAACCGGGTGTCGTCCTTGTCGAATCCGAAGTCCAGCCGGCCCTTCAACCGGGCCTGCTCGATGGCCAGTGCGAGGTCGTGCAGTTTCACGTCGCTGGAGAATCCCTTCAGGGAATAGCGGACGTCGCGGATCGACCCGGTGCCACCCTTCGGCAGCAGCGGCACCATCCAGATCCAGTCATCCGTCACCACCTGCGGTGCCGTCGCAATGATGTCGGCGTCGCCGCTGTTGATGTTGTACTGCCCGGACAACGTCGCGCGTGACGCCGGCAGCTGCGCCTGCACATTCCGGAACCAGACGGAATCGGAGTTCACCTCGATCGTGCCCGAGACACCGCGCAGGTCCAGCGAGGGTGGCTGGAACGCCGTGATGATGCCTGAGCCGCTCGCAATCTGGAACAGCTGCGAGTGCGTCCCCGGATACTTGATACGCGCGTACGGTGCCTTGAGCGTCACATGCTCCAGCACTGTGATCCGCTGATAACCGCCCGGCACTTTCCGCACCACCGCGCGGAGTTTGTCGTCCACCGCCAGTGCCAGCAGGGAATCACGCGCCTTCGCGCTGCGCCACGATTCCACTGCGTACGGGCTGCGTGCCGTCAGCGAGACATCGACCAGTTGCACGTTGCGCAGCACGACCCAGTCGCCGAACTGCGCTTTCGGGCCGTGGGGACGGTTGGTGGTGTCCGGAAAAATGATCGCATCCCAGTTCCACCGCCTGCCTGGCTGTCGGTCGAGCACGATCACCGCGCGCTCCGCGCGCACGTTGTCGATGATCACGCGCTTGTTCCACAGGTCTCGCAGGGACCAGGACCCGCGCACCGTTGGCGCCGTGATGAATGGCGCGCCCGCCGAATCGGTGATCACCACGTCGTGCACGGTCGCCGTGGTCCAACTCGGCAACTCGATCCGTCCAACCGAAACGCGACCGGCGAACTGGTTGCTCAGCGCACCTTCCACCGCCGAACGCAGTTTTTCGCGCCCCCACGCGGTCTTCGGCAGATAGGCGACCGCCGCCACCGCCAGCAGGACGGCGCTGCCCAGGCACGCGGCAACCGCGAGTGCGATCTTCCGACCCCGCGTCAAAATGCCTCGCCGATCGAGAGGTGCAATGTCAGCCGGTTGAATACCCCACCCAGCCCCGTCCCGGTCGCCGGGTTGAAGCTCCGCGACCCATTGATCCGGTAGAGTCCCGATCGCTGATTGGTGATCGGTGCGAGCCAGGTGGAATCACTCGGAACCAGTTCCGTGATCACGACCAGATTCTCGGTCGCCTTCGGGTTGTATCCGACGTCGACGCGGATCGGCCCCACCGGGCTGAGGTAGCGGAAGCCGATGCCCGGTGTGAAGATGGTCGCGCGGCCGCCGAATCGTGCGCCAACCGAGCCCGCATCGAGAAACGCGGCGAAGGTGATCGGCCCCCAGAAGCGGTAGCGCGCTTCGATCGACGCTTCGAAGAGCGACGAACCGCCGAGCGGCTTGGGAACGAAATCGCGATCCTGGAAGTCGGAGGTGGGTCGGCCGCCGATGCTGTCACCGATATTGGTGGTCGGGCAACTCGGCAAGTCGTACCGTCGTGGATCACACGGCAAGCGACCATTCGAGAGCGTCGCATCGGCCAGCAGGCTGTCGAACCCGGCCGGCGTCGGCTGAAACACCGATCGCGGGATCACCAGCACGCGCGGACCAAGCTGATTCTCGCCGTACCCGCGCACCGAACGCGCGCCGCCAGCGTAGAACCGCTTGCGTGGCAGGATGATCGGCACGCTGTCGCCATTGGCGCGCTGTCCGCGCACGTAGCCGGCATGCGCGCGCACCGCCACGGTCAGCTTCTCATTGATGTGGAAGTACTTCGACCCATCCATCTCGATCCGGCTGTACCGGAACTGCGACCCGGTCCATGTATCCGCCAGTTCCATCTCGGCACGCCAGGTATAGCCGCGCGTGGGCCCGATCGGATCATCGCGTCGATCGCTGGAGGCGCTGAGCGACAGTGGTGCCAGGCGCTGCGTGTTGCGTAACACGCCGAGTGACGATTCATCGCAGACACCGAAGTTCACGCAATAGTAGGTGTCCGCTGCCGAGACGTCCGTGAATTCCACGCGATACTGCGCGCTGACCGGTACGGTGCGCGTCACGTTCCGCGTGAAGCTTGCTCCGGCGCCAACGCCCTGATCGATGAACACGCCCGGCGATGAGCGCCGATAGCCGAACAGCGTCAGTCCCGTCTGATTGCGGCTGTCTCTCAGCCACCGGCGACGGATGTCGGCGTTCAGCTGGAACGTCGGCTGCAGGTAGACCGGATCGTTCAGGCTGAGATTGTTCGGCAGCACGTTCTGGAACGGGAATTGTCCGTTCAACTGCGGCCCGAGCAGGTTGCCCAGCGTGGCTTGCAGCGTGAGACGACCGGCGGTGTTCCGGAAGTTCGCGTCGAGATACCGCGCGTCGAGCTGCACGAAGTCGACGGTGCTCACACCACCGGTGATCCGGAAGGATCGTGGCGGGAGTTCTTCGACCAGGGCGATCAGCTTTTTCAATGAATCCGTGCTCCCCGGATCCACTCGGACGAATGCGCGCTTGAAGAAGCCGGCCTCGTAGAGTGCGCGCTGGGCCTCGGCCACACCGATTCGCGAATACGGATCGCCCGCCTTCACACCCATTGTGTTCGCCACCACACGCGGGTCGTACTTCTCCGTTCCCTCCACACGTATCGACTCGATGCGCGTCTGGTAGAGCTTGGAGACGCCCATCTTCACGACGGCCTTCGGACTGCTGGTATCCACCGTTGCGACCGGATTCAGGAGGACGTCCCCGTACCCTTCCTCATCCAGATGGCTTGCAATCCGCACCGCAATCGAATCGAGCCGGATCAGGTCGAGCGGCTCGCCGACCTTCACATCCACGAACTTTCGCAGATTGTGGCTCTCGAGCAGGCTGTCAAGCGCGCCGAGCTCGACCGAGCCGATCGTGGTCGGCAGCCCCTCGGTCACCTTGAGCGCGATGGCCACGGCGCCGTTTTCACGCTTGGTGATGACGGGCATCACCTGCGCGTTGCGCCAGCCGCGCTTCCAGTACAACACGCGCAATCGCAGCATGTCGCGCTCGAGCTCCGCCTGGTCGAGACGAATCTTCCGATAGGCCCACCCCGCCTTCGAGACCGTGCACACCAACGTGAGGAAGATCGAGCGACAGTGCGACACCGTCGTCACCATGGCCGCCTTCAGCTCATCGGTTTCGAGGTTGACATTGCCGTCGATCTTCAGCTGCACGATCACCGGCTGCCCCACCACGCGCTGCAGCGACTGCGCCACGGCTGACAAACCAGGAACGCACCCGAGCAGCACAACGCCCGCCGCACATACCGTGCGACGGGCGTGGCGACAGAATCCAACCGACAGGTTCAAAGCCCAGCCAGTAACGCGTCGTTGTTGGCTGTCGCCGAGATGCGCTTGATCAACCACTCCATCGCGCCTGTCGGTGGCATCTGCTGCAATCCGCGGCGCAGCATGTAGATCGATTGCACCTGCTCCGGCTTGTACAACTTCTCTTCGCGACGCGTGCCGCTGGCCGGAATGTCGATCGCCGGAAAAATCCGGCGCTCGGCCAGCCCGCGATCGAGCTTGATCTCGCAGTTGCCGGTGCCCTTGAACTCCTCGAAGATCACGTCGTCCATGCGCGAGCCTGTCTCGACCAGCGCCGTGGCGATGATCGTCAGGCTGCCGCCGCCATCTTCGGGCGACACGTTACGTGCCGACCCGAAGAACGCCTTCGGCTTCGCCATTGCGTTCGCGTCCAGGCCACCTGACATCGTACGCCCTGTGCCGCGATTGGCGGTGTTGAACGCGCGACCCATGCGGGTGATCGAGTCGAGCACGATCACCACATCCTTGCCCATTTCCACCAGACGATGCGCGCGCTCGGTGACGATCTCCGTCACGTCCACGTGGCGCTGCGCCGGCTGATCGAAGCTCGACGCCACCACCTCACCAACGTCCCAGGAGATCGCCTCGCTTACCTCTTCCGGGCGTTCATCCACCAGCAACAGCATCAGGATGGCATCCGGGTGGTTGAGGTGCACCCCTTCCGTGATCGCCTGGAGCAGTGTCGTCTTGCCGGCGCGTGCCGGCGCCACGATCAGTGCGCGCTGGCCATAGCCGATCGGGGCAATCAGATCGATCGCCCGACGCGTGATCTCGTGACCAGCCTTCGCCGGACGTCCCGTCTCGAGCGTCAGTCGCTTGTCGGGATACGACGCGGTCAGGCTCTTGAAATCCTTGCGGCGCACATTTGGATCGGGCGCCAGTTCGTTGATCGTCGTGATCTCGCAGACGGTGGGACGGCGACGTTGATCGTGACCCCACGCCCCCGCGATCAGGTCCGAGCGGCGCAGCTGGAACTGCCGCGCCATCCAGCCGGGAATGAACGGGTCGCCCGGCTGCGGCAGATAGCTGGCCGAGGCGCGACGAATGAAGCCGCCATCACCGCGCGCCGGGTCATACCACCCGGTGATCGTGGCTTCGGCCGTAACGTTGTTGGTTCCCTGGACCTCTGCGCGTTCCTGACGGTCGTTGTTCCGGTCGTTGTTCCGGTCGTTGTTCCGGTCGTTGCCGCGATCGACGCGCTCAGGCCGTGCTCCACGATCCTGGCGCTCGTGACGCGGTGGTCGATCGGTGCGCTCCGGACGTGGCCCGCGATCCTGTCTCGGCCCGCTGCTCTGGACTGGTGCCTCACCACCCTCGACCGCACCATCACGAGACTTGTTGCGTCCGCGTCCACGACGGCGCTGGAACCGTCCGCGTCGCCCTTCACGGTCCGTCCCATTCCGCTCAGCGTTGCTCCGGTCACCGGCATTCCGGTCACCGGCATTCCGATCACCGGCATTCCGGTCTTGCCCGGTACGCTCTGCGGGCCGCTCCTGACCGCGATCACGCTCCTGACCGCGATCACGCTCCTGATGCGGCCCGTTTCGATGGCTGCCGCCATCACGCGCAGGTTCGTTCGGCGTCGCGTCGATGCGTGGTGCTGGCGGGGGAGTCGATGGTGGAGCGCTCACCCTCACGGGGCTCGGCGCGGCGCTGCTTGGTGCGGCGACAGGCGCGTCCCCGGGCTCGGCTTCCTTGCGCGACCGTCCGCGCGGCTTTTTCTCAGGCGCGATGTCCGCCGGGGGCGCTGTGTTCTCGACGACCGCTTTCGTCGCCGCGGCTTTCGCTGCCGCCGTCTTCGGGCCCGCCGTCTTCACGGTCGCCGTCTTCACGGTCGCCGACTTGGCCACCGGTACCGTGGCTGCGGCACTCTTGTCTGCGGCCGTCTTTGCTGCGGTGCCCTTCACCGCGGTCGACTTTGAGACCGCGGTCTTGGCGGTGGGCTTTCGCGCGGTCACAACCGCTGCCGGCGCGTCACTGCTGTCCTTGTACGGGTTCGGCTCGTCACCCTGCGCAGACTTACGCGGGGCACGCGGACCGCGCCCCGAAGAGGGGCGGCGGGGTTCGGTCATGTCATCCATGTGCTACGTGGTTTACTGGGCACGGCACGGTGCGAAATCACCGGCGCGCAAAGGTGCACGCAGTGCGTGGCACCCCTTCGGAACATTCGAGACCATCACGCACCGCGCGATCTGGAACGATGCGGGGGCAAGAGACTGTCGCGATGAAAAAATCTGGTCGGGCTGCGACCCGGGCTACTGCGGTACGGCACTCAAACGCGGCGACGACACGTCGAACGGACGATCGTGGACAGACGGAACCAACCGCGACGGAACCGACACACTGCGATTGGCGGAGGCACTCAGGAGGGCGGGCAATCGGCCACGCCGTCCTCGGATGCGCACGTTCGGGGGAGGGACCCGCGTGGACTCGCAGGGCTTCCAGCTCTCAAACGCTTGGATCGGAGTATCGTCACAGGGTGGCGCGAGCGCAAGCCATCCCACCGCACTCGGCGCGAAACGACGCGCGCCCGGTCCCGGATGCCCGCCCAGCTGCCTTGGCGTCCGCCCTACCTTTCTGCCGATGACCACCCAGAGTGATCCCCGGACGGCCGTCGCCCACGCCGTCACTGAATATCAGGCCACCGCCGATACCGGCGCCCTCTTCGCAGCCCTTGACCGGATCGCGGCGTCAGCCATGCCGGACGCTCTCATCGAGGCCGCCGAACCGTACCGCACCATCCCCGAAGTCGCTGGTCCCCTGTACGAAAAGGTGGTTGCGGCGCAGCCTGCCAACGCGCGGGCCCTCGTCATTCTGGCCAATGCCTACTGGCTCAGCGGACGCGGCCCCGTCGTCGTGGGTGAACTCGCGGAGCGCGCCATCGCCGCGGACCCGAGCAATCGCGGCGGGTGGCACATGTGGGCCCTCAGCGAAAGTGATCCCCGCGATCGCACCACCCGGTGGAAACAGATCGTCGACCGATTCCCGGAGGATGAGCTGGCGATGGCCAATCTCGCCGACAACGCCGCGGCGCTCGCCGGTGCCGAAAAGGACTATGACGCGCTCGACCTCGCTGTCTACACCTATGAACAGCTGCTCGAGCGTGCCACGCAGCCCGAGCAACGCGACGCGTTGGACACTGCGCTGCGATCATTGCGCGGATGGAAGTTCTGACGCCCGATCCGGGCGCCAGTGCAGCCACCAGAGTGGCGCACAGGTCCCCCGCGCCGCAGCTTGCAGAGTCCGCCGTCCACCGTTTCCTGCCTCAGATTCCTTTGTGACTCCGTCCGGCTCCACTCCGCCCAGCCCCGAAGAAACCCGCGCCTATTGGTATCCACGGGTTCGCGGAGGAATCACCGTCATCGCCGGGACGCTGGCCTACGTCGCGGTGGGTTCGGCCTTTGGAACCGAGGCCGGGATCGGCAGCGCCGTCGTTGGCATGCTCGGCTCACTGGCCGCGATGAGCGCTGTCTGGTGGATCGAAGCCCGGCGGGCGGCGACACATAGCGCGCGAATGGCGGCGGCTCAGCGCGGGCCTGGCACCACATAGCCCGAGTTCGCGCGCTCGAGTCGAGCGACCAGTGAATCGACCGCGTTGAAGTACACGTTGAACCGCTTGATGGCGCGGGCGTTGAACGTCGGATCGAACGGACTCACACTCGGCCCGCCGGCGACTTCGAGGATCGCATCGTAATTGTACCGCGTGACGGTGCCGCTTTTCGGGTCCCGCCACTCGCCTCGTTGTGCCAGCGCGCGATTCTTCGGCCACACGCCGAGTGGCAATGCAAACGTGCGCACCTTGTACCCCGGGACCGCGGAGTCAATCGCCAGCTGACCGCGGGCGATCTGCTCCTGCACGAACGGCTCCGGGTACTTCGCCAGATTCGCGTGCCAGAGCGTGTGGTTGCACAGCTCGAACCCCTGATCCCGAAGGAACTGCAACTTCCGGAAGCGCCACTCGGTCTTCTGCCCCTCGATGTTCTTGTTTCCGAAGAAGCTGCGTCCCGCTTCGGCGCCGCTCAGCATGCAGAACGTGGCCCGTGGCTTCCAATCCGGATGCTTCCGCGAAAACGCCAGCCAGATCCCGACAGCGCTCTCAGGATCGACCTCGAGCTGACCGTTCTTCTCGATGTAGCGGAACTGCGAGGCCGACGCGTCGTCGAAGGTGAATACCACAGGGCGTTTGCCCGCCGGCACATCGATTCGCTTGTCGATCAGCTGCGCAACGGTGATCGGCCGGTAATCGTGTGCGTACAAGGTCTCGAGGGTCTGACGAAAGCGCGCCCTGGTGATCGTCCAGACCGCGTCGGTGTCAGCGACCAGATGCACCATCAGCACTGGGACCTTCCCAGTCGAGCCGGCAGTGGCCGACGTCACCGGGCCCACGGTACTGTCGGCCGCGGCTACGGTCGGCGTCGCATCGGGTGTTACAGGGGTCGCCTTGTCGGACGTAGCGGCGGAAGACGAACAGCCGGCCAGGATGATTCCGGCGGCAAGGATCTGGGCGACGCGCGAAGCAGGCACGAGAGAATGACAGATAATGAGCGATGAACCGACGCATCGGCGCGTCGGCTCATCGTCAACCTACCCGTCACGCCAAGTGCTGGCAGCGTCAGCCGCCGGCGCCGGCGGCTGACGCCCGCGTGGTGCGCAACACGCGCAGCCAGGCAGTCGGCGATCCGGTGTACCCGGGAAAGACGCGCCCCAGCTCCTGCCCGCCCAGGTGCGTACTGACGATCTCACCAAACACCGTCCGGAAGTCCGTCGTGAGTGCGACGTCACGCCCTTCGTTGAGCTGCTCCGGCGCCAATCCTGGCCACCGGCCGTACACGTCGCCCCCCTTCACGTCACCGCCAATCACGAACATCGAGCCCGCATGGCCGTGGTCGGTTCCGCCGTTGCCGTTTTCGCGGGCGGTCCGGCCGAACTCGGTCATGGTCAGAATCACCACGTCGCCCATCCGATCACCGAGGTCCGCCACCAAGGCCGCCACGCCGTCGCCAAACTCGCGCAATCGGTTCGCAAGCTGGCCCGTGGCACCACCCTGATTCACGTGCGTGTCCCAGCCACCGATGTCGGCAAACGCGACTTCGAGTCCCACGTCGGACTTGATGAGCTGCGCGATCTGCCGCAGCCGTCGACCGAAATCGGTGACCGGGTACTGCGCACCGTTCGCGGTCGCGTATTGCTGCGGGTTGGCGGCGCGCAGCATCTTCACGGCGTCAAACGTGTCGCTGCCGGTCGCATGAATCACGTCGGCGCGGCCAGTGCGATAGAGCGCTTCCAGCCGGTCGGACTGCGAGCCGGTGGCGCGCACTGTGAATTCATCGAGGGAGTTCATCGCGACGACTGGACTTGGCCCTTCGAGGATCCGCGGCATCTGCGCCGTCAGCGCCACTGCCTTGAACGGTGTCGGCGCGCAGGGTCTGTCCGCTTCGCATGTTCCCGAGACCGCCAGGTATCGGTTCAGCCACCCGTCAGACGTGCCCTTCCGGTCGGGAGTCCCGCTTTCCATATAGTCCTGCGCATCGAAATGAGAGCGCGTATTGCTCGGGCTTCCCACTGCGACAATCGGCGACAGCAGGCCGCGATCATACAAGGGCTTGAGTGAGCGCAGCGCGGGATGCAAGCCGAACCGCCCGTCCAGCTCGAGCGCCCCGGCGGCGCCAGCCACCAGCGACGGCCGTGGAATCGCGATGTTGGGTCGCAAGCGGTAATAGGACGGGTCCGCATGAGGTACGACGACATTCAGCGCATCCGCTGCGCCGCGCTGAAAGATGCAGATCAACACCTTGCCCTTTGCCGCTTTCGGCAGCGCCATGCCAAACGTCGTACGCCGCAGGAACGACGGACTCAGCCCCATCGTCACCAGTGCCATTGCGCCCGAGCGCATGAAGACCCGTCGATCCATTCCTGCTCCAGCGAAAAGAGAGTCGGGTGTCAGCGACGCTGAAACTCGGGTGATCCAATTGCGAGGCCGATGATCTGTGCCAGCCCTTGCGGTGCACCGGCACCTGCGAACCGCATCCCTGGCCCCATGCCGCGGGCGAGCCGTGTGCCACGATCGGTCGTGATCATCGTACCGGCACCCTGTGCATTCGGTGTCACCGCGCGGAGGTCGCCAGCGCGCATCGCGCTGCTGGATGTTGCCGCCGGCACGTCGACCGAGTCGGCGGACGAGTCGGTCTGTGCCAGGGCACGTTCCAGCATGGGATGGTCGCCGCTGAGCAGCACGCCGCGCATGTCGGCGCTCACGGCACCGCCAAGCAACGCGCGCACCACACCATCCACCTGTTGTTCGCGCGGCATGGTGTCGAGGGCAGCGAAGAGGGGCCAGTTTCGGACCCGAACGCCTGGCACGCTGCCGCTCGCGAGCGCCATGCCGAAGTTGATGCGATTGAGAATGGCACCGGCGTTGATCCAGCCGTCACCCGTCTCAGGCCATCCGTTCGGTGCCTGATGCTGGTAGATCGGCTGCCCAAGCCGCGCGACGATCGCCGCTGACCGCGCCGTCGTATCCGGGCCGGCATCCATGGCACGGAGCGCACTCACCACCACTTCGAACGGTGACTTGACCTTGGCCCGCCACGCGGCCTGCGAAAAGAACTCCTCGCTCGTCACGATCGTGCGGACGACTTCGCGCAGGTTCCCGTCGGTACGCCGAAACGTCTCTGCGGCGCGGGCGACCAGCGCGGCAGGCGGGGTGTCGCTCACGAAGCGCTGTGCGAGCCTGGTTGCAATGAACGTCGCCGTCGCTGGATGCCGAGTCAGCAGATCCAGCAAGCGTTCTCCCTCGGCCACTCCCTGGCCCGCGGGAAAGATGGTGCCGAGCACCAGCTTCGACCCGGCATCGTGCAGTGCGGGTGCGAATCGGAACGCCGCGGTCTCATTCGGCTTCTCGATGCTCCACCCGGTCAGTACGCGGGCGGCTTCGGTGACATCCTGCTGCGTATAGTTGGCATCAACCCCCAGCGTATGGAGTTCCATCAGCTCGCGGGCGTAGTTCTCGTTCAGCCCCCGGCGTCGCTGCTGCAGCCTGGTCACCAGGCTATCGCGCTGCTCGGGTGACATGCCGGCCAACTGCGGCGCGCGCTGCGCGAACCGTCGCTGCGCCGCTCGTGCGACGCGTTGCGGAACGAGTGTTGGGCGGGTGCTGTCGGCGGCACTCTGCCAGTTGTCCAGATAGACCAGCATCGCCGGGCTATGCGCCACCGCACCAAGGAGCGTGCGGAACTGCCCCATCACGTGAGGACGGATCGCCTCGCGTTCGTACGACACCAGATAGTGGCGCATCGTGGCGCTCTTTCCCGCAAACACATTGAAGTGGTTCAGCCAGAAATCCGTCAGGACCTCCTCCAGCTGTCGCTCACTCACCACCGCTCGCGCCACGCGCGCGGACGCCAGCTCGAGGCCAATCGCCCCGGCACGGCGCCGAGCCCGCATGTACTCCAGCGTGTCCTCCCGTGTGACACGCGTCGAGTCACGCGGTGCGCCTCCGGCTGCCTGCCGGACGAGTCGCCGAAGCACCGGATTCGGCGGATACTCGTCCAGCAACGCCGGCAACGACATGCCAAGGGTGTGGTATCCAGCGAGCGTGGCCGCCGCTGACGTACCGATCGGCGGCGCCAGCTGGTCGGAAATCCAGCGGTCGACGCCACGTTCGCGCACCGCCTCGACATCCCCCGGGCGAGGACCGTAGGCGAGCCGGTTGAGTGCGTGCAGTACCTGCTGGTCTGCGGTCTGCTCACGCAGCGCAACGCTGGACGCGGCCGGAAGTCTGCTGCTCTCCGGGTCAGTGCCCTCCGTCCGAGGCGCGTTGCCACTGCTGGCACAGGCGGCGGCGCTCAGCAACAGCATGGTCATCAGTAGACGGCTCGAACGCACAGTCAGCTCCCGTAAGAATGGCTTCTCGCTGGTGGACGCAGGGGGGCGTCAGGACGTTAAGCCGATGTGACACTTCCCCGGCCGTCCGCGTCTTCCCACTGTTCACTCTGGCGCTGTTTGCCCGCGGACCATCGGCTTAGTATCCACGATACCGAGCAGCTGTCTGCGCTGCTCCGCCCGGACACACGTCCCGCGACACCCGAGCCATTGCTGAACGATCAGCCCGTCGATGATCTGACCGGACTGCCACTGCGTGGCGAGTTCGTGACCGCCGCTGCCGCCGCGATCAACAGGGCGCGCGCGACGATGGGCGAATGTGCCTTGCTCGTGATTGACGTCGATCAGTTCAAGGCGATCAACGAGAGTCATGGCTCCGCACGCGGTGACGCCGTTCTGGTGCTGGTTGGGGATCTGCTCCGCCGGACGCTGCGCGCCGGTGACCTGGCCGCCCGATGGGGCGGCGACGAGTTCGTCGCGCTGCTCCCAGGTGCGCCTCTCACGCGTGCGCGCGACGTGGCGGAACGCCTCGGCGCAGCCATCCGCGGACACGGGGGACTGACCGATGCCGTCGGGCTTCCGATCATGGTCTCGGTCAGCGTCGGTGTCGCATCGTTCCCGCTGCATGGCAACGATCCCGAAGCGCTCTTCGCGGCGGGCGATCGCGCCATGTACCAGATCAAGCGCCGCGGGCGCGACGGGGTCGCGCTTGCCGGTGCCACCCACGTCGCAGCGGCTCTGCCGGCCCTCGACCGATTTGTCGGTCGCGGCGAGGAGCTACGCGGTCTGGTCCGACTCCTCGATGATGCCGCTGGCGGTAGCCCCCGCACCGTCGCGGTGCTCGGTGAAGCCGGGGTCGGCAAGACGACGCTGCTGCGGCAGCTCGAGCCAGAAATACGACTTCGTGGTGGCTCGATGGTGGTGGGTCGTGCGGTTGATGCTGTAGTGGTTCAACAACCGTATGCGCCGTGGATTGAGATCATCGAGGCACTGCAGCGGCAGACCGCTGTGGAGCCCCGCGCGAGACCGTCCTCGAGTGCGACTGAGGATCGTCCGCTGGAGCCGCCGGCCTCCGACAGCCCCACTGATGCCGCCTCGCTTGCCACGCTCATTTCCAGCGGCGGCGCGCCGCCCTACGGCATCCGTCTCTCGAGCACGCCGACACCAACCCGTGCCACTCCGCTAAGCGGTGGATCTCGCTGGCCCGAGCTGTCGCGCATCGTGCCGAGTCTTGCGAGCCGCACCATTCAAGGGCCGACGCCAACAGGCAGCAAGTTCGCGTTGCTCGCCGAGCTGGCCCGTTATCTCTCCGAGGCCGCCTCGCTGCGGCCGCTCGTGATCGTGCTCGACGACATGCAATGCGCCGACTCCGCCACCTGGGACGCCTTTGAGCATGTCGTCGCGCAGCTCGAGCGGGAGCCGATCCTGCTCTGCCTGACGCTGCGCATGGAAGATGTCACGCCCGAGATTCACGATCGGATGCGGCGGCTCGTCCTCAGTCGGCGCATCCACGAGCAGGCCCTTGCGCGGCTGACACGGGATGAGCTGCGCCGTTGGGTCGATGCGGTGTTTCACGGGCAGGAGGTCGGACGTGAGTTTCTCGCCTACCTCTACCGCCAGACCGAAGGCAATCCGCTGCTCGTCGTCCAGACGTTGCGGACCCTCGTCGACGAAGGAGACATCTGGTGGGACAATGATCGCTGGCACTGGCACCCCGTCTCCGAACTGCGCTTGCCGAATGGCGTTCTGGACCTGATGGGGCGGCGACTGGCCAAGCTCAGTGCCGAGGATCGGGACGTCCTCACCATCGCGGCGGTGGTTGGACGCGAATTCGATCTTGGCGTCGTTCAGGATGCGGCGCGCGTCTCGCCGCAGGAGCTGGGTGCGGCGATCGAACGTGGAGTGCGCGCCAGCGTCATCCAGCCAGCACATGGCCGAGGCAGCGATCGGTACGTCTTCGCGCACACGCTCCTCATCGAGGCGCTCTGCAAGCCGCTTGATGCGCGGCGCCTCCAGCGCACGCACGATCGGGTGGCGCAGGCCCTCCGGAAACGGACGCCTGATGCGGTGGCCGAAATCGCCATGCACTTCGACCGGGCTGACGATGCCGTCCAGGCGCACGCCTTCGCCCTCGCAGCCAGCGAACGGGCACGGCGAGTCTATGCCCACGAGGAATCCGACGAGTTCCTGCGGATCGCCGAACGGCATGCGCCCGATCCGGCATCGGTGGCCGCGGTGCGTGTGGCAATGGCCGAAGTGGCGGAACTCCGCGGCCGCTATGCGGAGGCCGAGGAATACTGTACGCTGGCGCTGAATTGGTATACGGCGCGCGCCGACCACCGGCAAACGCTACGCCTGAGTCGGATGCGCGAACGGCTCCGAGCGCTGCTGGGCGAGCCCGCGCTCAGGACGCTGCGGTCGTGCGAGGCGCTGGTTCAATCGGCCGCCGACATCGGTGCCGACGATGAGCGGGTGGCGCTGCTCGGCATGCTGGCCGCGACGCATCTGCGACTCGGTGACCGTGCCGCTGCCACGGCTGCATCGCGCGATGCGGTGATGCTGGCCGGCAGTCTTGGCGATGACAGCTTGCTGGCCGATGCGCTCGTGCGTCTGGGCGTGTCCCTCGATGCCGACCGGGCCCCCGAGGCGGAGAAGAGCTACCGCCGCGCTTTGGCGCTTTACGAGCACTTGCACGATGCGCGAGGGCAGGCACGGTGCTGGGATCGGATAGGGATGGTCGCGGTGCAGCGGGAGGAATGGGACGACGCGCGCACTGCCTTGCGGCTGGCGATCGATCTGGGACGCACCGCTGGTACACCCGATGAGTGGGGAATGGCGTCACTCGACCTCGGTGTCGTCGCTCGGCGAACCGGGGATCTGGATCTGGCGCGCCAGCTCTTCGGTGATGCGCTGGCCCTCTTCGCGGCGGTGCAGAACAGCGAGCGGCAGCTGCTCGCGCTGTACAATCTGGCCCACCTGGATCGGGAGCAAGGCGCATTGGCCGCCGCAGCTGACCTCTACGACGTGGCGGCGTCGCTGGCGGAGCGTGTCGGACAGCACGATGTCGAGATAGGTGCGATCTCTGGCGCGGGCCTGTGCCGGCTGCGGCTTGGGGATCGGAACCGCGCGGCACAGAGTTTGGCGAAGGCCGACGTGATCGCTGGTGACGGCCTTGCGTGGTTCCCAGGCCGGGAGTTGCAGGATGCGCTGGCCGTCGAGCTGTTTTTCCTCACCGGCGATTCCGCTGCCGTCGCCGAGCGACTCACTGACGGGTGGCGGCGCGCGCTGGCCGCCGACCCCTGGGCTGCGAACTGGTTGCTCACGGAAGTGACGGACACACTGACGCCGTCCGCTCAGAGCCTGCTCGCGGCACTGCGTGCCGAACGCGGAGCGCCCCGTACCGCCGCGATGCGGACCGGCAGCACTGCACATACTCGGCAGTGATGGCGGCCCGGCGC
The DNA here is from genome assembly GCA_031423355.1 of Gemmatimonadaceae bacterium. Taxonomy (GTDB): domain Bacteria; phylum Gemmatimonadota; class Gemmatimonadetes; order Gemmatimonadales; family Gemmatimonadaceae; genus JACMLX01. Next base: position 35,664 of record JANPFJ010000381.1, on the reverse strand, counting down.
AGCATTCAGGCGCGAAGCATGTAGCCGGTGCCGCGCACGGTATGCAGCAGTTGGGGACCGCCTGTACCGTCGATCTTCTTGCGCAGATAGTTGATGTACACGTCGACAATGTTGGTTGACGGATCAAATTCCGTCTTCCAGACGTGCTCGGCGATCTGTTCGCGCGTCACGGCCCGTCCCGCATGCTTCATCAGGTACTCGAGCAGCGCGTATTCCTTCTGGGTCAGCGAAATTTGCGCCCCGTCGCGGGTCACCTCGCGCGAGACGGTGTCGAGGTGCAGCGTACCCACGCGCAGCAGCAGGTCTTCGTCGCGCAGCGTGGATCGACGCAGCAACGCACGGACACGAGCCACCAGCTCATCGACGTCGAACGGCTTGACGAGATAGTCATCCGCGCCGGCGTCGAGTCCTGCCACGCGATCGCCGATCGTCACGCGAGCCGTCAGCATCAGGACTGGTGCGCGAAAGCCACGCTCTCGCAGCTCGCGCGCCACATCCAGGCCGTTCGCTTTTGGGAGCCCGATGTCAAGAATGAGCAGGTCCGGTGCCTGGTCGATGGCGATCGCGAGCCCGGACTCGCCGTCCTGTGCCGTGAGCACGGCGTAGCCACTCTCCTGCAGCGTCCTGGACACCACCTCGAGCACCTCGGCGCGATCCTCGACCACGAGGATCGTGGCTCGTCCCTGTTCGGCGGTCGTTGTCATACAGGGCAAACTAGGGCGCGACACGCGTCCGGCAAGCGGTCGGATGGGCCACCGAGCGGGGCTGACCATTGGCTGAAACAATCGTCTGCTACAAAGACGTATCAGCCGGCGCCGTCACTCTGGTGACGGAATCGAATTTGGTACAGTATCTGAGATGGTACGACGCTTGCTGGCGTTGTTCAGGCGGGAACCGGAGCGGCGTGTCGCGCGCTCCGGAGTCAGACGTCACTCTGACGTCTGTGCATTCCGCGGAGCGGAATTGGCCGCACCGATGCCGTGTGTTCCACGGGGAGGGGGTGTCGATGATTGATGTGTTCGTTCGGATGGCCGCGACGCCGGTGATGGCTGGCGTGGTAGCCGAATCGGTGCGATGGGCAGCCGGGGCAGATCCGGCGGCACCGCGCCATCAGGTCGTCACGCTCTACGGCGATCCGTCCGTGACCCACCTCGCGTGGGCGCTGGCGGCAGCCAATCGTGGTCGTCCTGACGCGGTCTGGCGTATTGCTGCCGATGGGAGTGCGGTTGCGGCAGAGCTGTCGCTGGCCACTTCCGTGCTCGAGGAGGACGCGGCAGTCCTGATCAGCAGCAATGGTCCGCAGTTTCGGTCGGCGATTGCGCACCTGGCCAGTGTCCGGGGCCAGGCCGAGCACAGCGCCGCGATCCGGCTGCCGATCCATGTGGCCTCGTATGCAGAGCTCGATGAAGACGCCATGCTGGCCTCGCTGCGAGAGGCCGAAGGCGATGTCGACGGTGACCTCCAGGAGGACGATATCGCAGCGTGACCTGTCAGTCGCGTGGCGGTGTACTCCGCCGCGCAGTGTACAAAACGAGGGCCGGTGATGCGTCTGCATCGCCGGCCCTCGTCGGTTCTTCTGGTTCGGGCGGACAGCTCCGCCGCGGCGGAGGCGACTATTGGGTCTTGGCGGTCTCGCGCTGGGCCATCTTCACGGCTTCGTAGGCGTTCACGATGCCTCCCGAGACCGAAAGCGAGGCGAATGGAACCCGCGCCGTTTCGCTACCGGGTCGCAGGACCTGCGTGTCGGGGTACGGCGTCACCGTCGCCATCAGGATGCGCTTCACGTCGGCCGCGGTCAGCGATGGAAAATGGGACATCAGGAGCGCTGCCACACCGCTCACGACGGGCGCCGCCAGACTGGTGCCATCTTCGCGGGCATACTCGTTCCCGAGTGCCGCCGAAAAAATCGAGACGCCTGGCGCAAAGAGGTCAACCAGCGTCCGGCCGTAGTTGCTGAAATCGGCGGCGAGTTTCTCTCCGGCGCGCCAGCTCGAGGCGCCGACATCGATCCACGTTGCGGCGCGGCCTCCCACCGATGCGGCAAAGGTCGCGGTGGGGAAGGTCGGGACTACGTCGATATCCGCGCTCTCGTTCCCCGATGCATGGACCAGCAGCACGCCACGGGACACCGCGAACTGGACGGCGCTGTCGACCGAGGCCTTGCCCGGCGAGTACGGCTTGCCGAACGACATGTTGATGATCTGTGCCCCCGACGCGACGGCGTAGCGAATCCCGTTCGCCACGTCCTTGTCGTATTCATCGCCGTTCGGCACCACCCGAACCGGCAGAATCCGAACGCCCGGGGCGACACCCACAAACCCACTGTCGCCGGTGACGGCGCCGATTACACTGGCCACCGCCGTGCCGTGCGATGCATCGGGACCGGTCACATTCGCGTTGCCATACTGCCGCCCCATGGCCGGCGTATCGCCCACCACCTTCCGCCCGTCGAACGCCAGATTGAGCCCGTACGTCAATCGCCCTTCCACCTGCCGCCGCGCCGCGCGGGACACATTCGGTGTCAACCCATTCGCGGCGTATCCCTGCAGCTGAAGCAGCGCGGTTCGGCTTGCCATCGTCTTGGGCAGCATCTTCCCCAACGTAGCGTCGGTGATCGCTGTCTTCTCGACGCCATTGTCCTTCGCGACGACGGCCAGCAGCGAATCGTACTGCGTCAGCACAGGTCGCAGACCACCCCACTGCGTCGTCGCCTCAGCCATCGCCGCCGCGAATGCCCGCTCGAGATCAACGCACGACGTCATGACTGGACTCTTGCCGCCGTTCGCCCGACAGGTGACCACCACCCGCGTCAACTCGAGCCGGTCGTCGTCGATGTTCCCGGTGGCGCCGCCAATGAAATTCCACCCGCGCGCGTCATCCACGTACCCGTTGCCGTCGTCGTCCTTTCCGTTGGCAGGCGTTTCGCGCGAATTGAGCACCAGCGCCCCCCGCAGTGCCACATGCGAGGTGTCCACACCGCCGTCGATGACCGCGACCGTAATGATGCGCTTTGGGGCCGCGTTGCCAAGCAACTCCGTGAGTGCGCGCCGTGCTCCGACGCCGGCCACGCCATCGGTGGCGGGGTCGAGCAGATGCCAGTCCGCCGGGGCGCTGCGATAGGCAGCGCGGGGCGTGGTCGCCGGCGCCGGAGTTGCGGCTGGCGTCGGCGGCGTTGCAGCCGCCACCGGCACTGCCGGCGTCGGGGCGGTCGAGGGGCGCTGCGGTGTACACGCTGCAACCAGCAGCGCAAAGGTCCACAGTGCCGGGTGGCCGACACGAGTGCGTTCCATGATGCTGCCTCTCAGACTTTGTGGAATCCGATCCGCGCCGCCTCGCGGCGATCGTCGGCTGTATAGATCTCGAAATCGCTGAAGAACGCCGGCGCCTCGACCTCCAATAGGCGAAGCGTCGCGACGGCCATGCGCCGGATCTCGAGCTCGGCCGCTTCACTGGAGCGCAGCTCGAGCATCGTGCGCCACGCGCGCGCATTCGCGGTCACGACCACCTTCGTTTCCGTGGAATTCGGCAGGACACCACGCGCCGCTTCCCGCGCCATCTTCCTCCGGTGGATCTTGTCGGCCACCCAGCCATAGCGCTGCATCAGTTCATCCACCAGGTGGATGTAGGCGGCCTGCGCCGAATCGATCTGGGCGCGCCAGGCCTTTTCGAGCGCGTCATCGCCCACCATCGCCGGCGGCACCACGAACGCGGCGTCACTCTCGTCCACGTAGCGCTGGCTGAGTTGCGAGTATGCAAAACCGGCGCGATGCCGCACCAATTCGTGCGTGAGTGAGCGACTCACACCCTCGAACAGGATCGAATAGTTCGCGTGCTCCAGCACACTGCCATGCCCCTGCTTCTTGATGTTCTCGAGATACTCCCGCGTCGATCGGCCGGCCGGATTTCGCTGGCTCATGTAGCAGAGCCGGCCGGCGAACTCCGCCAGCTTCTCGCCGTCCGTGGCCTCGCCCAGCCACGCCACGCCAAGGTGCTCCGGCTCGAGGAACTGTGGGCGCGACAGGAGCGTGAGGCGGGGGGCGGTGAAGAACTCGGGCACGGGGCGGGGCGGTGAGCGTGGATGGGGACGGGGCAGGCGACACCCAAGATATCCACGGCCGCGAGGCGCTGCGCCGGAGGCCAGCGCTGCCCAGGCCGACCGACCGGTTCGACCAGCGCCGGTGAAGGACGCCGTTGTCGGATTCAGCGCGCCCAGTCGCGGGTTCGAAGCCCGAACGTCACGATCGGCGTGACGCCGAGGCCGCCCCGTCGGCTCGAGTTCACGGTCCAGGCGCCGCTCCCGGCGCCGGCCATGGTCACGCCACCAGTCGCGAACCATGTCGTGCCGATGAAGCCACGGTGCTCGATCCCCGCCTCGAGGCGACCGCCGAGCGCGTTCCGCTGCGAGACGTTGGCAAAGCCGATTGCAACGCCGGGTGCAGGCGGTTGCGGCACCAACTCGGGACGCATCGAGACCACTGTCTTGCCAAGAGCCTGCACAAAGGCGCTGGCCGAGATCAGGCCGCGAAATTGCGCCCCGAACTCAGGCAGCGCAAACTCCGCTCGCACTCCACCGGTGGAGCGGGTGAAATCCTGTGACCCGTCGGCGCCCAGGGATGTGCTGGCGATTTCGTAGAAGCCCGAGACTTCGAGATGCCGGATCATGACACCGACGGCAGCCCCAACGCCCGCGCCAGCCCGCACTCCCCCCGACGCCGCGTACGCGTCGGCGACGGCTCCCGCCAGCGGCGGCCGACTGTAGGTCGCGAAAATCTCGAACAGCGGTTCGATCTTGCGGGATTGTGCCGGCAATGTCAGTGGGAGCGACACGACGCAACACACGATGAGGCGGCGGAGACCACGACGCCCGTGAGCGTGGCTGGAGATGGCGGAAGCCTGCATTGACGAAACCCCGGGGAGTTGGCGGTGAGCGACCTGCTGATCCGCGTGCAGACACCGGGCATCGATGTCGGTTTCTGCTGGAATTGTCACAGTTTTCCCGAAACATCACACCTCAGCGCGGCGGTGCGTTCATCGCACCGAATCGTGACGAATGCAGCGGAATCATTGGGGCGCCGCCGGTGTTCTCCGCAGACAGCACTCGCGGGTCCCCGGTCCATTCGTCTTACACCGACGCACCATTACATGCTTCCATTCATTTCTTGCCGCGCTCAAATCGTCATCGGCGCCGTTGCGCTGCTGTCTTCCACGAGCGTGGCCGTTGCGCAGCGCGCCTCCGCACCCGCAGTGCGAGTCGGTGTCGTCGACTCACGGCAATTACTGCAGGAGATGCCAGGACGGGCGCAGGCCGAGTCCGAGTTTGCGCTCGACATGGCCAAGGCCCGTGAGATGGTCCACACGGCCACCGATTCGATGAAAGCCGCGGTCGATGAGTTGTCGCGACATGAGGCGGATCTGCGCCCGCAGCAGCGTGAGGCCGCCATGATGATGCTGCGTGCGCGTGAACTGGCACTCGAGGACATGGTCGCGCAGCTCAACGCGATCACGGGCACGCGCCTGACGGAGTTGCAGCAGCCTCTGATCGATCTGATGCGAAGCGCGGTGAAGTCGGTGCGCGAGCGCGAGCGGCTCACGCTGGTCTTCGATCTCGGCAGCGAGGGTGCGCCCATCGCCTTCGATGAGGCCGTCAACATCACACCACTGGTACTCGAAGAGCTTCGTCATCGTCCGAAGCCCGTGCTCCCCGGGCGCTGACCGGTCGCCGTCGTTACCCGTCGAGCAGGTTGAGCCGGAACTGCGCGTACCCGCGCGTGTCCGCCACGGTGTTCAGCGCGCGGCTGGCCGCGGGCGTGAGCGGTGGCAGCGCCGGGTCGTACTTGATGTCGGTCAGTGCCGTCTGACCTGCCAGCGCCACCTTCACGCCCGGGTTCAGGATCCCGCGCGGGTCGAAGCAGCGCTTCACCAGCTCGAACAGGACGATCGCATCATTGGCCCAGAGCCGCGGCATGAACGGCGTGCGCAGTCGGCCGTCACCATGCTCGCCGGCCAGCGTCCCACCCAGCACGGCGGTGAGTGTCACCACTTCGTCGAGCGCCGCTTCGACATGCGCGCGCCAATCGGGCCGCGACATGTCTACCAGCGGATTGACGTGCACGTTGGCGTCACCGGCATGGCCGAAGATCACCCCGGTGAATCCGTGATGCTCGAGAATGCTGCGGATGCCGCGGACATACTCAGGCAGCGCCTGCGGAGGCACCGCGCCGTCCTCGATGAACTGCATCGACGTGCCCACATCGGTCATGGTCGCCAGCAGCGGGCTGGCGGCGTGGCGAACGTGCCAGAGCGCGGCGATCTCATCAGGCGAACTCGCGCGCGTCATTCCGGTCGCGCCAAGTGCCTCGAACGCCGACGCGATGCTCGTCGCCAGCGCCTCCGCCGCATCCTGGGTTGTTGCCTCGGCGTCGAGCAGCAGCAGCGCCTCGATGTCCGCCGGGATGCTACCGGACGGCACGGAGTTGCGGACCACGTCCAGAAAGGTCCGATCGAGCAGTTCGCAGGTGGCCGCGCCCAGTCCGACGGCCTTTGCCGAGGCGTCAACGGCCGCTTCGAGTGTCCCGAACCCGGCGCAGATCGACGTGCGACCCACGGGCACATCGGCCAGTTGCAGTTCCACGCCCACGATCAACGCCAGCGTCCCTTCGCTCCCGACGAACAGGTCGACGAGGTCACCCGACTTCGCGAAGTCCACCAGCGCGTACCCCGACGACTCCTTCCGGACGCCGGCATGACGGATCTTTGCGATCGGTTCCGCCATCGCGGTGGTGAAGATCGTGCTCATCGCCTGCGTCGAGAACCGGCGGATGGCGGCGACGTTCTTCGCCTGCGTCGGCAGTTCGGCGCCCCGGCGGATGGTGGCCCGCGACCCGTCGTCGAAGACACACTCGAGCGCCGTGACCCAGTGCCGCATGGCACCATACTTCAGGCTGTGCGGACCGGCCGCGTTGGTCGCGACCATGCCGGCGATGGTGGCCCAGGCGCCGCTCGAGGGGTCGACCGGGAACCAGAGGCCGTGCGCCCGCGCCGCCGCATCGACCGAGTCACGAATCGCACCGGGGCCGACCCACAGGCGTTTCGTCACCGGATCGATCGGTCCGATGGCGGAGAGCCGACTGAGGTCCACGATCACGCCGTCACCGATCGCCCCACCAGCCATCGATGAGCCGGCGCCCCGTGGAATGAGGGGGGTCTGGCTCATCTGCGCCCAGTGGGCGAGCACCGTCACATCCTCCGCGTCAGCGGGGACGGCCACGGCGCGTGGCATGATCCGGGCAATGCCCGCCGCTTCGGAGTAAACGCCGCGCGCGTCGGCATCGATTCGGAAGGTGCCGCGGAAACCTGGTGGATTCATCACGCCGATAGATGCACCACCCGAGACTGCATGTGTAGAGGGGTGTGCCGCACGCGCGTGGCGTCCTGAGAGAATTGCGACCATATATTGACTGTGCCTTCACACGAGAATCTGGGACCGGCGTACACGGATCGTCCGCCGGCACAAGCGCCGACCTTTGTCCAGCGCCCGCTCACCCGCGAGGTCGAGCGCTGGTGCCGCGACACCTTGCCGCGGGTCTCCCGCACCTTTGCGCTGAGTGTTCGCGTCTTGCCGGGCGACCTGGGGCGCGCCGTGCTCGCTGCCTATTTGCTCTGTCGAATTGCGGACACGATCGAGGACGCCCCGCATCTGGATGCGCAGTTGAAGGCCACGACACTCGACCGCTTTCTGCACTGCTTTGACGATCCAGCCTCGGCGACGGCACTGGCGGACGATCTGGCCCACTGGCCCGGTGATGCGGCGCATGTCGCGCTGAGCGGTGGAACCGATCGGGTGTTCGCGCTTTTCCGCTCGCTGCCGGTTCCCACGCAGCGGCATGTGCACCGGTGGGTGGCCGAAATGGGGCGTGGCATGCGGAAGTTCGTGCTGCTGTACCCGAATGGCATCCGTATCCAGACCCTCGAGGAGTACAAGGAGTACTGCTACTACGTCGCCGGGACGGTGGGGTACATGCTCACCGATCTCTGGCACGAGCACTCGCACGCGGTGAGTGAGTCGGTGTACGCCAAGCTGCGCGAGAAGAGCCGGCAATTCGGTGAGGCACTGCAGACGGTCAATATCCTGAAGGACGTTGCCGCTGACGCCGAGCACGAGAACTCGATCTACATCCCCGAGAATGCACTGCGCGCCCATGGGAGCGGGCATGCCACGATTCTCTCGCTTGCACATTCCGACGGGAATCATGCCGCGTTGACGGATCTGGTGCGCCTCGCATGGGCGGATCTCGAAGATGCGGTGCGCTATCTGCTGATGGTGCCGCGTCGGGCGTGGAGCATCCGGACATTCTGCGTCTGGCCGCTGCTGTTTGCCTTCGCCACCCTGCGCGACCTCACGCAGACGCGCGCGATGCTGCAGCATGGCGGCGTCGTGAAGATCACGCGCGCCGAGGTGAAGTCGCTGCTGTTCCTGGCGCCGCTGCTGGTTGGGAGCAATCGCGCGGTGCGCTGGCTGGTGGAGCGGGTGAAGCTGCGGGCGTTTGTGCTGGCCGGGGCCTGACGGCGGAGGACGCAACTTCGATCCTCGTGGCCGTCACCGCGTTCCGCGTTTCGCCGCCGTCGCATCCTGGACCGCCTTCGCCACTTCACGGACACCCATCGCGACAGCGTTGATGGTTTCCGTCAGCAGCGGCGGCGCACCCCCGGGCAGCGCCTGCCTCGGCAGCGCCCCATGCTCCAGTCGGTCGAGCAGCTGTTCCAGCGCCAGCTGAGCGCGCTCCGCCTGCTTGCGATGCCCCTTGATGATCGCCCAGCCCGCGAAGCCCATCCCGAGGAGCGGAATTGTCGCAAAGCCAAGAAAGAGCGGCAACATCGTCAGTGGTGCCAGCACCGAGCCAAGCACGACGGGGACCATGCCCAGCCCCACGCCAACGGCGGCGGTGATCATGCCACTCATCCGACGCGTGGTGCGAAGCTGGGAGATGTCCGCATCGAGACGCACGGCGGTCCGCCCGTCGCCGATTGCGCTGACCGTCACCGCAACCTCACTGGCGCGCGTCAGCGTCGTCGCGGCCTGATTGCCGCGCAGGCTGCGATCCAGCTCCGCGAACACGCCCGTGCGCTGCTCCCATGTGCGACGATTGCCGAATCGACGCTTGGCCGGCATGCGATACTCGGTGCGCATCCATTCCTCGAGGGCGGCCAGCACCACCTCCGGCGCATGCGGCACGGCGCGCGTCACACTCACCGCAGCGGGTCCCATCACGCGCGCTTCGAGCCCGGTCTCCTCCGCCAGCACCACTCGCGTGCGCTCCTCGGCCAGCGCCTGCTGCAGCGCGGTGGATGACAGCCCCACTTCCTTGCCGATCTCGATCAGCTGCGCCTCGGTCATGCCGTCTGGCGCGTCCGCTGAGCTGGCTGCGAGCTCTGACGCACGCGCCAGCACGCGCTCCATGGCGCCGCGATCGAGCGGTAATGGCGAGGGAACCGGCACCTGCAAATCGTTGTCAGCCACGTGTCACTATCCGAAAAAGAGGAACGACGTCGCATTGCCCTGTCGCGCCAGCGGGCCTGCCGTTCGATGCGTATTTCGTGCTCGCAGCAATGACGGCGCTGCAGGCAACGGGAACCATACGTCGTGACGAGACCAGGGGTGTCAGCCGGCACACTCCGTCGCATCCTCGCCACCGCCCGTCGGCCCACCGAAGATCGGGGCCTCAGCCGCGTGAGACCGCCCCTGACTTCATGATACACACTCTGGGCCCAGCCGGTGCCTGGTGCTGCTGCCTGGGCGGCCGAACCGGAGAACTGGCACGACAACGGTGTATGATGAGAGTGTGACCCCACCGCTCCGACAGATCCTGGTGACCGGCGCTTCCGGTTTTCTTGGTCGACATCTGGTTCGCGCACTGCAACGGCGCGATGTCGTCGTTCGGGCGCAGGGACGCGACGCGTCCCGCCTCACCTTCGACGGCGGGGTGCAAAGCTGCCGCAGCGACCTTCGCGATCTCGCCGCACTCATCGAGGCAGCCCGCGGCTGCGACGCGATTGTCCACGCGGCCGCGCTGTCTGCGCCGTGGGGCGCGCGCCGGGACTTCATCGAGGCGAACGTCCTTGGCACCGCGAACGTGATCGCGGCCGCTCGCGCCACCGGTGTCCGCCGACTCGTGCACATCTCATCACCGGCGGTGATCTTTGCCGGTCGGGATCAGCACCTGGTTGGCGACGACGCCAAATACCCCGCAACGCATTCGAGCCACTACGCCCGGACCAAGCAGCTTGCCGAAGCACTCGTCCACAGCGCCAGCACCACGCTCGAGACGGTGACCTTGCGTCCGAAAGCCATTTATGGCCCCGGCGACCGAGCCCTCGTACCGCGTCTGCTGCGTGCCGCACGGGCCGGACGTCTGCCCCAGATCGGCAGCGGAGAGAACCTCGTCGATGTCACGCATGTGGACGACGTCGTCCAGGCCATCGAGTGCGCCCTGACCACCGAGCGTGCGCTGGGACAGACGTTCCTCATTACCGGGGACGAGCACGTTCCACTCTGGGAGATGATTCGCACGCTGCTCGCCGGCGTCGGACTGCCCGCGCCGCCGCGTCGAATTTCGCTTGGCGTTGCGATGGCCGCCGCCACAACGATGGAGGCTCTGGCGTTCGTCTCTCGCCGCGAGCCGACGCTGACACGGTATACGGCGCTGATTCTGGCGCGCACGCAGACCTATGACATCAGCCGAGCCCGTACTCTGCTCGGCTTCGCGCCGCAGGTCGGTGTATCGGACGGTATTGCGCGCACCATCGATGCGCTCCGGCGTGAGGGTCACCGCGGATGACGGCGTGCGTCACGATCAGCGTGCTCGACACCGGGTACTGCACCGCACGTGCAAGCCTCCTCGCGACGGGGACGGGCTGGCGGGAGGTGACCTGTCATGCGCCGGCATTTCTGCTGCAGCACCCGCATCATGGTGCGCTGCTCTTCGACACGGGCTACGCACCGCGATTGTTCGACGCCTTCGCACACTGGCCGGATCGCCTCTACAAGTACGCCACGCCGACCACACTCGGAATACCAGCGCTGCTCCAGCTGACACGGCACGGCGTCGCCGCGCAGGACGTGACGACCATCATCGTCTCACACCTGCACGCCGATCACGTCGCGGGGTTGAGGGATTTTCCGCACGCTGGGTTTGTGGTCTCCCGCGACGCGATGGCGCTGCAGCAGCGGTCACGCGGCGTGGATGCCGTGCGGCGCGGCATTCTGCAGCGACTCTTCCCGGATGACTTCGCGGCGCGTGCCAGCGTACTGCACCACTTCGCGGACGCCGCGCTGCCGTACCTTGGCGCGACGCACGACCTGTTCGGTGATGGCAGCATCCGGCTGATGCCACTGCCCGGCCATGCGCGTGGTCAGATCGGCGCACTGGTGCGCACGGCGCGTGGCGAGGTGTTACTCTGTGCCGACGGCGCGTGGACGTCGCGCGCCTATCGCGAGTTGCGTCCGCCGCACTGGGTCACGAGCGCGATGCAGGACGACACCATGGCGCTCCACGCCACCTTGCGAGCGCTGCATGATTTTGCCATCGCGAGGCCCGACGTCGCGGTCCTGCCGACACATTGCCCCGACACGCTGCGCTGGACGCACGACGCATGAGCCGACTCGACGTCGCGACCGCGTATATCGCCGCGCGCTGGCGCGCCGCCACGCTACACGGAACGCGGCTCACCGACTGGCAGCATCGGCGCGCGATTGCCCTCGTGGATCAGGTGCGGCGCGAGAGTCCATTCTACCGCGACCTGTGGGAGGGACGATCAGCCGATGGGTGGCGTACGTTCCCCACGGTCGACAAGCAGGCGATGATGGCCGCCTTCGATCGCTTCACGACCATAGGCGTGTCGCGCGCGACGGCGATGTCGGTGGCGCTCGATGCAGAGCAGCGCCGAGACTTCGGCGCCGCCATCGACGGGCACACCGTGGGCCTGTCGAGCGGCACGTCTGGACATCGCGGTCTCTTCCTCGTCAGCCCCCGCGAGCAAACCCGATGGGCGGGGACGATCCTCGCGCGCGCGATTCCCGACCTGCGCCCCGGGCACCGGGTCGCGTTTTTCCTGCGCGCCAACAGCCGGCTGTACGAGCGCACCTCGTCGGTGGTGCAGTTCCGGTTCTTCGACTTGATGGAGCCGCTGCCTGCGGTGATCGATGCGCTGAACGACTTCCGGCCACGCCTGATCGTTGGTCCGCCGTCATTGCTTGGCCAGCTCGCGGATGCAGTTGAACGCGGCGCGCTGCGCCCGACTCCCACGCGCCTGATCTCCGTCGCCGAAGTCATCGAGCCGCAGGACCGGGCGCGCCTCGCGCGTATCTTTCAGGTGCCGGTCGGGGAGGTGTATCAGTGCACCGAAGGGCTCGTCGCCGTGTCATGTCCGCGCGGCACGCTACATGTGCAGGAGGATGTCATGGTGCTGCAGACACAACCGATCGCGGCCGATGACCTCTCCCGCGTCGCGCCGATTCTCACCGATCTCTGGCGGCGTACACAGCCAATCGTCCGCTACCGACTGGGTGACGTGCTGCACCTCGATGCCACGCCGTGCCCCTGCGGATCGTCGTGGCGCCGCATCGCGGCGATCGAGGGGCGCCAGGATGACCTCTGCTGGTTTCCGCAGTCAGATGAATCGCTGCGGGTCGTCTTTCCTGATGCGATCCGGCGAATGGTCCTGCTGGCGGACCACCGGATCACCGACTACCACGTCGAGCAACCGGCAGCGGGCGTCCTGCACCTTCAGATCGCAGTTGGTGATGCGGATCATGCAGCGTTCGAGGAGGTTGCCACGCAACTCCGCGCAGCCGTCGCTGATGTACTCGCGCTCTATGGCTGTCGAGCGACGGCCCTGTCGGTCGAGCGCGGCGTGCCTGCGTCGGCGTTGGGCGTGAAGCGCCGCCGAATCAGGTGCAGCTGGCGTGGAGCCGAACTGATGTCCCTGACTGGGGCGTCATGACGCGGACTGATGTACCGCCCCGCGCCCTGCCAGTGCGGATTGCCGGCATCGGGTCGTACCTGCCGCCGCGCGTGGTCACCAATGACGAACTCGAGGCATCGCTTGGCCTGACCTCCGGCTGGATCTTCGATCGCACCGGCGTGCGCGAGCGTCGTCGCTGCGCCGGCGAGAGTTCGGCATTCATGGCCTCGGCCGCGGCGCGCGACGCACTCGCGATGGCTGGCCTCGCGGCCTCGGACCTGACGGCGATCATCGGGGCCTCGAGCACCCCGCAGCAAGCGATTCCGTGCACCGCGGTCTTCGTGCAACGCGAGCTCGCCGCACCGGAAGGTGTCGCCGCCTGCTTCGACGTGAATGCCACCTGCCTTTCGTTTCTCGCCGCCTTTGATGTGGCGGCCCGGCTTGTGGCTGACGGCGCGCATCGGCATGTGCTGGTCTTCAGCAGCGAGAGCGCGGCGCACAGCCTGAACCCGGATGAACCGGAGAGCGCAGTGCTCTTCGGCGATGCCGCGGCCGCCGTGATCGTTTCCCACTCGGGAAGCAGCGCCAGTGCATTGCATACCACTCGGCTGCAGACCTGGCACAGCGGTGCAGAGCTGAGCCAGATCAGCGGCGGCGGCACTCTCCACCATCCAAATGATCCCGACACGACCGCCGCGCACAACCTCTTCGCGATGCGTGGGCCGCAGCTCTTTCGGAAGGCGGCGCCCTTGCTGCTCCCCTTCATGGACGAGCTCTGTACCAGCGCTGGCTGGTCGCGTGACGAGATCACAGCGGTAGTGCCGCATCAAGCCAGCCGCCACGGAATCGAACTCGGCTGGAAGCTGCTCGGCTTTCGAGAGGACCAGATCGTCACGAACCTCGCCACCCGAGGCAACTGTATCGCGGCCTCCATGCCACTCGCATTGGCGGAGTCGGTTGCATCCGGCCGACTCAGGCGCGGCGACCGCGTGCTGCTCTTCGGTCTGGCCGCTGGCCTGAGCCTCGGTGGTGCTGCGATCACGCTTTGATCGTCCCTTTCAGAGGACAGTTGTCTTCGGTCGGAGAGGACGAATTGCCCCGTCCGTTCTTGATAACTTGTTGTGAAACAACGATTTGAGTTGCGGCATGACGAGTGCATTGGTGAGTGATGTCCCGATCGATGCGGATCACCAATGGAGGCCCAATGCGTGCGCGAATCCTTGCTGCAGCCTGTTTCACTCTCCTCGCGCCTGCGGCACTGCTTGCCGCATCGCCAACGGTGCACAACGACATGAGTGCAGCCCGCGGCGCGCTGTCAGCGGCCAGCACGGTCACCGCCCACGATGATCGCGGCGATGACTGGCGCAAGCGGGATGACGACAAGCACTGTGGACGAGGTAATGCGTGGGGCTGTCGCCGCAATCGTGGCGATGATCGGTACGATGATCGGTACGATGATCGCCGTGATCGCCGGTACGATCGGGCGCGCGCCCGCGACCGATACGAACGCGACCGATACGAGCGTGACCGGTACGAACGCGACCGCTATGAACCGTATTACAGCCGCCCAGTGGCGTGTATCCGGGCTGGTAATCGCGTGATCGGTGGCGTTGTGGTGACCGTCTGTCTGCCGTAATCCATTCGCGATCCTGCGTCTGACGGCATGGCGCCTGCGTCCAAAACGGCGTGACTGGATGCAATCCGGCCCGGCAGTCAGGTGATGACAGCCGGGCCGATGTGTTGTCAGCAGGAGTCCGAAGCGCGTCAGAGCATTGGCTCGCGCTTCGCGGAAGCACCCGGCGCCGCGGGTAGCACACTGACGTCACGCCCGCAGGTGACGCAGAAATGCCAGCCTGGCTCAACTTCACTGCTGCACGCGGGGCACTGTGCGATCGTGACATTCATTCCGCAGTGCGGGCAGAAGGTTACCGCCCGCCCGGCCGGCAACGCATTTGTGCAGTAGGGACAGGGACCACCCTTGTCCGTGACGTTGGCGTTCGGCATCTCGGACTACTCGCGCGACGAAAGAGTCGGAAGCACGCGCTCGAGCGACAGCACGTCGAGCGAGGCCGGCCGGTCAGGCCACGTGTCCCGCCAGCACACAATCAGATCACACGAGCCCGGATGGCGACCCGCATCGCGGAAGTGCCGGCTTTCGAGCTCGAAGTCGATCCGTAGCCTCGCCCACTTCCCCGGCGCGATCTGACGCTTCGCCTCACAGCGCGGATACCCGCTCGACATCGCTTCGACATTGAAGCCGAGTTCGCGCGCAACCATTCCGAACAGGAAGATCACGCCGCCCACGTCCACCGGTGCGTGGCGAACACCGCGAAACTCGATCGGATCGCCATACACCGATGGCACCGACAACGGCGTGATCCGTGACAACGTCTGTGCGTTGGCGATCGTGACGCCATGCACCTGGGGCAGCGGCGTGGTTGCCGATGGACTGACGTGAACGTCTGCCGGCGGTACGAGCAGTGGCAGGTCCGCCACTGAGGGCATCGGCGCTGCGGCCGCGGCAACAGGCGCGCGAGACGGCGGTTCCTGCGTCACATCCGTTGACGCTGCCGCGAGAGGGTCGCCGTCCTGCGTTGGCAGTGCCGGCGCCGGCGCGACCACGCTTGAACCGGGCGCATGTTCGGCGCGTGCCAACTCTGCATCTTCTCGGTCCATGACGGCACCGATGGCGATCGCATCGGAGATCATGCTGTTCGTCTCCACGGTGCGCGCCGGGGCATCATCGCTCGGGCGGGCCAGCGGTGTCCGTACATCGGCCACAATCGGCATGCGCACCGCACCCACCCGCACTTCTGCCGTCTGGATGCGGCGCAGCAACCCGGTATCAGGATCCGGTGACGCCAGTTCCTTCCGAATCACTGCCACCGTATCAGGATCACAGACCAGCCAGCCGCGCTCACCCGCCAGCATCTCGAGCACCGCGTGCTCGTAGTCCTGCAGCGTGTCGACGCCCAGCTCGCTGCGGTATGTACGATACGGCACCAGCGACTGCACGATTTCGGAGACGCGGAATGGTGCCTGCAGCTGATCCGGGCCACCTGCCGAGAGGGTGCGGATCAACCGATCCAGGATCCGATCGAGAACAGTGGAGTCAGCGGTCATCACTGCAGAATATGGCGGCGTCACGTCGCGGGAAGGGCTCTGGCGGGTGCGAATGATGATGCGGTGGGGAACACCGAGGGGGGACCACTTTTCCGGATTGCCGAGGGCAAGGATGCCATCCAGGACGCGAACCCGGAATCAATCAGTCCCCCTGACTGTGTCTGGTTCGCCGCCGCGGTCGTGGCGAGGTGATTGGCCCACTCATTCTGCGGATGTCCCGCGTGGCCGCGCACCCATCGCCACTCCACCTCATGTCCTCCAATCGAGACGACCGACAGCGCCTGATGCCACAGTCCAAGATTCTCGACCGGTTTGCCGTCAGCCTTGCGCCACTGCTTGCGAGCCCATCCGTGAACCCACTGCGTCATGCCGTCCACCAGATACCGCGAGTCCGTCGTGAACACCACGCTCAGCCGCTCGCCCTTCGCTGACAGATGCGTGAATGCCTGAATGACACTCTGCAGCGCCATCCGATTGTTGGTCGTGTCCGGCTCGCTGATCCAGAAATCTCGGCAGACCAGGTCGCCCGTCTTCAACTGGAATTCCACCAGGCCACCGGCCCCGCCCGGGGTGTCCCCCTGCTTCCCGTTTCCGAGGCAGCTCTCATCGGCGTACACGGCAACCAGCGGATACCGAGCGCTCAACGCACCACCTCGAGCCGCTCGATATCGTCGATCTGGATCAGCAGTTCCAACCCGCTCGACGGATTCTGCGTCACTAGGAGCTCCCGGCCACCTTTCAGCGTGATCGACTCTGGAATCAGCACCATTTCGGCGCCATTGATCCGGATGGCAACACGCGAACGATTGACGATCGCGCGTTCGAGGGCGTCGTACTGTGCTGCGGTCAAAGCCACATCCAGGAAAACAGGGTCAGGAACACCAATCGAGGGCGAACGCCGTGAGCACGGACACCGCGCGGTCGATTTCCGATAGCGGGACATACTCGGTGGCGGCGTGGGCGAGGGCAATATCGCCTGGCCCGAAACAGACCGCAGGAATTCCGGCATCATTCAGCAGTGCCGCGTCAGTCCAGGCGCTCAGGCCCTCGATCGCTGGTGAATCACCGCACACCGCTGCGTATGTGGCAGCGAGCCGCTCAACCAGCGGCGCATCAACAGCCACATTGCTTGGCCCCTGCGCCGTATCGACCCGGACGTTGACCGCCAGCCTCGGCTCGACCACCCGCAGCTCGTCGAGGATCGCTGCCACTTCGCGGAGCACGGAGTCGGTCGTCTCGCCTGGCAGCGTACGACGCTCCACGCGCATCGTACACTGTTCGGGGTAGGTGCTCCACCCAACGCCGCCGGCGATCGTCGAGGCATGGAGGGAGCCACGGCCGAGGAGCGGGTGTGTGCGCGTTGGAAGCACGATCTGCTGAAATCGTTCGAGCGCCGTGAGTACCAGCGCCGCGTGCTGAATGGCATCGACGCCGATCTCGTATCGGCTCCCATGTGCGGCGCGACCGGTGAAGGCGAACTCGAGCCAGACGAAGCCGCGGTGCGCTGGACAGATCGCCAGTCTGGTCGGCTCCGTCACCACCGCGATATCCGCGCGTGTTCCGCGTTCGAGCATCGCTCGAGTGCCAAGCGATTCGAACTCCTCATCGATGACAGCGGCGACGATGATTTCGCCCCGGATGCCGCGCTGGGCGGCTTGCCATGCGGCGACGCTCATAGCGGCCACACCGGCCTTCATGTCACAACTGCCCCGCCCGTACAGCAGGTCCCCGTCGATCGTGGGAGCGAACGGGGCATGGTCCATCCCGTCCACGCCAACGACATCGAGGTGGCCGTTGAACATCAACGTCGGTGTGCCGCGCGCCGGAGTGCCAATCCTCGCGAGCAGGTTGGCGCGTCCGTCACGAACGTCCTGCCACTCGAGCCGAAACCCCCAACCGCCGAGCACTTCCGCGAGCACATGTGCGCAGCCCGCTTCGCCGGGCGCCCCCGGGACCAGGGACGGATTTCGTGAGTCGACACGGACCAGCGTCTCGGTCAGGGCGCGAGCGTCGCCTGGGCGAATCGGCATCAGTCGCTCCCGGCGCTGACGTGGACCTGCACTCCATTTCGCGCCACCTGGAGTGGCAGAATCCGCGCGCGACTGCCGAGTGCGGCGCGCACCGACTCCTCGCGCCCTTCGCGTGCGATCACGAGGACACAGCCGCCTCCTGACGCGCCGAGGGCCTTGGTGCCGAGTGCTCCGGCAGCGGCGACTTCCTCGACGATGTGATCGATGAGCGGCGTCGAGATTGTCGGATGCAGGTCGCGCTGGGCTTGCCACTGCAGCGCGAGCAGTTGGCCGAGCAGATCGAGGTCGCCGGCGGCGAGCGCGTCTGCCATCTGAGGCGCGAGTATTGCCATCCGACGCAGGGCGTCGCACGTTTTCTTTTCACTCGCGCGATACGCATCCAATACTGCCGTGATAGTGTCCGCCGACATGCGCGATTCGCCCGTGAACGCGACCATCGCGCGTCGCTCGAAGGTGCGTACCGCCGACTCGGACAGGGCGATCTGTTCGACCTCAGTCCGCGCGCCACACCGAAGAAGGAGGGCGCCGCCAAAGGATGCCGCATAGTGATCCTGACACCCACCAGCCAGCCCCATCGTCTCACTTTCCGTCGACCGGCTCAATTCCGCCAGTTCCTGCGGCGATAGCGTCAGGCCACGCCAGACCGCCAGAGCCGCAGCCAAGGCAACTCCAGCAGCGGAGGATCCACCGAGCCCAGAACCGATCGGAACCGCGGACGTCAGGCTGAGCGACACGGGCGGCTGTTCGGCGCGGTCCCACGCCGCTCGAAGGAGCGCCTCGCTCGGCGGCAAGCCGTCTGCCGTGCCGGCGCGAATCGTTGCAACCGCGCGCAGCTCGATTGCAACGTTGCACACGGCGCCGCCGACCTCGGTCGTGTACGGCGCAACGTCGGTCCAGCCCCCGGCGAGATCGACCCGGGCGGGTGCCGACGCGGAAATGACCCGCGAAATCGTCATGGGACGAAGATGAGCGACAGCGTTGGCGACGCTACACCGGCGTGCGGTGCGCCGCAGAAGAAACGAAAACCGCCCGCAGGCCAGGTGGCACTGCGGGCGGCGGAAACTTCACAGGCAGAACCGCCCGTGCATCACTTCTTTTTCGCAGCCGGCTTCGCTGGTGCCTTGGCGGCGGGCTTGGCAGCCGGTGTCTTGGCTGCAGCAACCTTGGCTGCAGGAGCGGGAGCGACCTTCACCGCCGCCAGCTTCGGCTCAGCCTTGGCCGCGGGGGCAGCCTTCGCGGCAGGCGCGGGTTCCGGCTTCGCTTCCGCCTTGGGCGCGGCGCCCTTCGCGACGGAGGTCTTCGCCAGAGGAATCACCGTTGGCTCCGGGATCGGCGACGGCGGGGCGACCTTGACCGGCGCAGGCGCAGGCGACGAGATCGTCGGTGGGCCAGCAGTCGGGCGACCCGCGTTCACGAGCGGTGTCGCTGGCAAGGAGAGCGATTCCGCGAGGCTGGCCAGTGGCTGCACTTTGGCGGCCGTTGGCTTGCCTGGCACCACCTTGCCCGGGGGCGGCTCGATCGGCTTCCGCTTCGACGCATACTCCTTCACCTCGTCCAGAAGCGCCTGGGCATCCTCCGTCGACATCAATGCGCGGCGGCGGAAGTAATCCACCACATCACGAGCGCTCTCCGGGCTCAGCTCGGTATCGTCCATCGCGGCGCGCACGATATTGCGCAGCGCATTCGCCATCTTGCTGCCGGCCTCGAACTGGATCTCATTCGCGCGCGCCGTCATCTCCGCGACGGTGTCGCGAATGTCGGTGCCGCGGTGGCCTGGGCTACGCTTTACAGGGACCGGCGCCGGCGCCACTTCCGTGGTGGGAGCGACGGGCACGTCGGGAGTCATGGGTTCCATACAGATTGATTGGCGCCATCGCGTCGGCAAGTACACCCGCGGATCGGCGCGTCGGATACGACGTATGCCACGTCAGCGCGCCCTCGGCGCAACGCGGCTAAGTAACAACTGCGGAAGAATACGATATCATCACTGAAGCGCAAGTGCCACGCTGAGACAGAAGTTCCTGCCAAGAGGCATTCCTGAAAAGATGAATATGCAATCATTTACGGGCCACTAACGTGACAGTATTACCGCTCACAGGCATTCGGGTGCTGGATTTGACCCGGGTTCTGGCCGGTCCGCTGTGTAGCATGACACTCGGAGATCTGGGCGCGAACGTCATCAAGGTCGAACGCCCTGAGGGTGGCGATGAGACGCGTGGATGGGGACCGCCATTCGATGCGCGTGGCGAGTCGGCGTACTTTCTGAGCGTCAACCGGAACAAGCGATCGCTCGTAGCCGACCTCGACAACGCCGATGATCATGCGTTCCTGGTCGAGCTGGCCAGGTCGGCGGATGTCATCCTCGAAAACTTTCTTCCTGGTTCGTTGTCGCGAAAAGGTATTGATGCTGCGTCGATACTGACGGACAATAGTGCACTGATCTGGTGCTCGATTGGAGGATATCCCGACGAACCAATGCGGCCAGGCTACGACTTCGCCGTCCAGGCAGAATCTGGGTGGATGAGTGTGACTGGCGAGCCGACGGGTGGGCCGATGAAGACGGCCGTGGCTTTGGTCGACGTCCTGGCTGGCAAAGACGCGGCGATCGCAATTCTCGGAGCGCTCGTGGGACGGCGCATGCTCCCGGCTTCCGAGCGACACCTGGTCGTGACGCTTCGCGGCAGCGCTGTTGCTGCGCTGGTCAATGTGGCCCAGAATGTCCTGGTCTCGGGTGCTGAGGCGCGTCGGTGGGGAAACGCCCACGCCAACCTCGTGCCCTACCAACTGTTTGAAACGGCCGACCGCCCACTCGTGGTCGCCGTCGGCAGCGATCTGCAGTGGCGAGCGTTCACCGGCGTCCTGGGCGACGTGGCGCTGGCCGCCGATGCTGCGCTTCTGACAAACGCCGGTCGGGTGCACGACCGGGCGCGCTGCGTCGACGCGATCGCGCGCGTGCTGCTGACCGATTCCGCGGCGACCTGGAAAGCCCGCTGCGAGGCAGTCGGTGTTCCGGTTGGCGAGGTTCGAACGGTGCTCGAAGCCTTGGCGGCGAGCGGCGCGTCGCCACTGACGGGTGTGCCTTCAAGCGTTGGTGGTGCCGTTTACCGCCCACCGCCGATGCTGGGCGAACACTCCGCAGAAATTCGGCGGAGCGGATGGGGATCAGCCGAGCTGAAGCGTGACGTCGTTCTGTGATCATCTGGACGTGTGACGTCGCCCGGCGTCTGTCGTCTCAGGGGTGCCATGGGAACACTCGTCATGTCAGAACGGAAGTTGTGGGGGGCATCGCACGGTGGTTATCGTGCCGATGTGCAAACTCCCCCTCAAACACTTCCTGCTGACGTCGCCGAGCAGGCGGACGTCGATGCCCGATCCATTGCCCGTGTGCTGACGGGTGATCGAGAAGCCTTCGCCGTTCTGGTGACGAAGTACAGCGATCCGCTGTATCGACACGCGTTGAACATGACCGGCAGCCCTGATGTCGCCGAGGACATCATGCAAGCGTCGTTCATCAAGGCCTTTTCGCATCTCGGCGAGGTGCGTGGGCGGTTCGATGCGTGGATTTTCCGGATCGTAGCGAACGGGTGCAAGGATTGGTTGAAAAATATTCGACGCACGCACGTGAGTTACGAAGAGGATGATCAGCCGTCACACCTGACGACGCCCGATGAGGAGCTCGATCGCAGTGAGCTCCGAGTCGACCTCGACTGGGCCCTTGGCCAGCTGTCACCTTCTTTGCGGGAGGCCTTCGTCATGAAGCATGTCGAAGGTCGTTCGTACGAGGAGATGGCCGAAATGCTGGACTCTACCGTCGGCGCGCTCAAAATGCGTGTGCATCGTGCACGCGAAGCGTTGCAGGCTTTTCTCGAGGAGAAGTACGCATGATGATGGACATGACACCGAATCCAGAAGGCGCTCGGGGAGACCGTGAAGTCACCCCGCCCTCGGCGAACAAGCCTCTGGGTGATCGGCCGCTGGCCGATCGTGAAGTTCCGCTGCGCGCCGATGGAGCGATGGCGGCGCTGAACGCCTGGCTCGACGGGGAAGCTCCCGCGCCGCGTTTGGCCAACAACCAGCTCACTCCCGAGGCCGAACTCTGGTCGCGGATCAGCCGTGAGGCATCGGCGCGCAAGGAAGTGCGCACCCCTGCCCATGTGGCGGCGCAGATCATGAACGCGCTGCCGCCTGCGACTGCAACCCGTCTGGTTGCAGCGCCGGCCGTACATAGTTCAGCCGAGACGTTTGCGCGCGCCGTTCCGGGACAGGCGACGACGCCGGGCATCAGCATGCAGCCAGCCACCTTGGCGTTGCTGGCGGTGGTATTTCTGACACTTGGCGCGGTGATCGGTCGGTTCCTGTAGGAATTCCGTCGCGGACTGCGACGAATTGCATGAACGGCGCGGGGCGACGATCTTCGGATCGTCGCCCCGTTTCGCTTCCCATGTCCCCCGCTGCGTCCCGTTCGCCTGACCCTGCTCGCATGTCCCGAGCTGGCGACGCCCCGTCACGCCCAGCGTGCGGACTCCCTGCGGATCGGGTGCAGGTGCCGTTCCGGCTGCCATGGACGCGGGCGCATCGTCAGTTCCCGGGGCGATAGGGTGCCTTCACGCGCAGCGTGATTCCACTGGTGCCCCACTGCATCCGCAGCTGGGCTTCGTCTCGCAGCACCATCGGGAACTGATACGTCAGTGTCTCGAGACGCGACGCCTCATCGGCGACCACCTCAATACGGACGGCGTCGGATGCGGCGCCTGGATAGGGCGTGTGCTGAATCCCCGTCTTCCGGTTGAGGACGAACGTCCACGCTCCCTGCGCACGCGGGATCAGCCAGACGGTATACGCGCCGGCGCTCACCGGTCGGCCTTCGAGCACGATGTCGCGGCTGATCGTGATCGTCGTCGCACTATCGGCACCGGGGTGCCAGACACTGTCCCATGGCACCAATGCCCCGAAGAGCGCGCGACCTCGCGCCGTTGGCCGACCGTACTCGATGCTGATGTCAGTGAAGGCAATGCGCTGGGTGACGGTGCCTCGCTGGCTGAACGGATACCCCTGAGCGTGTGCGGGAGTGGCCCCGACGGCGACGAGGACGAGTAACAGGCCGAGTGCTTGACGCATGGTGACCGACGGAATGTGGATGTTCGGGCCACGCGCGGCACGAGATCAGTGCGAGGCCATTGAGAAGCTACTGGCGAGCGGGTACGATCGTTCCCATCAGCCGTGCACCTGCTGCGACTGTCCGCCTTGCCCACGATCGGAGCTCCATGGAGATCATACGCGTCAACGCGCCGCTGGTGCGCGAGGGTGACAGGCTGGTGGTTGGCTGCGCGCAGATTGCGCCGGTCTGGCTGCAGCGCGATGCCACGCTGACGAAGGTGGCATCGTGTATCGAGCGCGCGGCGGCGGAGGGGTGCCGTCTGGTCGTCTTTGGCGAGGCGCTCGTACCTGGCTACCCGTTCTGGATCGAACGTACCGACGGTGCACGGTTCAACGATACAAAACAGAAGGCGATCTTCGCCGAGTATCTGCACCAGGGCGTCGACATCGCCCGCGGGGATCTCGATGCGATCTGCGCCTTGGCGCGTGCGCTGCAGATCAGCGTCTACCTCGGCGTGATGGAGCGGGCCGCTGATCGCGGTGGGCACAGCCTGTACTGCACCTTGGTCTACATCGATGCGACTGGCACGATCTGCTCGGCGCATCGAAAACTGCAGCCGACCTATGAAGAGCGATTGGCGTGGGCGCCGGGTGATGGGCACGGTTTGCGCGTGCATGATCTGGACGCATTTCGTGTGGGTGGGCTGAACTGCTTCGAGAACTGGATGCCGCTGTCGCGGGCGGCGCTGTATGCGCAGGGCGAAGACCTGCATGTATCGGTGTGGCCTGGCGGCCTGCACAACACGCACGATCTGCCGCTCTTTCTGGCGAAGGAAGGACGGAGCTATGTGTTGGCAGTCTCCGGCTTGATGCGGCCGGCGGATTTTCCACCGGACACTCCCGAGCTGGCCGGAATACTTGCCCAGAGCGGCGAGTTCCTGGCCAACGGCGGGACGGCGATCGCGGGCCCCAATGGCCGCTTCATCGTCGAGCCGGTCGTTGGGCGCGAGGCGCTGGTGATCGCGGAACTCGACCATGCCCTCGTGCGCGGGGAGCGGCAGAACTTCGATCTGGCCGGGCACTACTCACGGCCGGACGTGACGCGATTGGTGGTGGACCGGACTCGGCAGAGTCTCGCGGACTTCATCGACCCCTGACCGCCAGCGGACTGGCTCGACCACGCGCGGAATTCACACTCTCACTCAGTCCAATGACTCGACTCACATCCCTGATCTGTGCGACGCTGGTTGCAACCGCAACTGCCGCAGCGCAAAAGGCGCCCCCCGACACGAGCGATGACTTTCGCTGGCTCGAAGAGATGACCGGCGATCGGGCCATGGCCTGGGTTCGCGCCGAGAACGCGAAAACCACCGCCGTGCTCGAGAAGGATCCGCGGTTCGCAGGGATGTATCAGTCCGCGCTGTCGATGGCGCAGGCCACTGACCGGATTCCCGGAGTGCGCTTCGTCGGTGGCATGCTGTACAACTTCTGGCAGGATTCCTCGCATGTGCGCGGCGTCTGGCGTCGGACGACGCTGGCGAGTTTCCGGACGGCATCGCCTCGCTGGACGACGGTGCTCGATCTCGATTCACTGGCTGCGGCGGAGAAAGCGAACTGGGTCTGGCAGGGCGCATCGTGCCTGCAGCCGGCCGAACGGCGCTGCATGCTGAACCTCTCGGATGGGGGAGAGGATGCCGTGACGGCGCGCGAGTTCGATCTCACGACGCGGGCTTTTGTGCCAGATGGGTTCATGCTGCCGAAGGGGAAGCAATCGGCGGCGTGGTTGTCGCAGGACACGTTGCTGGTCACGCGGGAATGGCAGCCGGGTGAGGTGACGGCGTCGGGGTATCCCTACATCGTCAAGCGCGTGGCACGAGGCCAACCACTGTCCGCCGGGGAGGAAGTGTTCCGCGGCAAGCCGTCGGATGTCTTCGTCTTTCCGGCTGTGGTGCGCGATGCCTCCGGTCACCAGCTGCGCGCGATCTTCCGGGGGCTCACGTTTTTTGAATCGGAGCATTACCTGATTCGGGCGCAGGATGTGGTGAAGCTGAATGTGCCGAAGCGCGCGTCAGTTGCCGACATGATCGACGGGCAGGTCATTCTGCAGCTCTCCGAGGAGTGGCGCACCGGGTCGACTGCGATTCGTACGGGATCGCTGGCGGCCTTCGATCTTGGCCGTGCGATGCGTCAGCCTGACGCACTCGCGCCGGTTGCGGTATTCGAACCCACGGCCCGGCAATCGTTGGGTGGCACCTTGTCGACCCGGTCACGCTTGCTGGTGGCAATCAACGACAACGTGACCGGCAAGGTGCTTTCGTTCACACGGAGCGCCGCCGGAACGTGGTCGCGAACGCCAATTCCTGTGCCGGAGAATGTGTCGGCCTTTCTGCAGAGTGCGGAGGCTCGCAGCGATCAGGCTCTGGTTCAGGTGACCGGCTTTCTCACGCCGAACAGCCTCTGGCTCGCCGGAGCTGGCAACGCGCCGCCAGTCGTCCTGAAAACGCTGGCCCCCCGGTTCGATGCCTCGCGTCATGTGGTGCGACAGTTTGAGGCGACGTCGAAGGATGGTACGAAAGTGCCGTACTTCATCGTGCATCCGACGTCGATCACACTGGATGGGTCCACGCCGACCGTGCTCGAGGCGTACGGTGGCTTCGAGATATCGAACACGCCGCGCTATGACGCGGATGTCGGCAAGCTCTGGCTGGAGCAGGGTGGTGCGTACGTGCTGGCGAACATTCGCGGCGGTGGCGAGTTCGGGCCGGCATGGCATCAGGCCGGGCTCAAGACACATCGACAGGTGATCTATGACGACTTCGCTGCGGTGGCGCAGGATCTCATCACGCGACGCGTGACGAGTCCGGCAAAGCTCGGCATCGTGGGCGGATCGAACGGTGGTCTGCTGATGGGTGTGGCGATGACGCAGCATCCGGAGCTCTACAGCGCCGTGAACATCGCCGTGCCGTTGCTCGACATGCTGCGCTTCGAGCAGATCCAGGCGGGCGCGTCGTGGGTGGCGGAGTACGGCAGCGTGTCGGTGCCGGAGGAGCGGGCATTCCTCGCATCGATCTCACCGTTCCACAACCTTCGGCCGGGCGTGACGTATCCCGAGCCGCTGGTGTGGACCACGACCAAGGATGATCGCGTCGGACCGCAGCACGCGCGCAAGTTCGCGGCGAAGATGGCGGCGATGGGCTTGCCGTATCTCTTCTATGAAGTGACCGAAGGCGGTCACGGTTCAGGCGCCAATCTGCAGCAGAGTGCCAGAACGACTGCGTTGCAGTACACCTACTTCGCGCGCCGCTTGATGGGGCCGGCGCGCGTGACCATTCCATGAGGCGCTGATCAGTCGTCGGTTGCACCCTGACCGAGCAGGTACGCCGCCACCGGTTCGTGGCCGGCGTACCTGGCCCAGCCAAGCGGAGTCGCATTCCAGAGTGTGTCGCGCATGTTCAGCTCTGCGCCACGAGTGACCAGCAGTTGCGCGAGCGCGAGATTCCCTGACAGTGCCGCGCTGTGCAACGGTGTCTGGTGTGAATGCATGCCTTCGGGATTGCGTCGATCCGGGCTTTCGCCGGCATCGAGGAGCAATTCGACGATGTCGACATGCCCATTGAGCGCGGACAGTGCCAGTGCCTGATGGCGTTCCGACGCAGTGGCTGATGCGAGCAACGCGCGACAGCTGTTGGTGCGGCCAAGGCCAGCCGCAATCGCGAGCCGATCAACCGAGGCACCGCGCGCTGCGACCGCCTCGGCTGCGTCACGAAAGCCGAAGATGAGCGCCGTCAGCACCGGCGAGTGCCAGGTGGGCGAGCCGATACCATCGATGGCGGCGCCATGGTCGAGCAGTGTGTTCACCAGCGCGACCTGCACGCCGGCCGCGGCTGGCGGTGAGCTCGAGATCAGCATGCTGAGAGTGGCATACTGGCCCCCGTACATTCCGGCCAGTGCATCCACTTCGGCGCCGCGCTCGAGGAGCAGCGCGGCGATATCGGCCGCGTTGGCTGGTGATCGCTGGCGGTAGCCTTCGACGCCATTTGCCCCCAGGTAATGCAGCAGGGTTGCACCATGGACGGCCGGGTCGTGACAGGTGACGCGCGTGGAGCGTGTGCGTACCAGCGCAGGATTCGCGGCGAGCATCGCGCGAAGGCCAGCGAGATCACCAGTGATGACCGCTTCGACGGCGGCCTCGAATTGCCGGACCGGTGACTCCGGTGCCGACGCGTCGCTCACGTACGTCGTCAGGGATTCCCAGTCGCTGAAGCTGTAGGCCCGTGAGATCGCCAGCCGGGTGTCGTCGATCGTGAGCGGGGCGGCCTGGATCTCATCGTCGGAGAGGTGCAGCGGCTTCCAGGTCACATCGGGATCGAGGAAGTGCGGCAGCGTGTTGCGCAGGACCTCGATGGCGGTCGCCTCGCCAGTGGCATGGCCGGCGAGCAGTTGGTGCGCCTGCGTGTCGTATTGCTCCAGCGGGGCATCGAACGGCAGGTACTGTGCGAGTCGCATGTCCGTCGTCGTCGAGGTGACGGTCGGGGGATGGCAGGGCTGATCCCACAACAGTAATTTCCGGTCATGGATCGTGTGATACGGGTGTTCGAGTCGCACGAGGACGCCGCGCAGGCCGACCGTGACGAGCTGGCGGCCATGACGCCGCAACAGCGGCTGGATCGCGCGTTGGACCTCATAGCGCGGTACCGGGAGGCCCGTGGAGAGACTCAACAGCGATTTGAGAGAGTTGCTCGCATTGTTCAGTTCGAACAACGTTGAATATCTCGTCGTCGGAGGCCACGCCGTCGCGTTTCATGGCCACCCGAGGTTCACAAACGATCTGGACTGCTTCGTTCGGCCCACGGCTGACAATGGAGCCAGGATCGTCGAGGCATTGCGGCAGTTCGGCTTTGGATCACTGGAGATTGAGGCTGCTGACTTCGAGGCCAGCGATCGAATGATTCAGCTGGGCCGCGCCCCGAATCGCATCGATCTGCTGTCCCACCTCTATGGCGTTGGATTCGACGAGGCGTGGTCAACCAGAATGCCGGGCACCCTCGATGGGGTACCGGTGTGGTTCATCGATCGTGTCTCGTTGCTGCGAAACAAGCGGGCAACCGGGCGCCCGCAGGACCTCGCGGATGCCGAGTTCATCGAACGTTTGAACCCACCTGAGTGACGGCTGGGCCCCGGCCTGGCGACGGGCGACACCACAAGTCTCCGGTACGCCGCCTCAGATGTGAATCGCCCGACCCAGCACTGCCAAGGCCGCTTCCTTCACTGTCTCGCCCAGCGTCGGATGTGCGTGCGTGGTGATCGCGATGTCTTCACTCGACCCCTTGTACTCCACCGCCAGCACGATTTCCTGAATCAGATCGCCGGCATTGGCGCCGATGATGTGGCAGCCGAGCAGTTCGTCGGTGACGGCGTCGGCGATGATCTTGACGAAGCCATTCGTCTCGCCGAGACACCGCGCGCGTCCGTTGGCGGAGAAGGGAAACTTGCCGGTCTTGTAGGCGCGACCTGACGCCTTCACTTCCCCTTCGGTGAGGCCCACCGTTGCGATCTCGGGCCAGGTGTAGACCACGCCCGGAATCGCCGCGTAGTGCATGTGCACCTTCTTCCCTGCGATCACTTCGGCCGCGATCACGCCCTCTTCTTCGGCCTTGTGCGCGAGCAGCTTTCCGCCCGCCACGTCGCCGATGGCGAACACGCCAGGGAGGTTGGTGCGCAGTTGGTCGTCGACCTTGATCGCGCCGTTCTTCTGCAACTCGAGGCCGAGTGCCTTGGCGTCGATGCCATGCAGCAGCGGCTTTCGGCCGACGCTCACCAGCACCACGTCCGCCTCGAGTACCTCGCTCGCGCCGTCCTTCTCGACGGTGAGCCTGATCACCTTCTTCGACGACAGGTCAGCTGCCGTCACCTTGGTGCCGGTGCGGATCGCCATCCCCTGCTTGCTGAAGATCTTCGTCGCATCCTTGATCACATCGTCGTCGTTGCCAGGCAGAATGGTCGGCATGAACTCGACGACGGTCACTTCGGCACCAAGCCGGCGCCATACCGAGCCAAGTTCGAGGCCGATTACGCCACCGCCCACGACGATCATCCGCTTCGGCACCGCTGCGAGTGTCAGCGCGCCGATGTTCGACACGACGCGCTGCTCATCGAACTTGAGGAATGGCAGTTCGACCGACGCCGAGCCGGTGGCGATGATGACGTTCTTCGCCGCGTAGCTGGTCACGGTCCCATCGGCGGCGGTGACATCGACCACATTGCCCGCGCGGAGCGTCCCAGCGCCGCGGGCCCAGGTCACCTTGTTCTTCTTGAACAGGAACTCGACGCCCTTCGTGTTTGATCCAACGACGTCGTTCTTGCGCTTCATCATCTGCGCGAGATCGATCGAGACCTTTGGAATGACCACGCCATGCTCTGCGGCGGAGTGCCTCGCAAACTCGAAGTGTTCACTGCTGGTGAGCAGCGCCTTGGACGGGATGCACCCGACGTTGACACAGGTACCGCCGAGCGTCTTGTCCATCTCGACGCAGACGGTGGTCAGGCCCAGCTGGGCAGCCCGGATGGCCGCGACGTAACCGCCTGGCCCACCGCCGATGACGACGACATCGGCTGGAATCGATTCAGTTGCCACTGGTCAGTCCACCAGCATCGCGGCCGGATCTTCCATCAACTCCTTGATCCGGACGAGGAAGAGCACCGCCTGCTGGCCATCGATCACGCGGTGGTCGTAGCTCAGCGCGACATACATCATCGGCCGGATCTCCACCTTGCCATCAATGGCCACCACACGATCCTGCGTCTTGTGCAGGCCGAGAATCGCGACCTGCGGGTAGTTGATGATCGGTGTCGAGATCAGTGAGCCGAACACGCCACCGTTGGTGATCGTGAACGTGCCACCGGTGAGATCATCCATCGCCAGCTTGCCGGTGCGCGCCTTGTTGGCAAGGTTGGCGATATCGCGGCTGATGGCGAGCATCCCTTTCGTGTCGGCATCCTTCACGTTCGGCACCACCAGTCCTGCCTCGCTGGCGACGGCGATGCCCATGTTCACGTAGTGCTTGTAGACGATGCTGTCGCCGTCGATCTGCGCGTTGACCAGCGGGAACGCCTTCAGTGCGTGTGTCGCTGCCTTCACGAAGAAGGGCATGAAGCTGAGCTTCACGCCATGATCCTTCTCGACCTTCTCCTTGATCCGGGCACGGAGCGCCGTGGTGGCGCTCATGTCGATCTCGTTGAAGGTGGTCAGGTGCGCGGTATTATGCTGCGCCTGCAGCAGGTTTTCGGCAATGCGTTTGCGCCGCGTGGTCATCTTCTCGCGCGTTTCGCGTTCGCCGATACGGACCGGCGCCGACGCAGCCGGTGCCGATGCCGCAGCGGCCGCGGCCGTCGGCGCCGGGTTGGCCGCACCAGCCGCAATCGCGTTGACGACATCGGGTTTGCTGACGACGCCACCGCGACCAGTGCCCGCCACCGTGCTGATGTCGATGCCAGCTTCATCGGCGGTCCGTCGCGCGGCCGGCGCAGACTTCACCGGGGAGGACGAGGTCATTGCTTTCGCAGCGAAGCCAACCGGCGGTCCGACCGGCGGGTTGATTGGATCGCCCGGCGGTGGATCGCTCATCGCGGCGGCGAAGCCGACCGGCGGTCCGACGGGCGGGTTGATTGGATCGCCCGGCGGTGGATCACCCGCTGCCGCAGCGAAGCCAACCGGCGGTCCGACCGGCGGGTTGATTGGATCGCCCGGCGGTGGATCGCTCAGGCTGACGGCGCCAAGACCGGCCCCGCGCCCCGATTCATCGAGTTGGCCGAGGATGTCGTCCACGGCCACCACGTCGCCTTCGCCCTTGCTGCGCGCTGCGAGGATGCCGGCTTTGAGGGCGGGAACCTCGACCGTGATCTTGTCGGTTTCGAGTTCAACGAGGGTCTCGCCCGCCGCGACGGCGTCGCCCTCGTTCTTCAGCCAGCGTGACACGGTCGCTTCAACGATCGATTCGCCGAGCGGTGGCACCTTGATCGCTATCATTCGCCAGGATCCTGTTCGATGGGGGCGCGAGCCTCCGCGCTTGGACAGCCCCGCGCGACGCGATTGGCCGCGCGCGCGAGAATAGTAACTAACGCCACACTCGGATTTCGTGATGCGCGCAGTGGTGCTGGGGGGACACGGTGGGCTGGAGCAGCTCTCGGTTCGCGATGATCTGCCGATGCCCGTCATCGACGGGCCCCATGCCGTTCGGCTGCGGATGGCGGCCGTCGCGCTGAATCGGCTCGATCTGTTCGTGCTGGCGGGCTGGCCGGGCCTCACGCTGACGCCGAACTGGGTGCCGGCCGCGGATGGTACGGGCATCGTCGAGTCGATCGGCGATGCGGTGACGCGGGTGAAGGTCGGGGATACGGTCGTGCTGAATCCCGGGTTCAGCTGCCGGACCTGTGCTTTCTGTCTGGCAGAGCAGCAACCGCTGTGTCTGCAGTATCAGATCCTTGGTGAGGACCGGAGCGGGACTGCGGCCGAGTACATCGTCGTGCCGGAGTCTGGGTTGGCACCTGTGCCGGCGGACATTCCCGAGGCGCAGCGCGCCGGTTTCGGTCTGGCGACGCTGACGGCCTATCGCATGGTCACGGGCAAGGCGCGGCTGCAGGCGGGTGAGCAGGTGCTGATCTGGGGCATCGGCGGCGGGGTGGCGCTGGCGGCGCTGCAAATCGCCAAGGCGCGCGGGGCAACGGTCTGGGTGACCTCGAGTGACCCCGCCAAGTTGGCGCGCGCCGCCGCGCTGGGCGCCGATCACGCGTTGAACCACGCGACGGAGAACATTCCATCGCTGATCCGGGCGGCGACGGGCCGGCGCGGGGTGGATGTCGTCATCGACAGTGTGGGCACCGCGACGTGGACCCGTTCGCTGGGTTCACTCGGGCGCGGCGGCCGACTCGTGACCTGCGGCGGGACGAGCGGCCCGATGGTGGAGACCGATGTTCGCCGCCTCTTCATGAATCAGTGGACGATCTCTGGTTCGACGATGGGAAGCGAGCTGGAGTGGAGCGCGATCGTCGAGGAGTTCCGGCTCGGAGGGCTCCGTCCGCCGGTGGACTCGGTCTATCCGCTGTCTCAGGCGCGGGAGGCGTACGCGCGGCTGCACTCCGGCCAGCAGTTCGGGAAGGTGGTAATCCGGATGGACGGGTGACGGAGGGGGCAGGGGCAGGAGACGGTCCGGCGCAGTACTCACTGGCGGAACAGGCTGGGATCCGCACCGCAGTTCTGGCCGAGATCGCACCTCTCTGTCCGCGCTGTCCCGCGCATCCGACGATGAGCCGGAAGGCCATTGGTGGCGGGTCATTCGGGCTGGGCTACCAGCGAAAGCGCGACTGGTTCGTGTGCCCGATGTGCCACCGCTCGGCCATCTTCGATCTGAAGCGCGGGACGCGCAATTGAGTGCTGATGTGCCGTGAGGTCGGCGTCGCGCGGGCGGGGGCAACCGCCGCGTCGCGGCCCGGGCCTCCTTGCGACGGGGGAGTGGGTACTAGCTTAGGACTTGGGCGAAGCATCACGTCGCCGCTCACTTTCCCGTTGATCGACATGGATTTTCTGACTCGACTGCAGGACAGCTTCGCGACGCTGGGCGAAATCGTGCCGGCGTTGTTCGGCGCGATCGTGATCCTGTTTGCCGGGTATCTGCTGGCGAAACTGACGCAGCGCGGGATCGAGCGCTTGTTGCGCAAGCTGAGCGTGAACGACTTGCTGCGGCGCGGTGGGGTCATGCAGGCGGTCGAGCACGCCGGCCATCAGGTCAACCCGTCGCGCGTGTTCGGCAACATCGTGTTCTGGGCGGTGATGTTCGCCGTGCTCCTGGTGGCATCGACTGCTGCAGGCCTGCAGTCCCTGAATGACGTATTTGCCGAGCTCGTCAGCTACATCCCCAGCATCATCGCGGCCGTTGTGATTGTGATCGTGGGAATTGTGCTGGGTGGGTTCGTGGAAGGCTTGCTGCTCGCGGCGGCGGGTGCTCTGCACGGCGGTCCGACGCTGGCGCGGGTTGGTCGCGGCGGCATTGTTGTGCTTGCTATCTTCATGGCGTTGCAGGAGTTAGGGGTCGCGACCGATATCGTCACGACGGCCTTTGCCATTCTGTTTGGCGCGGTGGCGCTGGCGCTGGCACTGGCATTCGGATTGGGCAATCGCGATCTGGCGGGGGAAGTGACGCGGACGTGGTGGGCGCGGTATCAGCGGGAAAAGGCTGCGATCGATGCCGAGGTAGCCGCTGAGGAGGCGGAGATCGACCAGGAGCTGGCTGATGACGAAGAAGATCGTGCGCCAGTCGGGGCCGCCGCTGGGGGCTCGCGGCTGTCCTGAGCGAGGCGCGAGCGGTATCTTTGCACGTATGAGCGTGCGCGAACGCCGGATGCGGCTTCTTGGGTCTTGTTCCATTGCGAGCGCGGTGCTCGCGATGGGATCATTGTCGGGGTGCGGCCGGGCTGGCGCAGGTCCCGATGGTGGCCTTCGGCCGCGTATTCTGAGCAGTTCAACCGTCACGCTGCTCGGACGTGGTCCACAGAACGAACTCGAGGCCGCGCTCGAACTTGCGCACGATTATCGCGCGCACCTGCTGCGTGCATCCGACTTCACGGACATCGGCCAGGATCGTTGCAACGATGGATGGTTGCGTGGCTTCCCTCGCGACAGCACCGACGCGATGCGTGAGTCGACTGCCGATCTCGTCGACAAGTTCGAGAGTCTGATTCAGGCGTATGCGGTGGATGCGCCGTTGGACACGCCGGAAGGCCATGAGTTGTTGCGGACGGTGGTGCTCTGGGAAACAGGGCGTGAGCGTCCGCGGTGGGATGTGTGGAGTGGGAAAGCCGGCCGGGAAGCGATCGCGGCGGGATTGACGGAGCAGGTGTCGGATGCGGCGACCGGGCGTTGCCTGATCAACGCCCGTGGTGACACCGCGGCCTACGTGCTGCCGCCGGTGAGCAATCTGGCACTGCCGGCGGCGCGCAGTGTGCCAACCAATCTGGTGTTCGGTGATCGTGGATTGACGGCGCTGCGCACGCGGTACTGGGCAGTGAAGGACATGCGTGACAGCACGGCGGTCCTCGCGTACACGCGAGTGTCGGCCGCCATGCTGTGGAAAGAGTATGCCGTGGTGACCGTGCACCGCCCGATGGAGCATCGGGATGGCACGGCCCTGTCGACCAGCAATGGTGGTGGCACGTACATTTTCCACCGTGTGGGCAACAGCTGGTTGCTGCTCGTCATCGCGCGCTCCTGGGGCTGACGGTATTCGACCAGCGCCGGCGACATGATGTTCCGCGCTTCGGCGCACCAATTTTTCGTTCCGTAGTTTGCATTCCCGACGTCGCGTCGCACGCGCGAGCTGACGTCGGTCACGCTTTCCCTATCTGCGCATGACTGGTCCAGGGCCCCGCGAACGCATCCTGCCTCGCATGATCGACGAGGAAATCAAGGAATCGTTCATCAATTACTCGATGAGCGTCATCGTATCGCGCGCGCTGCCGGATGTGCGGGATGGGTTGAAGCCGGTGCACCGTCGCGTGCTCTATGCGATGAACGAAGCCGGGCTGACCGCCGGACGACCGTACCGCAAGTCGGCGACGGTGGTCGGCGATGTGCTCGGCCGGTATCATCCGCACGGCGACAGCAGTGTCTACGATGCGGTCGTGCGCATGGTCCAGGAGTTCTCGCTGCGCTATCCGCTGGTGGATGGCCAGGGCAACTTCGGCAGCATCGATGGCGATAACGCGGCCGCGTATCGGTATACCGAAGTCCGGCTGACGAAGATCGCCATGGAAATGCTGGCCGACATCGATCGTGGGACGGTCGATTTTGGCGCAAACTTCGATGACACGCGCGAAGAGCCGAAGGTCCTGCCGTCGCGGTTGCCGAACCTCCTGGTCAACGGGAGCACCGGGATCGCGGTGGGCATGGCAACGAACATTCCGCCACACAACCTGCGCGAAGTCTCCGCCGCGATCGTGGCGATGGTCGACAATCCGGACATCGAGACGGACGAGATCCGCAAGATCATCACCGGCCCCGATTTCCCGACTGCCGGCTTCATCTACGGCCGCGCCGGGATCAAGGATTACATCGAGACGGGACGCGGGCGCCTCCAGGTTCGCGCCCGGGCCCAGATCGAGGAGAACGAGCGGGGCAGCAAGAGCCAGATCGTCGTCACCGAAATTCCCTATCAGGTCAACAAGGAACGACTGCGACAGCAGATCGTCGACCTGGTGCGCGAAGGGAAGGTGGCCGGCATCAGTGCGCTGCGCGACGAATCGAACAAGGAAGGCATCCGGCTGGTGATGGAGCTGAAGCGCGATGCGATTCCGCGTGTGGTGCTCAATCAGCTCTACAAGCACTCGCAGCTGCAGACGACGTTCGGCGTGATCATGCTGGCGCTGGTGCCCGACAGCAAGACGCGCCAGCTGGTGCCGAAGG
>JANPFJ010000380.1:0-23118 GCA_031423355.1 Gemmatimonadaceae bacterium | reverse complement strand
CGACCGTGAACATCGGGGCCTGGCGTTGCTGCGCCATCACCGGCGCGGCAGTGGCGAGAAGGGAGGCGGAGAGCAATGCAAAACGGCGGATTGACATGGATGGCTCCGGTTGAGTTCATCAGCAGAGGCGCGACCCTCGCTGCGTGTCCCACCACCAAAGCATGCCCAGTGCCGTCGGTGCATCAATCGTAAGTGATTGATATCAAACGACTTAAAAACCGGAGACTGGCGGGCGTGTCCACTCGCGGGGACAGCGGCGTGTCATCTCGCGGGCAACTGACGCGAGATTGAGCCGCACGATCGTGACCGCAACACCTGGCCCCCGCTCGTCGTGCGCCCTGGGCGACCCGAATGTCAGGGGAGCCGCACCGTGAATTCGGTCCCATTGACGGACTGGCCGTCACCGTAGCTGGTGGTCACGAATGTTCGGCCCGGAGAAACGCCGGTGACGGTGCCGGTCGAATCGATGCGTGCGATGGCGGGGTTTCCCGTGCCCCAGATCACACTGCGCCGGAGCGCATCGATCTTCACCCGCGTGCCGTCCCGCCGGATGTAGACCGCATGTAAAACGGCTGCACGCGGAGCTCCGCTTCCACCGGGCTCACCTACCCAACGCGCAGCTGAGCGACTTCAATTGCCGCGAGGACGTCGCGCCCTCAGTCACTGTCGGCTCGCCGTCGGAGCATCCGAGCAGCAGGCTCGCGAGCAGCACGTTCTCGAGCAGTCGAGCGCTCCACCCCACGACGTTCGCGCCCGCGAAGTGCCGAATCTGCCGCCGCATTCGCCTCCTCCGTTGCGCCGCTGTGACTCACCGCAACCGCGCCGCGCTACAACTCCGCCGTCGGATTCCGCCGGAGTTCCTTCGGTAACCCGTCGAACAATGGACTCAACTCCGCCGCACGCTCCAGACTCGTGACGAAGGTCACTCCCGGCAGACTCACGACCAGCAGGGAATTCACGCCATACACCACCACCCGGCCCGACTCCGCGTGCACGATGTTCGATTCGGCATCCACCAGCAAGGCATCGCCGATCACACCGTTGCCGGTATCATCGAGTTCGCGCACGCGGCGCAGACACGCCCAGGTGCCGACGTCGTCCCAGCCAAAGGATGATGGCACGCACACCAGCGAATCGATCCGCTCCAGCAAGCCGCGCTCGATCGAGATCGACTGCACCATGCCGAAGAATCGATCCACCTTGCCGTTGGCGAGATACGCCAGGCCGTCCTGCAACTCCGTGGTGTGTGCTTCGAGTGCGTCGAGCACGGCGCCGGCCTGCCAGCAGTAGATGCCCGCATTCCACTGTGCACCGTCGGCGATGAACTCTTCCGCCTGCAACGGACCTGGCTTCTCGACAAATCGTGAGACCACGCACGCGCCACCCTGTGACAGCGAAACCCCCGGTTCCAGTTCAGCACCGCCGAGCATGTACCCGAAGCCTGTGTCTGGGCGGGTTGGCCGGGCACCGATCGCCACCAGTGATCCTTCCTCGCCGGCAGCGTATGACGCGGCACGCACGATCGCGCGTCGAAATTCGTCCTCATACTGTGCCGACAGGTCGGCGTGCAACGCGCAGAACACCGTCTTGCGCCCCACCCGATTGATGATTTCCTGTGCACCCCAGGCGAGCGCCGCTGCCGTGCCCAGTGGGCGCGGCTCGACCAGCATGTTCTTTTCCGGAAGCTCGGGAATGACCGCCCGAACGGCATCAGCGATGTCAGCGCTCGTCAGCACAAGCGTCCGCTCCGCCGGAATGAGCGGATGCAAACGCCGCAGGGTATCCGCAATCAGCGGCTTGTCCCCCACCAATCGCAGCAGCGGCTTCGGATGCTCGGGGGTGCTCAAAGGCCAGAAGCGCGACCCGATTCCGCCCGCGAATACAACCGCCCACAGCGCACTGTCAGTCGCCAGTTCGCCTTCCGTCGCCGGTTGATCCTGGGGCAGAAAGCCGAGGGTCGCGTCGTCGAAAACCGTGCTGGTGATCCCGGGAACGCCCGGACCGGGCTGACCTGGCAACGACGACTGGGGTGACTCAGCCATGCAGTGAAACTCCAGACGCGGGAACCCGCGGAAGTGGTGCGCTCCGCCGAGGAATGGGCTGGCGCGTGAGGGGGAATGAAAGCGGAAGGGGGTCGTAGAGGCCAGTGACAGTCAGCCGTGTGACGACGGCGCCTCGATCCACTGGCGGCGACGGTATCCGCGGGAAGCTGCAAACGATCAGGCGCCCGACCCGCGCGTGCGGATCGGGCGCCTGATCGACCGATTCAGTGCCTTATGGCTTGAAGTTGATGCCGAATGACAACGGGATGAGGCGAGCCGAACTGCCATCCGTGAAGACGTTGTGGATGCGGGCCTCGGCGAATGCGTCAAAACCCGACAGCTTGAACGTGATGCCGCCGCCGGCATTGATGCCGAACTTCGTGCCCAGCCCTTCGGTACCGTTGTAGATGCCAACGCCACCGATCACATACGGTACGAATGTGGCGTCCTTTGCCCCTTCAAAATTGTAGACTCCGTTCACGTTGGCCGTGAACCAGGTGACGCCGGGATACGAGACACTGCCGCCACCGCCTCCGATCCGGCTGATTTCCTTGCCCGGCGTCGTCCAGAGTCCCAGATCGCCGCGCAAGGCGAACGGGATGGAACTGGGTTTCAGCGTCGCGTGGCCCTGCACGTTGAACCCGGCACCCTGCGTGTCACCCAGGTCGCCGATAGGGAGCGTCAGACCGCCGGAAATTCCGAACGAGGCGGGTCCCTTCTGCTGCGCCTGCGCCTGCGTCATCGGCGCGGCGGCAGCGATGGCCGCGAACACAGCGGCGCCAATAACAAGCTTCTTCATAAGTGTGTACTCCTCGTGATCAAGTGATGTCCTGCCAGCGATGACCATCATGACTCCGGTATCGCACTACGGTCCCCGACTGCATCCAGCTTCAGTAGAGTGGCGCGTGTCGACGACGAAAGCAATCGATTTGGAACAGCAACAGACCAGTGACACGTTGCTGGCGCGTCAGTGATATGTTGGTAATGTCATCAAAGGATACGCTGCCGACACCGATGTCTTCGGTGCCGGAGGTATCGTACCATGGATCGCGCGATTCCGATCCGCTGGGTGCGCCGAAATTTTCTCGACATGCTGGCCGGGACGAACGGATCGTTCACCGAACTGCGGTCTGACGACGGCGCCGTCTGGGGGTATCGCCGTACGTTCTTGTCCTTGGGTGACGACGCAGTACCATTCCCGCGTCTGACCGGGAGACCCCGTTCAGAAGGCCGTACTCAGGTCCCCCGGGAGCAACGCTCGCACGTGCATGGATTGGGCGGCGTTCACCCTGTGTACGATACTGCGCTTCTCCCGGAGACCGCGTTGCTGCATTCGCTCAGGCTCGAACTGACTGCCCTCCGAGGCCCGCGCCGCGGCCCACGCGCAGTCGCGGCGCTCCGAGTCGCAGCACATCGAGTCGCGGCGCACCGAGTCTCGACATGACGCCGCCATCTCCGATCCGGGTCTGGGTCGACGGCGAACTGGTGCCTGATGCCAGCCATGCCGTGTCCGCCTTCGACCGGGGGCTGACCCTGGCGGACGGCGTCTTCGAGACCATCCGAGTGCTCAACGGTGTGGCGCCGATGGCTGCCGCGCACCTCGCGCGCCTTGCCGGCGGTGCGGAGCGGCTTGGTCTGTTGTTGCCCGTCGGGCTCGGTGCACATATCACCGATGCCGCAGACGCCGCGCTCAGGATGAGCGTGGTTGACGCGGTGCTCCGTGTCACGCTGACCCGCGGTGACGCGTTGCCGGGCATGGCGGGGTTGAGCGGCGGCGCCTCGCGATCGATCGTGACGCTGACACCACGCATCGCCGTGCGCGATGAAGTCATCGAGCGAGGGCTCACACTGATCACCAGTCAGTGGCGGTGGAGTGCCCGGCGCGCCACCGCTGGTATCAAGTCGCTCGATTACACCGCCAATGTCCTCGCGCTCCGCGAGGCGCACAGCCAGGGCGTGGACGACGCGCTGGTGCTCGATACCGACGACCGCATCGTCGGCTGCACCGCATCCAACATCTGCTGGTTCTCTGACGCGACGCTGTTCACACCATCCGCCGCCACTGGTGCGCTTGCCGGGACGACGCTTGGACTGCTGCGGGCGCTTGCCCCATCCGTTGGATTGACTGTGCAAGAGACAGAGGCACCACTCGGCGCGCTGATCCACTCCGACGCGGCATGTGCCAGCAGCGCGATTCGGGGCGTGGTGCCGATCACACAGCTGGATGGAGCAACCATCGGTGGGCATGGCCGCTCGCCTCGTTTTCGCGCGCTCCATGACGCCTGGCGCGGCGAAATGGCGCGACTGGCGAGCGTCGACTTCGTCGTCGACTGAACGACGCGGCTACCGGCCCGGCTGCTCGATCAGGTACGCCAGCGGTGCCTTCACCGATTCGAGCAGCACATACCTGATGCCCGACAACTGGGTCAGCGAAATCGGACTACTCCGCGTCGGCGACCCATGCGCAACGAGCCTCAGCTTCCGGGCGGTCAGCAGAAGCCTCAGCATGTGAAACCGATCGCTGACCAGCACGACGCTCTGCATGTTCCGCGCACGCGCCATGCGAGCCACGGCGTGCATCTGTTCCGTGGTGCTGCGACTCTCGTCCTCGATGATGAGTGCTGACGCCGGCACACCCTGTCGCCTGGCATACCGTGCACTGACCTCCGCTTCACTCGTGATGTCGCCCTCCGCCTTGCCGCCCGTGACGATCAGTCGCGGAGCGATGCTGCGCCGATAGAGACGAATCGCGTGCGACAGTCGTGCTTCGAGCACAGGTGAAGGTCGGCCGGCATACTGAGCAGCACCGAGGACGACGATCGCATCACTCGGCTGCGCCGAATCGTGATTGCCGACCAGCAGCACCGCCGCCACCGATGCAGTCCAGAGCACCAGCCCTAGGGCGATCACGCGACTGATCAGCCGGGCAATGCTCCCGAGGAATGTCCGCTTGCGACGCGCCACGTTGACGTCGGCCGCGGTCAGTCGGTCAGTCCGAGCATGGCGAGCCAGAATACGTCGAATGAGATTCGCGCATTCCGCTCGGGAGCCACGACACGGTCCAGGGCAAGGCCATCGACGAAGGCCACGAACGCATCGGCGATCAGCGGCGCGGGCACTCGAGGGCGCAAGCCGAGCCGGTCAAAGAGCTCGAATGTCACTGCCGCCGCCGCATCGCGGCGCGCGGCGGCAGTGGCGGCGACCGCCGTCTGCACCGAAGCCCCTTGCACCAGCGACAAATCGATGAGCGCGCGAAGATCGCCGCGGTCCAGTTCATCCGAGAGCCACTGCCAGAGGGCGTCCAGCGTTGCGGAACCCGACACTCCAGTGAGGGCGGTCGTCTGGCGCGCCACCAGGCCGGCGCTCAACCACTCGACCAGGCGCGCCAACAGCTCACCCTTGTCGTGAAAGTGGTAGTGGATCAGCGCCTTGCTCACCCCCGCCGCCTCGGCCACATCCTGCAGACTGACGTCTGCGGCCCCCTTCTGCACGATGCACGCGCTCGTCGCCTCGAGAATTCTGCCGGCCGCCGCACCACGCACGTTGCCGCTCGCCTCTGTCACGGCTCGCGACCGGCTGTTGCGCCGACCAATCGCATGACTCGACGGCGTGTCACAACCGCACCTGATCGCCAGCCGCCGGCACGGTCACGTGATACCCCTTGGCCGCAAGTGAGGCGCTCAACGCATCCTGCGCGGGAGCTTCTCCGTGCACCAGCATCACGCGCGTGAGGGTCGGTGACGTCGACTTGACGGCATCGAGCCAGGCTGTGAGCTCAGTGCGATCAGCGTGCGCGGAGTACCCGTTGAGAATCGCGACTTCCGCCCTCAGCGGAACCTCCACGCCGAAGATGCGGAGGAACGGTCGCTTCTCCACGATGCGACGGCCAAGGGTGTGTTCTGCCATGAAGCCCACGACGAGGATCGTGTTTTTCGAATCAGCGGCGGCATGCTTGAGGTGGTGCAGGACTCGACCAGACTCCGCCATCCCAGAGGGCGAGATGATGATCATGGGTCCGTTCATCGCGTTCAGCGACTTGCTCTCCGCCGTATCGCGTGTGAAGCGGACGAGGTCAAAGGCAAAGAGCTCCTTGACGGCGCGAACCAGGTCTTCGGCATGATCAAAGCACTCTGGATGCCGTTCGAAGACTTCAGTCGCCAACGTGGCC
Source organism: Gemmatimonadaceae bacterium (assembly GCA_031423355.1). Taxonomy (GTDB): domain Bacteria; phylum Gemmatimonadota; class Gemmatimonadetes; order Gemmatimonadales; family Gemmatimonadaceae; genus JACMLX01. The sequence goes on along the minus strand of JANPFJ010000380.1, from coordinate 16,908 downwards.
AGCGGACTGTCGATGTAGATCGGCAGCCGTGGGATCTCGTCGGCACGCGCCAGAGCATGCAAGTCGTACAGCAGCTCCTGAACCCGTCCCACGGCGAAGGCGGGGATGATCACACGCCCGCCTCTGGCGGCGGTCTGGCGCACGACGGCGCCAAGTGCCGCGCGCGCATCGGTGATCGGCAGGTGATCGCGATTGCCGTACGTCGATTCCATGATGACCACGTCGGCACCGGTGGGTGGATGTGGGTCGCGGATGATCGCCAGCCCTTTCCGACCCACATCGCCGGAAAAGACCACGCGGACCGTCCGGCCATCTTCGGTGCAATCCAGCATGACGGATGCCGAGCCGAGGATGTGCCCGGCGTCGACGAAGCAGGCCCGGACGCCAGCGACGACATCGAACCACCGATCGTACGCCAGGTCGACCATCTGCGTCATCACCTTGGCCGCGTCTTCGGGCTCGTACAGCGGGGCGGCGTGCCGCTGCTTGTGTCGCTCGAGGAACTCGGCATCCTTGACCTGAATGCGCGCCGAATCGGCGAGCATGATCGCGCAGAGATCGCGCGTCGCCGCCGTGGCGAAGATCGGGCCCTCGTATCCGGAACGCACCAGAAACGGCAAGCGGCCGGCGTGATCGATGTGTGCGTGACTCAGCACGACCGCGTCAATCCGATCGACGGCGATCGGCAGCACCTCGTTCTTTCGGCGCGACTCCTCACGGCGCCCCTGAAAGAGCCCGCAATCGAGCAGCACCGTCTTGCCTGCGACTTCGAGGATGTGGCATGAACCCGTGACTTCACGGGCTGCGCCAGAAAATGTGAGTTGCATGAGCGAGTGACTGGATGGTGGACGAGTCCGGCACACTTGCATCGCGCGCCACGAAGCCTAGCTACACCAAAGCCCACTGCAGGGTAAGTCCAGCAACTCCGCGGTCGCGGACTACGGCCCGCGTTGCCCTTCCGTTCGCCCGCGCCTGTCCTGCATCTTGCACTCGTGCCACACACTCCCACTTCCGATATCGATGGCGTGACGTTGGTGCGCCACCCACTGGTGCAACACAAGGTCACCCGGCTCCGCGACCGGAGCGCGTCGACAAAGCTCTTCAAGGAACTTGTCGACGAGCTTGCGATGTTGCTGACCTACGAAGCTACGTCCACGCTCGGACTCGAGCCGTATCCGGTCGAGACCCCGCTCGAGACGCACACGGGCGTCACCGTCCAGGGCAAGAAGCTCACCGTCGTACCAATTCTGCGCGCGGGGCTCGGGATGGTCGAGGGCGTGTTGCGACTGGTTCCGGGCGCACGGGTCGGCCACATCGGACTGTATCGTGATCACGATACACTCGAACCGGTGGACTACTACTTCAAGGTCCCGGGTGATGCTGCTGATCGTGCGTTCCTGCTTCTCGACCCGATGCTGGCGACGGGCGGTAGTGCCGCCGCGGCCGTCAGCTCGCTGAAAAGGGCGGGCGCCGAACGGATCACGTTCATGTGCATCGTCGCGGCACCGGAGGGCATTCTGCGACTGCGCACCGCACACCCCGATGTCCCGATCATCTGTGCTGCGATCGACCGTGGCCTCAACGAACACGGCTACATCGTTCCGGGTCTCGGCGATGCCGGGGACAGGCTCTTCGGCACGCGGTAGTCAGTCTCGGCGTTTACCGTCCGCCAGGCGCCACGTCCCGGTGTAGACTTCACCACCCGCACGGCAGGGCAATCTGGGGTCGCGCTACGCCTGCGCTTCATGACGCTCAGCCTGGCGCGGTACGAATGACGCGGTGGTTCGACATTTGCTCCCTTGTACGTGTCCACTCCGCGCCATAGAATCCGAGTCGAACGTCATTGCCCGCACCTCGGGGGTGGCGCGACACCCTGCAACACCACCGATGCTCATCAACTTGCTCCCCGACTTTCTGGCCGTGCTTCAGAGCGCGGACCGGGTGGCGGCCTACGAGCGCTATTTCGCTGCCAACAAGGCGCTCCTTTCCGCGTACTGGGACAACTACGTCGTTGATCCGACGGGACCCCATGTCGGCGAGATCATTCGCAAGACGGTTGCGGCAGACCGCACCGATCTGCTCGGCGTGCTGGATCGCGAACCGCTCGTCCTTCGGGCTCGGCAGACCATCGCACAGGCGATGTGCACGCTCGAAACGACCGACGAGCCAGACGTTGTTCTGATGGTCGGCGTCGGTGCAGCAAACGCCGGTGAATTGGTCATCGACGGTCGGCCGGTTGCGTTCGTCTGCCTCGAGCACTTCACCGGTGAACGAAACCCGGACACCGACTCGCTCGGCCTCGACCCGGCGCTGATGCCACCGTGGCTGGCACACGAAATCGCACATGGCGTCCGCTACACTGCCAAGGACAGTCAGAGCGAGCTCCGAACGCTCGTCGCGGAGAATGGCGGTTACTACTCCTTCTGGGACACGGGCAAGCGCGCCACGCTGCGGGAGCTTCTGGTGAACGAAGGCCTCGCGACACACGCGGCCCAGGCAGTGTGCGGCGGGTACGCACCGTGGGAATACCTGGGCTACGGCCGCCGACAGTATGCCCGCATCCGCGAACTTGAACCGTTGCTGGCCCGCACGATCAGCCCCGACCTTGACCGGAATGGTCTGGGTCTGCGCCTGCGCTGGCTGAGCGACGGCACGAGTGATGACGCGCGTACCGTCGAGCGCCACGTCATTCCGGAACGCGCGGGCTATTTCCTCGGCCACTCGCTGGTGTCTCCGGCGGTTGCCGAGCGCGGTATTGCCTGGGCGCTTCGTGCGAGCACTCGTGATCTGATGGCCATCGGCCGTAACCTCGCCGCCGCCAGCGCCTGAGTTCGCGGGGCAACCGGAACGACCAGCAGCAAAAAGAAAGAGCAACAGCGAACTGCGTTCCGTGGTTGCGGTTGGCTGTTGGGTGGCGTTGCTGGTCATCCTGCGTTTGTCGCAACTTCGCGGCAGGAGCCGCGAAGGGAACGCAACGAAAAACGGGGCGCCCGCTGAATGGGCGCCCCGTTCTCATTGTGCAAACGTGATCAGGCCTTCTTGGGTCGCGCTGGCGCGCCCTTGTCGTTGTAGACCACCGGCGTGTCCTTCTTCTTCATTCGCTCGTTCGAGATTAGCCACTGCTGGGGCAGGGCCGCCAGGTTCTGCACGAAGTAGTAGAGGTTCAGCCCCGCCGCCGCACTGAAGAAGAACGCGAACATCATGGCGGGGAACATGTAGGCCATGATCTTCGCCTGCGGATTCGGCGGTACACCACGCATACCGATCCAGCTCAGCACGAACGCACTGGCCGCCATCAGCAGCGGGATGATGAATGTCGGGTCCTTCTGCGAGATGTCGGCGAGATGCAGGAACGGCACACCACGGAACTCGATCGTGTTCTGAAACACGAAGAACAGCGTGATGAACACCGGCATCGGCAGCAGCATCGGCAGACACCCCGAGAGTGCACTGAACGGGCTCATGTCGTGTTCCTTGTACACGCGCATGACCTCGGCCTGCATCTTCTGCGGATCCGCCTTGAACTTCTCCTGGACCGCCGCCAGCTCCGGCTGAAGCACCTGCATCTTCATCGACGTCCGCATCGCGCGCTGGTTGAACGGCCAGAGCAGCAGGCGCACCGCGACACCGAAGATCACCAGCACCCAGCCGTAGTTCAGCCTGAGCGTCTCGTGCATCCAGAGCAGCGCTTTCATTACCATCGTGGCGAACGGCTGCACAAAGCCCTGCAGCCAGCCACCGTAGGGATTGCTGTTCTCGAAATCCCGGCCGAGCGAGACGAGGCGCCGCCATTCCTGCGGGCCGGCGTAGAGCTCGAAGCGGAAGGTGCCGTCCTGCAGTGCCTGCAATGTCGTCGCGTCGACGCGGCTTTCGACTTTTCCGGTCTTCGGCCCGCCGGTCACGGTGACCTCGTCGAAGGGACGGTCGCCCGGCGCCGTCAGGAGGCCGGTGATGAAGAACTTGCTCTTCGACGCCACCCAGATGAACGGGCCTTCCTTCAGTTCCCGTTCAGCCGGGTCGAGGGAGTTGAACGCGACGCTCTGTGTGTTGCCCTGCACCGGCTTCATTGCCACCGCCAGGTGCTGCTGATCCTCGGTGGTATCGGCCTCGCTCGAATTCAGCCCGCTTGGCAGCGTGACACGAAGGAAGGCGGGCGAGGTGAGTCCAGTCACCTTGCCGCCAACCCGGACGACGAAGCTGTCTGGCTGGAAGACGTATGTGATTTCAACGTTGGAGGCGCCGGACGTGCCGGTGTACGTGACCGTCCGGTCGTCGGGGCGCGTTGCAGCGAACGGCACGCCGGCCAGATCGATCACTCGATTGCCCGCCGGCTCCTTCACGATCAACGCGTACCGCAGCAGCGCCTCGCCGGGGCGCACCAGTTCGACGTATTCGTCGGCGCTCCTGGTCTCCGGGAGTCGCTTGTACCCTTTGAGCTGCACCGAGACTGGTGCCGCACCGATGCTGCTGATCCGGAACGTGCTGCGTGCGCTGGTCAGCGCGACGGTGTCGGCGACCACCAGCGGTCCGGCTGGCGCTGCTCCGACTGCTGGCGACATGGCCGCCTGCGGCATGACCGCTGCCGCCGCGCCGAGCGCGGCTTGCGGACCTGCCGGCGCCACCGCCGTCGCCACAGGTTTCGGGAGCGGTTTCGCTGGCGGGAACAGATATTGTGTGAGACCGATCACCGCCGCCGACAGGGCGAGGGCAAGCAGCATGCGCTTGTTCATACTGGGATGTCGAGGGGCAGGCGATGCACACAGCAGGTGCGCGGAACGCGCGCTCGTGTGCGACAGTCGTGAAGGTCAGGGAACAGGGTCATGTCCGCCGGGACGGAACGGGTGACACCGGGCAATGCGCCTGGCGGCCAGCCACGACCCGCGAAGAACGCCGTGGCGCTCGATCGCTTCCACGGCGTAGGCAGAACAGGTTGGAGTATAGCGGCACGAGGATGGAAACAGCGGCGAGATGAAGAGCTGGTAGACCCGGATCAGCGCCGTGGCGAGCCAGCGGGAGGCTGCGACACCCCCCGAGGGCGCCGACATTGGATGCTCGCCGCCGCCATCATCTGGCATCTGGCTCACCCCCAATGGGGCGTTTGGGCGCGGCCGGCAGCCGTCGCACCAGCGTCGCGACCTCGTGGCTGAGGACCACCCAACTCTGCGAATAGGCACTCGGGAGCGTACGGATCACGAGGTCGCCGGGTGTCAGCCCAGGCAACACGGTCACCCGAACGAGCTCCCGGAGACGCCGCTTGAGGCGGTTCCGCTTGACGCTGTTCTGGCCATGCTTCGGCACGATGAACCCGACTCGCGCGAACGACAAAGGGGAAGCCGCGACGCGGAGCTCCAGATGAGCGGCCCGCACACGCTTCCCCTCACGACGTACCCGTTCCAGATCCGACTTTCTCGTGAGACGCTGGTCTCGCGAGAAGCGGAACGACTCAGGCTCCGGCGTACTTGTCCGGCAGTCGCACGGTCAGCTGCTTGCGACCCTTCTTGCGACGACGCTTCAAGATGTTCTGGCCCCAGCGATCGGCCATGCGGGCGCGAAAGCCGTGCTTGCGGATACGGCGCTTGTTTCGGGGGCGGTACGTGGGCTTGCCCATATGTACTCCAGGTGCGTTCGCTGAGATTCTTGGAAAGAGTGCCAAACCTATTCAGGACAAGCACTTCGGTCAAGCGACGTGGAGTTGCTTGTGACTTGCCCGGACTCACGGTATCGGGCATCGGGGCGGTTTGCATAGCGGGGCGCGTCCCTGTAAACTCGCGCTCCCTTCCCGAATTACATCCCGCTGCGCGTAATGCTGACGGCTGCAGAAACCTGGGCTCGATTGTTGGACCGCGCGCGACTCGAACTCCAGGAGCAGACTGTCCGCACCTGGCTCGAGCCGTGCGAGCCCCTGCGCGTCGATGAGCGCGCCTTGACCGTCGGCGTACCCGATCAGTTTGCCGCTGACTGGAATGAGTCGAAACACTCCGGCTTGCTGTCGAGCTTCGCCGCCGTCGCACTCGGACACCCACTGCAGGTGCACTTCACAGTGCACGAGTCGGCGCGAACGAAACCGCAAATGGATCTGTTCGTCGCACCACTGGACGCACCGATTCGTCCACCGGCGGCACCGAATCCGAATCTTGCGCCGCTCTCCGAACGCTACACGTTCGAGCACTTCGTCGTCGGCAAGAGCAACGAACTCGCAGCGGCTGCCGCGATTGCGGCAGCCCAGGCGCCGGGAAAGCTGTACAATCCGCTGTTCCTGTATGGCGACACGGGACTGGGCAAGACACACCTGATGCAGGCCGTCGCGCACGAACTGCTGAAGCGTGACCCTGGAACTCGTATCACCTTCGTCGGGACAGAGCAGTTCACGAACGAACTGGTCGGTTCCATTCAGGGCAGGACGACACAGGACTTTCGGCGACGATATCGCGAGACCGACCTGCTGCTCGTGGACGACGTGCAGTTCCTGAAAGGCAAGGAAGCCACACAGGAAGAGTTTTTTCACACGTTCAACGCGATTTACGAGGCCGGCCGGCAGATCATCCTGACCTCCGACCGGCCGCCGTCGGAGATCCCGGGCCTCGAAGCGCGGCTGGTGAGCAGATTCCAATGGGGGATGGTCGCCGACATCGCGCTGCCCGACGTGGAGCATCGCGTGGCGATCCTCCGGCGCAAGGCGCAGCTCGACCATCTCGAGCTGACGATTCCGGATGATGTGATACAGGTGATCGCGGACAACGTGCGGTCGAACGTCCGGGAGCTCGAGGGTGCGATCATCAAGCTTTTGGCGTATGCCTCGCTGAAGCACGCCGACATCACCGTCGAGCTGGCTCGGGAAGCCCTGCGTGACCGCTTCCGGAGCGATGCGGGTCAGGTTGCATCGGCTGGGATCACCGTGGCCGCCATTCAGGCCATTGTGGCCCGGGAGTGGGGTGTGACGGCCGAGGGGCTCAAGTCAAAGACCCGCACCAAGATGCTGACCGTGCCGCGCCAGGTCGCCATGCTCCTCTGCCGTGAACTGCTCGCCCTCCAGTTGGTGGAAATCGGCAATGCCTTCGGTGGCCGAGACCACTCCACGGTGATTCACTCGCTTGATCGGGCAGAGGAGACGGCGAGGAACGACATCACGTTTGCTGCCCGTGTGGAAAAGGTCCGGCGGCTGTTGGAAACCGGCGAATGATCCACACCTGTCCACGTCTGTCGAGTGTCTTCCACACATCCGCGGAACAGAATGGTGATGACTGCGGAAAAGCGATGGCGTTGTACCCGCTCGTCCACAGGGGATCATCTTGGCGAAACCCTTGTCACAGCGTAGCTTCCAGCGTTCTTCCACAGCGCGCGCCTGCTCTACGACTACGACTGTTAAAGATTTATAGAACAGCATTACAGCAGAGCGTGCACAGGGCACGACACAGGGCAGTTCAGACCGCAGGATTGATTGCCACTCAGGGCGTTCGCCCGGCGTCGATCCGGTGCACTCCGAGGAGCTGATGCGATTCACGATCGCGCGTGAAAAACTCCAGGAAGGGCTGGCGGCGGTCGCTGCCAGCATTCCTGGCAAGACGACGTTGCCCGTTCTGGCAAACATCCTGGTCGAAACGACCGAACGCGGGATCCGATTCTCCGGAACGGATCTCGACATTCACGTCAGTCACGAAGTGCAGGCCGACGTCGAGCGTCCCGGCGGGATCACGATTCCCGCCAAGAAGCTGCAGGAGCTTGCGCGAGAATTACCGCCAAACCCGGTCAAGATCGAGTCTGCGGGAGAGCAGAAGGTCAGCCTCGAATGCGGCCGTGCCAAGTTCAAGCTGAACGGGCTGCCGAAGGATGATTTCCCGCAATTTCCGGCGATTCGATTCGGTGACGGCTGGCGCATCAAGTCGGCCGATGTCCGGAAGCTGATTCGCCACACCTCGTACGCCGTCAGTACCGAGGAAAGCCGTCCGATCCTGAACGGTGTTCTTTGGGAGTTGAAGCCTGATTTCATGCGCATGGTGGCCACCAACGGCCATCGACTGGCGAAGATGGATGTGGCAGTGAGCGGTCACGGCGGGCAGTCGAGCGATCTGATCGTGATGCCGAAGGCGCTCGATCAGGTGAGCAAGCTCTTTCCTGACGAAGAGGACCTTGAGGTGGCGCGCGGCGACAATCACCTCGCCTTCAAGAGCCCATTCACGACCATCTACACCAGGCTCATCGAAGGCCCGTATCCGAACTACGAGCAGGTGATTCCGAAGGACAACGACCGGTTCGCCATCGCGGACAAGGACGCCCTTGCGTCGGCGTTGCGCCGCATGGCGACGGTGGCATCGGACCAGACGCACCGGATCAAGCTTTCATTCAACGCCGGTATCCTTCGCTTCCAGGTCACCACACCGGATCTCGGCGACGGCCAGGACGAAATTCCCATTCGCTATGAAGGCGATCCGATGGATATCGGATTCAATGGCGCGTATCTGCTCGAGATACTGAAATACATCCCGACCAGTGAAGTGCGCCTCACCTTCAAGGCGCCTGAGCGGGCCGCGACAGTGGAGCCGGAAGGGTGGAGCGACCCGGCGACCTATCTCACGATCCTGATGCCGCTGCGTCTGTCCGACTGACCTCGGCGCCGCGCGGCCACACCGTCACAGTGGCCCGCGGCGAGTCTTGGCAGGGAGTCTCGGGTCTTCCTCGATCCAGCCCACAGGATCGAGGACCCTACGGAATCAGGGTTGCGGTATCCGTGACTTGTTGGCTGAGTCGACGAATCTGCTGGCCGTTGGTGAGTTGGATCTCCAGCGATTGCGTTCCCCGCCACGACTGGATCTGTCGCGTGTTGAGCGCAACGACCGAGAGTGACTCGCTCGTGCCGGTGCCGGAAAGACTCACGGCCTGTTGTCGGATCACGCTGGCGCCACCAACGCGGATCGTGGCGCGGCGCTCCAGCAGCACTGACGCGCTGTCGATTCCGCTCAGCGTCCGATAGACCGCGATCGTTTCCATCGTCACCGGCAAACCAGCCCGGCAGGTGGTGACCGTGAGGGTGTCACTCCACTGCTGGTCCGGCCGCAAGGGGCTTGGCAGAAGCGGCAGCAACTCAGGCAGCAAGCCCGCCATCGGACGTTCCGCCAGACACGCGCTGGCACTGTCGCCGGTGATTCGGGGGCGTCCATTGCTCAGCAGCGCTGAAACACTGATGCCTTGTGAAAACGCATCTGCCGCACGTCGCACCATGCCAGTGGACGCAAGCACCAGCGAGTCGATCGACATCGTGGCAACCGTATCGCGGCCGGCAGAGATGTCGATCTTCAGCAGCAGCGAAGTCGTGACGCTATCCACCAGGGGCGACTGCGGGGCCTTGTCGAGCGCAATGACTGACGACGATGTGACGCGGTACCGGGCTGTCGAAGTCCCCTGTGCCTGCACCCTTGGCGCAGACAACAGTGCAACACCGGCGGCGAACATCATCGAAGCTCCGCGACACGCTGACTGACGGAGGAGTGTCACGAGAACGACGAAAAGAGAAGGGGTGGTGTGTGCCGGCCTGTAAGCCGGGTTTTGTCATCACGCGAACGTGATGGATGATCATTCCTCTCGGCGTACGGTCACCCGCACGCTCCAGCAGCCTACCCGCGACGTCTTGATCGGAACGGGTCGTTCCTCGTCGCTTATTTGGCCTTGCTCCAGCTGGGGTTTACCCTGCCGTCACCGTTACCGGTGACGCGGTGCGCTCTTACCGCACCTTTTCACCCTTACCCGATCCGACGCAAGCGCCGGCCGACGGCGGTGTATTTTCTGTGGCACTTTCCGTCACTGCACGGCGGTCCAGCAGCAGCGCAGTGCCCAGACATTATCTGGCAGCCCACCCTACGGAGCCCGGACTTTCCTCGAGCAGACATCCGGTGAAGGACCTGTCTCGCGATCATCCGGCCGACACACATCACCTGCACCCAACGTACTCGGATCCCCGGGGCCGCGGCAGCCGCGGCGCGTGGTGCTCTTTTGGCACGCCCCTGGCGCGTGCGACATGACTTCGCGGTGACGCGCGGCACGACGTTGGTGCCGTTGCCCGCCGGACGCCGTCGTCACGAGATCACTCCGAGGAACGCGCATGCCACAGTACCCATCGGTTACACGGTCGGCCACCAAGGCGAGCCCGGTTCCCGTCACAACCATTCTGACACCATCCGAACGCAGTGCGGTCGATGCCGCCGGACTCGGATTGTATCGCACCATGCACCGGTCCTCGCTTGACGAGGTACGTCGCGACTTGCGCGACCAGTCTGCGACGGCGGTGCTCGTGTCGCTCGCCTGTTGCTCGCCGCGAGACGCAATCCGGATGGCGGCCATTCTGCGCGACCACCCGCGCGTTCCGATGATGGCACTGGTCACCAATGCGGAACGGGTACACCCGCAGTCGTTGCTCTCACTTGGCCGCAGCGGGCTCCGGATTGTCATCGACGCCCGCGAGTCGACCGGCTGGCATCTCCTGCGCGAAACGGTGGCGACAGCCGATCGCGGCACATTCACCGTCGAGTCCGCGATTGCCGACTTGCGCCAGCGGCTGGCGGCGGCCGGCGGCGACTGCCTCGAATTGTTCGAACTGTTGTTCACCGCGAAGCCCGCTGTCCATACGGTCCGCCAGGTTGCGAGGCATATCGGCATGCACCCCGGAACGCTGATGAGTCGATTCCAGCGCGGGGGCCTTCCCCCGCTGAAGCGCTACCTCGATCTCGTGAATCTCGTTCGCGCCGCCTGCCGTCTCGAGGATCCGAAACGATCCATCGCAGACGTGGCGACGAGCCTCGACTACTCCTCGCCGCAGAGCTTCGGGCGCCACGTGACGCTGGTGCTTGGGCTCACCGCATCGGCCTTTCGGGCCACCTACGACTGTGAAGGGATGTATCGGTTCTTCTGCGAGGCTGCGATCACGCCCGTCTTGCCGCAGCTGATCCGCTTTCGTCCGCTCCGCCAGATTTCGGAGGGGCTCTCAGCGGAAGAGGTCAGGGAACGGGGATGAGGCGCTTGAGTTCGTCGGCCGTCGTGAAGGCGATGAGCGGAATTCCCGCCGCCTGCAGCGCCTCTCTTGCGCCCTCCTCGCGGTCAACCAGCGTCAACGCACCGATCACCACGCCCCCCTCGGCACGGATGGCCGCCGCCGCGTTCAGCGCACTGCCGCCGGTGGTCATGGAGTCTTCGATCACCACGACCCGATCCCCCGCCTGGAAGGACCCTTCGATGCGCTTGCCCATGCCGTGCCCCTTGGCCTCCTTGCGGACCGCGAAGCATCGCACGGGCGTCCCGGCCAGCGCGCTGGCATAGGCGATGGCATAGCTCACCGGGTCCGCGCCCATGGTGAGTCCGCCGACACTGTCAACCACCCACCCACTCGAGCGCAGCAGGCCGAAGGCAAGCGGCCCCACCAGGATCAGCCCGTCCGGGCTCATCGTCGTGAGCCGGCAGTCAACGTAGAAATCACTGACTCTGCCGGAGGCAAGCGTGAACGTTCCGCGACGCGCAGAGCGGGCCGCGAGCAGCGCCACCAGCGCGTCGCGGTGTGGGGGATTCGTCACGCTCAGGTGTCCCGGGATCCGAAGAGCCCCTTCACCTTGCCGAAGAGTCCACCCGGTTTTGGCGCCGCGGCAGGCATGGAAACCAGTGCCGACTCCAGCGCTTTCGCGAAATCGGTGATCCCCGCGTACCGGTCGCCCGGCTGACGTGCCAACCCCTTCATGACGACCCGTTCCACATCCTCGCCGAACGTCAGGCCCGGCACCGCCTTGTTCAGCGCGGTCGGCGGCTGCGTGAGCAACTGCGACAACATGTCGCGCGTTGACCGGGCGGTGTACGGATGCACGCCAGTCAGCAGGAAGTACGCGATCGTGGCGAGGCTGTACTGGTCGGCTGCCGGCCCGACGAGTACACCGCTCAGCGCCTCCGGCGCCACGTACAGCAGCGTGCCGACAAAGAACCCGTCGCGCGTGAGGCGCTGGTCGTTGCCCTGTTCCGGCTCGGCCGCAATCCCGAAGTCGAGCAGGCGAACGCGATCGTTCACACCGTCGTACATCAGGTTCTCCGGCTTCAGGTCGCGGTGCACGATGCCCTGTCGATGCGAGGCGTCGACGGCGGCCGCGATCTGCCGCACGATGCTCGCGACCTGTGCACGGGGGAATGCACCCGTGCGCTTGGCGACCTTTTCGAGCAGTTCCCCGGGCGCCCATTCGATCGCGAGGTACCGCACCCCATCTGCGGCACCCAGTTCGATCGTACGCACCACGTTTGGGTGCACGACGCGAAGGCCGAACTCCGCCTCACGCTCGAAGCGAGTCACGGCCGTGGGGTCGTTTCGCAACTTCGTGCGAAGGACCTTCAGTGCCACGATGCCATGCGAAGGGTGGGCCGCGCGATATACCATCGCCGTCCCACCTTCGCCGACCATATCCTGCACCGCATATTCTGCGATGACCGTTCCTACCATTGCGTCTTTGATCACAGGGGTAAGCCTACGTACCACACGGGAGGGCGGCAAGCGCGAGGGTCGCCATTTTCCGCAGGGTCGCCTGGGACGCAACGAATGAACTGGCAGGCGGGTACCGTATCTTGCTTGGTGAAGGAACACTTTGAACCGGCTCAACTCACGCGCGCGGGCGGCGGACGTCATGGCAATCAGGGTCACACAGCTTGTTGGACGCGGGCGGCGTCTGGGTCTTGGTCTGCTGGGAGCCACGCTCGCAGCCTGCGCGTCAGGGCGTCCCGGTGGAGGAGGGGCTCCTCCGGGCGGTGGCCCCGGGGGGCCGCCAGCCGACGCACCGCAGGCCATCCGCCGCGGTGACCTGGCCGCGCAGTCTGATGTCCTGAAGGTCCTCCAGGGGCTGGGGCTGCTGGCCAACGGGCTCCCCTTGCCCTTCACCGGCTCGATCGCGACGCTGCCAGGGCCGGTTGCCGACAGCTCGCTGGTGATGGTCTCGTTGTCGTTTCCGACCGTGGCCTTTGCGTTCGCGCGGGAAGGCGACCGCTTCAAGGCCTCGTACAATGTGGCGGTCGAGGCGCGTCAGAACGGCGCCGTCGTGGTACGCGCAGAGTCGAACCAGATCGTCCGGGTCGTCAGCTTCAAGGAAACACAGCGGGGCGAGGAGAGCGTGCTCTTCCAGCAGCAGATGCTGGTCCCTCCGGGCTCCTACTCCATTGCGGTGCTGGTGCGTGACGGCGGTACGTCCCGATCGGGCACACAGGAGCACATCTTCGAAGTTCCGAGATTCGGCAGCCGCCCCAGTACGCCGATCATCGCCTTTGAAGTGAACGCCCGCACCAATACCAAGGCTGGGCCCGAGCTGCTGGCGAACGCCCGGAGCACGATCGTGCTCGGGCGAGACAGCGAACTCCCGCTCTACGTCGAGGTGCGCGACTCGTCGCCGGCGGGTGTGCCACTGAAGGTGGCAATTCGCGATGACAAGGGCGCCGCGCTCTGGCAGGACAGCGTGATGCTGCCTTCCCGGGGCGAGGGGCTTGCGAGCGGCGTGATCCGGGTGCCCGTGGCTGGGCTCGGTGTCGGCATCGTTCAGGCGGCCGTCTGGCGTGCCGGTTCCGGAGATGTCGTCACACAGCCAGTCCTGATCAGCTTCGGCGACGACCTCCCGGTTGCGTCATTCGAGGAGATGATCGGATACCTGCGCTTCTTCGCCAGCGGTGCGCGGTTGAGTGCATTGAAGACCGGGACACCACAGCAGCGCGCCGAGGCCTGGGCGAATTTTCTGCGCGAAACCGATCCGATCTCCATTACCCCGCAGAACGAGGCGTTGCGCGACTACTTCCAGCGCATTCGCATCGCCAATGAGATCTACAAGGAAGACGCTGCCGCCGGCTGGCTCTCGGATCGTGGATCGACGTTCGTTGCTCTCGGGAAACCCGATCAGATCATCGATCAGAACCAGCAGGGGCAGCAGGACCTGAACGTGGGGCAGCGGGGCCGGCTGCAGGCCTGGGATTACACCGCCGAGCGTCTGCGCCTGATCTTCATCGACCAGAGCGGCTTCGGACGGTGGCGTTTCTACGGGAACGGTGCGAACGAGTTCGCGTCTGCCCTGCAGCGTCGCCTGACGCGATGATCAACGAGAGCGTCGCACGCGGACGGGAACTGCCGCGGAAGACGCTCCACCTGACGACCGCATCGATACCGATCGCACTCTGGTTCGGAGCGCCGCAGCGCGCCGTCGCGCTCCTGTTGCTCGCGCTCTTCGGAGTGGCGTGTATGGTGGAGTTCGCGCGGCGTCGATCCGAGGTCGTGGCATCGCGGTTCGAGGCAACCGTCGGCATCATGCTGCGGCCGCACGAGGTATCGCGCGGTATCACGGGCGCGACCTGGCTCTTGGCGACCTTCGCCATCACCTGCCTTGCCGCGCCGCTGCCGGCAGTGATCGCCGGCACCTGGGCTGGTGCCGTTGGTGACGCCGCTGCGGCACTCGTCGGCGGCGCATGGCGGCGCGCTCGCGGTGGCAGCGGAAAGACACTGATCGGGAGTCTGGCATGCGCCGCTGCGGCAACGCTCGGTGCATGGTGGCTGGCGGGGTTCGCACTGGTGCCGGCGGTGGGTCTGGGCGTTGTGGCGGCGACGGTCGAACGGCCCGCACTTGCGCTCGACGACAATGTGCGGGTGACAGCCGCAGTCGCACTGGTGGCGGTGCTCCTGCTGCAGCTCTGATCACGCAGACCGGTGCCGGACCGGGGCTAGATTTCGCGCATGACTGCGCCTGTCCCCACCGAACCGACATCGCCTCGACTGTTTCTGGTCGATGGCTACGCGCTGATCTACCGCGCCTTCTTTGCGCTGATCAACCGGCCGCTGAAAACGAGCCACGGCGCGAACACGTCGATCGCGTGGGGGATCGCGAACTTTCTCAATCGACTCGTGCAACGGCACCGGCCCGAGTATCTGTGCTGGATTCACGACTCCGGCGCAACGTTTCGCGACGAGATGTACGCCGACTACAAGGCGACGCGCGAGAAACTCACCGACGATCTGCAGGCGGATTTCGACCTCGGGCTCGAGCATGTTCGCGCGCTGCTGGCGGCCTATGACACGCCGATCATCGCGCTGGACGGCTTTGAAGCGGATGATGTCATCGGCACACTGGCGCGGCTGGGCGTCGACGCGGGACTGAATGTGGTGGTCGTCTCGGGCGACAAGGATTTCCACCAGCTGGTCCGCCCCGGGGTCTGGTTGCTGAACCCCGGACGCGGTGGACCGGCCAGCGTGGATGAGCACTGGGTTGGCGTCGAGAATGGCAGTGAGCGGCTGGGCGTGCCTCCCGAGCGCACCACCGACTTCCTCGCCCTGGTGGGCGATGCGTCAGACAACGTGCCGGGGGTGAAGGGCATCGGAGAGAAGGGCGCGCAGGAACTCATTCGCGAGTACGGCGATCTGGACGCGATTCTGGCCAACGTCGCGAACATCACCAAGAAGCGTCCCCGCGAGGCACTCGAACAGCACGAGGCCGACGCGCGTCTGTCGAAGGCATTGGTCACCATCCGCACCGACTGCAACGTCCCGCTCGACCTCGATCGGCTCCGCTTCCATCAACCGAACCGCTCGGAGCTCCGGCAGGTCTATGTCGACCTGGAGTTCACATCGCTGGCTCGGCAATTGAGCGACGACAAGAACATTGGCGCGGGCGCTGCGCCAGTCAGCAGCGACGATGCCCCGCTCGATGTGGTCGCCGAGGACGCGTCGGCGCCAGCCATTCCGGTTGCGTATCGGACCGTGAGCACCGTCGAGCAGCTCACCGCGCTGGTGAAGCGCTGTCGTGAAGTCCCGGCGATCGCGGTGGACACGGAGACGGTGCTCGATGCCGATGCGCCGGGGACCATCAATGCGATGCGCTCGCGTGTGGTCGGCATTGCGATCGCCACAGCCCCAGGCGAGGCCTGGTATCTGCCGTTCCTGCACGTGCGAGCGAGTGCGAATGTACAGGGTGACCTCCTGGACCCGGATGCGCACACGATCACCGTCGCGCCCGAGAACCTGCCGCCACTGCAGAGCGCAGCCTGTCGACCGCTGGTCGCGCTGCTGGAAGACGCAGCGGTGCGGAAAGTCGCGCAGAACGCCAAGTACGACATGCTGGTTCTGCGGCGCGCCGGCATCACCCTGCGCGGGCTGGCGTTCGATTCGATGCTGGCGAGCTACGTGCTGGATCCGGGTCGGCGTTCGCATGGTCTCGATGCCCTCGCGCTCGAGATCTTCAGTCATCGCATGATTCCGTATGATGAAGTCACTGGCAAGGGCCGCAATCAGGTGACGTTCGATCGTGTCCCGGTTGATGTGGCGACGACGTACTCAGCCGAGGACGCGGACTTCACGCTGCGCTTGTTCGAGCACTTCGACCCCCTGATCGAGCAGGCCGGTGCCCGGGCACTCCTCGACGGTATCGAGCTGCCGCTGGTATCAGTGCTGGCGGATATGGAATGGGCCGGAATAGCCATCGATCTGGACTGGTTTGCGTCGCTGAAGGAACGCTTCATGGCAGAGCGTCAGCGCGTGGAGCAGCTCATCTACACATCGGCTGGCGAGACCTTCAACATCAACTCGAACCCCCAGCTGCGGGTCATTCTGTTCGAGAAACTCGGCCTGCCGGTGAAGAAGAAGACCGTGACTGGACCGTCCACTGACGCCAGCGTGTTGCAGGAACTGGCCGATGAGGGGAATGAGCTCCCGGCGCTGCTGATGGAGTACCGCGAGATCTTCAAGCTCGAGGGGACATACATCGACTCGCTGCCGACGCTCGTCGACCCGAGAGATCGTCGGATCCACACGACGTTCAACCAGACCGTGGCTGGCACCGGACGCCTCTCCTCGACCGATCCGAATCTGCAGAACATTCCGATCCGGCGTGAACTGGGCCGGCTGATCCGTCGCGGTTTTGTGGCGGCGCC
>JANPFJ010000379.1:0-18186 GCA_031423355.1 Gemmatimonadaceae bacterium | reverse complement strand
ATGGAGCCGCCTGGTTGCAGACACCCTGATGCACGCGCATCAAGACGCACCATTCGACTGGGGCGCAAAGAACCTGACGAGCGCAGGCGAGGCTCGTGCTGCGTACCTCGCGGCGCTCCGGGCGGCAGATCATGGAGACTTCGCGCCGATTCTGGAATTCGCGCGTGCGTGACGGCTGTGGATCAGGCGCGCTCTGACGTGCAGGCCAAATAACCAAATGACCGCCAGCGCCTGTCGGCACTGACGGTCGCTCGACTATTGCCCCTCCTGGGCTCGAGCCAGGACTCTTCTGATCCAGAATGTGGCTGATCGGAGGAAATGTGTGACTGGGGCTCTGGCACACTGACGTTGGAGCGGCGCCCGCTGGGCGCCATTCCCCGCAAAGGCGCCATTCCCCGCAAACAGGTCCAGCTTGACTCTCATTTAGGGCAGGAGCATCGTGATCAATCGCCCGGCATGCCGGGCAGGAGGTCCGATGAAGAAAAGTCGCTTTACCCCCGAGCAGATCTTGCAGGCGTTGCGCCAGGTCGAAGGCGGCACTGTCGTCGGTGAGATTTGTCGGAAGCTGGGCGCGTGACCGAGGCCACGTTCTACCGGTGGCGCAAGCAGTACGCCGGGCTGGACGTCGGCGAGCTGCGCGAGCTCCGGGCCCTGCGCGAGGAAAACACCAAGCTGCGGCAGGTGGTCGCCGACCTGGTGCTCGACAAGACGATCCTGAAGGACGCCCTCGGAAAAAAATGGTGAGCCCACGCCAGCGTCGGGCGGCCGTGGCGTGGGCCCAGACCGCGTACCAAGTGAGCGAGCGCCGCGCCTGCCGGGCGTTGGCCCTCGGACGCACGGTGGTGCGGTATGCGGCGAAGCGCGACCCTGCCACGGCCCTCCGCCGTCGCCTGCACGAGCTGGCGACGACGCGGTTGACGTTCGGGTCGCGGCGGCTGCACACACTGCTCCGGCGCGACGGCGTGGAGATCAACTACAAGCGCGTCCATCGCCTCTATGTCGAGGAAGGGCTCCAGCTCAAGCCACGGCGTCGTCGCCGGCGCAAAGCGGCGACCATCCGCGAAACACGGAGCGTCCCAACGCAGCCGAACGAGCGGTGGGCGATGGACTTCATGCACGACGTGCTGAAGAACGGTCGGGCGATCCGAGTGTTCACGCTCGTCGACGTGTGTACACGGGAGTGCGTCGCGTTGCACGCCGCCGCGGGCTTCAATGGTAGCGATGTGGCCGAGTTCCTCGCAGCCGCAGGACGGCGGCGCGGGAAGCTGCCGGAGATCGTCCAGTGCGACAACGGGACCGAATTCACTTCAACCGCGCTCGATCACTGGGCGTACTGGAACCACGTCCGTCTCGACTTTTCCAGGCCGGGCAAGCCGGTCGACAACTGCGTCTGCGAAGCCTTCAACGGCTCGCTCAGGCGAGAGTGTCTCTCGATGCATTGGTTTGTCGATCTCGCCGAGGCCCAGCAGGTGCTCACCGACTGGCAGGAGGACTACAACAACCACCGACCCCACAGCAGCTTACGGCACCACACCCCGGCCGAATTCAAGAAGGCGGGGTCCTTCCACCCACGGTCGCTCCGAGCCCGAAACTGACATTCAAGGTGGACCTAATTCGGGGAGAGGCGCCGCTGGATCCAAGCATACACAATGATTGGACCTGAGTTGGGGGAAGCGTCGTCTCCGAGCCGCGCCGATCGCAGGCCTCGCCCCTTTTTCACCTGGTCAGCGACCACTTCCGCGCGTTTCAGGACGGGTGCGAAGCGCGGTTCGCCGCGACGTATGTTGCGGGAGCGTATCTGCCCGGTGCGTATCAGGAGCAGTCGCGCACGTGTTCGAGCGCACGTGCAACGCATGCAACTCCTCAGATACCGCAGGGACGACCCATGACCAGTCAACCTCACGCTTCCCGATGCGCTGCACTCTTGTTGCTCATGCTCATGGCGCCGGTCGCGGCACCACCGGCACGCGCGCAGGTGGTTGATGTCACGAGCAGGAAGCCGGATCCGATCACCGGTGCCCCACGTGTTCGCCTCACCGGATTTCCAGCGAATGCCGATGTTGAAGTCAGCTTCATCCGGACGCCGCCCGATGGGCTGCCGCCGTCGTTTCGGGCCACAGCGCGTTATCGACCGGGGCGGATGGATCGGTAGACATCGCCACCGCGCCCGTGAGCGGCGATTGGCAGGCGGCGGCGCCAGAGGCGCCGTTCTGGTCGATGCAGCCCGACCCGAGCGCGCCGGTGCCGGTCAGCACGGTGGTCATGATCCAGGCGACCGCGCAGGGGATCCGGGCGAAAGCCGAATACCGTCTGCCCGAACCAGCTCCAGTCCAGATCGAGGACGTGACACAGTTTCCCGGCGCATTCCTCGTGCGGCCGGCATCCGCTACCGGGCGGCTGCCGCTCATCATTGTCTTGGGCGGATCGGAGGGCGACGATCACACCGCCCGTGGGATCGGGCCACAGCTTGCCGCCGAGGGATACGCCGTGCTGGGCTTCCCCTACTACTCCCCCGACCGCGGGCGCGGACCAGCCATCGCGGGCCTACCATCCGTGTTTGCGGAAATTCCCGTCGATCGGCTGGAGGAGGTCCATCGGTGGGCGTCGACGGACCCTCGCATCGACGTGAACCGGATCGGCATCTGGGGCCAGTCCAAGGGCGGCGAGTTCGCGATCATCGCCGCAGCCACCTATCCGTGGCTCGACGCGGTGGCGGCGATCGTACCCAGCGATGTGGTATGGGAGGGATTCGGCTCCGGCACCATCGAGCGCACGGGCACGCCGTCATTTTCGCTGGGTGGCAAGCCACTGCCCTTCGTCCGCTACGGTGTGCCGGGACGCGCTCGCGATTCGAAGGACACCGGGCGGGCACAGTATCCGCAGGATGTGGCTGCCGCGTTGATCCCGATCGGACGTTTTCGCGGCCTCCTGCTCGTTGCCGGGGGGGAGCAGGACCGGACCTGGAACTCGGCAGGGATGAGCCAGTCCATCACCCAGCGGCGTAAGGACAGTGGCCTGCCAACCGTGTCGCTCGTCTTCCCCGACGCAGGGCACGCACTGGTGGGCGGCAGCCTTGAACCGGTCGACGTGAGCCGCGGCGGAACCGTCGAAGGGAATGGTGCCGCACAAAAAGCGGTGTGGGCCGCCACGCGCGAGCTGTTCCGCACGGCATGGCCCGCGCGACGCGAGTGACGCAAATGCCAGCGGGCTTGCCGTGCGGAAATTGACGGATCACCTCGACGGGGGCTGCATGATTCATCGCACCGTCTGGTGGGCCGCATTGGTCCTCATGCCACGATCACGCGCGAATGGATGTGCGTGGTGCATCGCATCAAGGGATTGCTCGCCCTCCACGGCGTGGTGCTCCAGACGCCGCGCGGGTTACCTGCGGCGATGCCGGGGCGTGGATCTCACGACGGAACTCTTCGCGTGGCGGCAGTTTCGGAATCGGCGCCAGGTCGGCGCGGCATCTGGCCTGAACAGCCGGTGGACTGACGGGTCACGCCCCAATCAGCGTCCATGATGCCTTGCGATCTCTGCCTCGCTGAGCCGCAGGAAGCGGGCCCCATTGTTGTACAGGATGTCGCGTTTCTGCTTTTCGCTGAGGAACGGGGCGCCCTCGACGGTGCGGATTGCCACCTCGATGGTCCGCGGCCAGATCATCTGGTCCGACCCGAACAGAATGCGCTCCTCGAATCCCGCATCGACGAGCCGCTTCAGCTGCGCGTAGAAGTGATCGCGCGGAAAGCCCCAGTTGTTCTGGGCAATGTCCACGTAGAGCTGCGGATGTGAGTAGAGCATCGCGATCATTTCGTCGACGAAGGGCGAGCCGTAGTGCATCACGTACACGCGCAGCTTCGGATGCCGGATCAGCACCTCCTCCAGCTGCAGCGGACTGCCTAGACGCACGCGGTAGGCCGATGGCGGGCCGCCGCCGCCAAGGAGGTGGGCTCCCCCTGGCGGCCCTTCTCCCAGGTGCACGCCGACCGGGACGTCAAGTTGCTCGGCGAGGGCGAAGTACGGATCGTAGGAGAGGTCGTCAAGCGTGAGCCCGCGGTACTGGGCCGTGATCTCGCCGAAGACAGCGAACGCACCGGCCGCGTGCAGTTGGCGGTACTCCGTGGGCATGCGCTCTCGGTCGGTGAATGCCAGTGCCGGGATGATCCGTTGCGACCCGGCGGCGCGCCATGTGGCAACCCGCTCGAGCGGTCCGGTCGTCACCGCCCAGATGTTGTAGCGCTCCAGCATGGCGAGGGTCTCGCGCATCACTGCCCCGTCCGTCGTCGGCGACGGGACGGTTGACTCACAGGTCCCGAGACGGTCGGGCGTCAGCGGGAACTTGGGGTCCCAGCCCTTGAAGACGATGCGTCCCTCGTTGACGCAGGCCGGACCGCCGCCGCCGAACTCCTCGAGCGTCGCCGCGTGCAGATGCATGTCGAGGATGGGAAGCCGCCTCGTCGCGCTCTGGCCACTCGATGGCAGCGGAAAGACGAGCAGAATCGTGATGAACAGCGCGCGCAGCAGCATGTGCACCTCATCGGTATCGGGAGCGACGCTCAAGACCAAATCAGACCGGTGATCATAACGTGGGCTCGCTCGCCATCGCGCGCGGAAACTCCTGAATTTCGACAGGATGTGACTGCCGCCGGAATTGGGCGTCGCGCTCGCGGTGCCGCGTGGCAGCATTCCAGAGGAATGACAAGAGCCCGACCGCATGATCGGCAGCCGGGCTCTCATGTATTGCCCCTCCTGGGCTCGAACCTGGGCACTTCTGATCCAGAATGTGGCTGACAGGAAGGAGTGCATGACTGGTGCATCGGATGGCACGGACAGCGGGCCGAGGGTCGCACTGCAAGCCAGCCCGGCGCCAGAGCCTGCCCGAAAGCAATCGCATATCAGCGACCGCATGCATTGGAGCAAAAGGTTACCGGTTCACTTTCTGCCCATGCGTCGGTCGAATCGTTCATCGGTGCCCCATCACAGGAACGGCGCGGCCCCACGAAGAGGGCCGCGCCGCATTGACGTCTGCAGACACTCAGCGGTCAGGGCACCGTCACACCGGCCACCGTCCACGCCACGGTCGCTTCGCCGTTCGAGCCGACCGTCACCGTCATCGGATTCGTTGGCGTCGCCGTGGTGGCGACGGTGACGCCGGCGGGCGCGATCAGCGCGAGGGCGTACTGCCCAGGCGGAAGGAGGCGGAACTGCGCCTCGAAGCGGCCATCGTTGTCTGCATCAACAAGGTCGAAGGTCTTCGCTGACCCTCCCGAGGACGGGGTCAGCGTTGCCTTCAGCAGGCCGAGCGAGAAGAGGCTTCCATTGAACTGCGGCAACGTCGGTGCCGGGGTGGCGAGTTGCACCGTCGCACGGGCTGACCCCGTCACCTGGAAGTCGCTCGCCTCGATCACCGGCGTCATCACCCAGCGCCCGCTCTGCCCGGCTGCGCGACCGTAGCTGCGCGCCACGTCGAAGTCGACGAGGAACACCTCCTGCGCGTCGTTCAGCACCACGGGGCCATCTCCGGGCATCTTCACCTTCAGTCCCGACTGTGCCAGGCTCGGCATCTGCAGCGTGCCGGCGATCTGCGCGCCCGCTGTCATGGTGCTCAGTCCGGCGTAGTCCGTGGCGGAACTGAAAACCTGTCGCGGCGCGCCCGGGCTCGCGCCCTCGATCTCGATGTAGCCGCCGCTGATCACGAAGCGGAGTTCGGAGTAGCTCCCGGCCGGCACCTCGACGCCTTCCGCCAGATCCGCGGTACTGTTCGCCAGCGCGGCGAGGTCACCGGACCATGGTGTGTCGCGCAGCACGACGCGACCGTTACTGCCTTGCAGGTACACCTGCGAGATCGTCACGTACGCGCGCTTCACGTCGCCGGGGGCGTCCATGAGCTTCAGCGAGACACGCGAGGTAGCGCTCGTCCCGGTGCTGCCGTCGCCGCAACCGGCGAGGGCGACGAGTCCGAAAATGGTCGCGGCGCGAAGACACCGCGAACGCCTGCTGTTTGACATCATGGTTCGGTTTCCTATCGAGGAGTTGGAGGACCGTGGCGTTCGGCGGCCCGACTGGCGTTGCAGGGGAGATGGGGCGGCCCCAGCGGTAGCCTCGTGACTTTGCGTCGCCGGCTTTCGCCGGGTTTACCCTTGTCGTGCGCGCGATCCTGCATCACGCCGAACGAGCGGGTCCGGCGGAATGGGACGGCACGGCGTGCTTCCCCCAGCGAGCGCGGTGCCGGTGTGCCCGGACGAAGGCCGGTTGCAGCGCGTCGTGCGCGTCGTCCCGGCAGCCGATCCGTCTGACCGCAATCCGGAGTTGTGCCGCCGCGTGACGCCGGACGAGCGCTGCAAACGCGCGTTCGTACCCACCGACGGCGGCCGAAACGAATTCGGCATCGGACGGTTCGGGCTGCGTAGGGTGAATGACGGCCGCTGCGTACATGCCTGACAGACTCGGGCACCAGTGTCTCCGTCACATCGCGCGCAGACCAACGTTCGGGCGCGCTAGCCAGCGCGGAAACGCATTGCCCGCTGTCGGCTGGAGTGGAGTCACCCCACTTGGTCGGACAGGCAGAGGGCCACGATATGACCAGAAGAAGGGTGAGGGCGTGCTCGGGTTCGCAATTGCCCGCTGGTCGTGGCGGCCGTATGCTCTCACTTCTCCAACCGCAGTCGGGTAGCTGACGCTTGCACCGTCGCATCAACATCCCCTCGGCCGGCAGTCGTGGATTCGACTGTGGCGAGATCGTGCACAGTTGCACACCGGCAGCGAGCGCCTTCTCATCGCACACCTGGCCGTGATCGCGCCTTCCTCGCCATTGTGGAGCTGGACATGACAGATCGCCGTGAGTTTCTCGGCCGTAGTGCAAGTGCACTCGGCGCAATCGCCGTTCTGCCATCCTCAGCTGCGGCCGGGACATTCGCAGAGCAACTCAGACGCGAGATGACACTCGCCGCCTCGCAGGACGCCGCGCTGCCGACGCGCGGTGTGACGACCGCTCCCATGGCCGAGGACGAGCGGTTCTGGTCACGCGTGCGCCAGGCATATGCGCTCGCGCCCGATGTTCTCAACCTGGACAACGGCTGGACGAATCCCACTCCGCGCGCCGCGGTGGATGCGCTGGTGCGCGGGGCGCGAGCCCTCGAGGCGCTGCCTGCGGAATACCTTCCCAAGACGTGGGAGACGGTGAGTGATACGACGGTACGGCAAGGGATTGCCGATGCGATGCGCGTGCCTCCCACGGAAATAGCGCTCGTGCGCAACGCCACCGAGGCGCTGAACACCGTGCTCCTGGGCTTGCCGCTGCGCGCCGGCGACGAAGTCGTCTGCTCCACCCACGACTACTACGCCACGCTCGACGCGCTGGAGCAGCGGCGCGCGCGCGATGGCATCGTGCTACGGCTGCTGCAGCCGGCGGCCCCGGCTCCATCGCTTGACGCGCTTGCCGAGTTGTACGAGGCCGCCATCGGGCCGCGCACGAAGCTCGTGCTGCTGACGCACCCGAGTAACCGCACCGGTCAACTGCTCCCCGTGCGGCGCATCGCCGACGCCGCGCATCGGGTCGGCGCTGAGGTTGTCGTCGATGGCGCGCAGTCGCTGGGGCTCCTGGAGGACCCGGTGACCGCGCTCGGCTGCGACTACTACGGCGCGAGCGGCCACAAGTGGCTTGGTCTTCCAGTCGGCCTGGGCGTGCTCTGGATGCGCCCCGAGCACACCGGCAAGGTCTGGCCGCTCCTCCCGCCCGGGGCGAGTGCGAAGGGGATGGGACGCTTCGAGTGGGTTGGCACATCGCCGGAGTACGTGAATCCCGCCGCACTCCCCGCTCTGGCCGTGCATCGTTCGCTCGGTGCCGCGCGCAAGGCGGAGCGCCTGCGGTATCTCGCGGCGTCCTGGCGTCGCCAGATGTCAGGCGCGCTGCCGGAGGCGCAATTCTACACGAGCGCAGATCCCGGAATGAGCTTGGGGCTGTGCACGGTAGCGATCCCCGGCCTCGAGCCACTCGCGCTTCAGAAGGCGCTGCGCGTCCGCCATAGCATTGTCGTGCAGGCTTTTACCGACGCGCCCGCGGAGGGCGACCGGCGCGCCGGCGTGCGTGGGCTACGCGTCAGCCCGAACGTTTACACCACGCCGGCGGAGCTCGACCGCTTCGTCACGGCGGTCGTCAGCACCGCGCGAGCAGATAGGCGCTGACCGGCCGGCCCACTGCCATGGCGCGGCTCCAGTCTGAAGAGCTGAGGATTGACGATCCGGTGACCGTGTGACGATCCGGTGACAGTGTGCTCATCTACCCGAATTAATCCGCTGACGGTGCACTTGCAGGCCCGCTGCACGACCGCCCTCGCTGTCCCCTTTCCTCGGTGAGGTCTCGCCCGTGTTGCACCGACGCGCCGCCGCTCGGCAAGAGTGAGCGCACTTCCCCGGGTCGTGTGTAGGCAGCGCCCCGGCGGCTGATGTCGGGTGACGAGAACGACGAGAGCCCGACCGCCAGATCGGCAGCCGGGCCCTCTACCTATTGCCCCTCCTGGGCTCGAACCAGGACTCTTCTGATCCAGAATCAGACATGTTGCCAGTTACACCAAGGGGCACCACAACCCGACCACCTCGCGGCCGCCGGATACGCCAAAACTACGCCCCACAGCATCACCCTTCAAGGGGAGACGCCCACACCAGTACAATCCCGACGCGCGTCGCCGGCCCGCATTCCGGACCGGCTACCTTACCACCAGTGATCCTCCGCCCGAAACCCACCCGGTTCGCCGCGCTCCTGCTCCTCAGCGCCCCGCTCGCCACCGCCTGCCGCCCGGGATGGGATGCCTTCGGTTCCACGCCCGCGCAGGCGCAGACCAATGGGGTGGCGCTGGCTGACGCACTCCATCGCCGCTACCTCGGCGTCGAACGCACCCCGTTTTACGCGGCAGCCCGCGCGAAAATCGGGAAACGCGCACTCTCGCCATCGGTGATCTTCGACGACACGACCACCTGGACCTCCCGACCCGACGCCAGAACACGCGTGCTGATGGCGGAAGGCGTCTCGATGCCGGATGCCCGCTACCGATTCACACCGCGCGCGAGCGCGCCGTTCCCCGATCGCCTCGCCGATGCACGACACCTAACGCAGCTCACGCGGCTGAGCAAAGAGGGCGAATACGAGTGGCGCACCTCGGTCGACTTCGCCCTTGGCAGCGTGACACCGAACGACTGGGGTGCTGGCATGCGTGCACTGCTCGGCAGCGCAGAAGGACGCAGTGATGCCGACCTGCGCGCCGACGTGCGCAGCACGTTGCCGAAGACGACCGCGGCACTGGGCCGCATGTTCTCACTCGACACGCTGCACGCACAACGCCTGACTGATGGCAGCACGGCGCTGACGATCGTGACCAAGGTGCATCCCGACTGGCTCAAGGAAGGGTTCCCGCTCTACGCGAAGTTCGTGGCGAAGTATGTGTCACCGTCCGCATACCACATCGTGCTGCGCGATGCCCGCGGCGTGCGCTGGCTGGATGCGGCAGCCGGTGATCGTGGATTCACGTTGCGGCTGCGCGTGCTGAACGGCGGACTGATTCCGCTCGATGGGGCAGCGCAAGCAATGCCCGATACGCTGCGCCTGACCATGGATGCGAGCACGAAGTTTTCGATCTTCACGATCGGCATGCGCGGCATGCAGGGATCGATGGTGTTCCTCCGCGCGCCGAGTGAACGGGGCTGGGTCTTCCGGTTCGACCACGCGCCTGAGTGGCAGCTGCCGCTGTTCGCGGCGTCGATGTTGAAGTCGCCGCTGCGACGTCCGTTCGAACAGGGTGGCGTGACAGCCAAGGTGAGCTTCCGCACGGGTGCCGGCGGCCAGACGTACATCACGCGAGACTTCCGTTTCGCCGTGCAGGAATCGGCCATCATCCGATTCTTCGGCGGGCTCAGTGGCTCAGCGTTCAGTGAATTCGACGGTCCGGCGGAGCGGGAGGAGAACCGCTTCAACGCGGAGCTCTTTCAGGGTCTGCGTGATGATCTGCGAACCCTGCGGTACGGAGCCGTCGCGCCGTGACGATGCGTACCACTCTGACACACCCGAAAACGACGAGGGGCGACAAATCCATTGGATTCATCGCCCCTGCAATCAGCTGGGCCACGCTCGCTGTCATTGGAACTCTCCGTCCTACCGAACAGCGGCGGGCATTTGCTCTGGCAATCACACCATGGAGCTGAGGGGAATCGAACCCCTGACCTCTGCAGTGCGATTGCAGCGCTCTACCAACTGAGCTACAGCCCCGACTCTGTAGGCACCGGAACAAATGATTGTATCGGCACCACGCACAGTCACCTGAAGTTATTCACCCAGACCCATCCGGTCAACCACCCCAGGCGCGCCGCGGGAACAACCACACCGGCTGAAACATCTGTACCCCGGACGCACAGAAGGTTCCAACCGCAACATCATGCATCAACTCGACTCCCAGTTCGTCCGCGACCAGCTCGCGCTTCGCTGTACATCGCTCAACGACATCCGCCTCCAGCCGGAGGGCGACTTCGTCCTCTACTGGATGCAGAGCACCCACCGGCTCGAGGAGAACTGGGCCCTCCGACAGGCGACCCTCGAAGCCGATCGCCTTGGAAAGCCGATGCTCATCTACCAAGGGCTCAATCCGCACTACGAACATGCGAACGACCGCACGCACACCATGATACTCGGCAATGCCGTCGAGCTTCACCGACGCGCTGCCCTGCTTGGACTCACGTATGTGTTCCATCTCCGGCGCACCGTTTCAGACGACAACCGCGTGCTGGACCGACTGGCCGCGCGCGCCGTCCTGATCGTCACTGACGCCTTCCCTACCGCCGGCATCGACGCGCGCTCGGCACGCGTGGCGGGCAGGATCGGGTGCCGGATGGTGGCGGTGGAATCGCACGCGGTGGTGCCCGCTGCAGCGTTCCAGAAGGAGGAGTATGCGGCACGCACGATCCGGCCCAAGATTGCGCGGCTCCGCGATCTGTCGCTCGAGCCGGTCCGTGACGTCGCGCCGAAGGTCGCGCTGCCGGCACGGGTGCTACAGAGCCTCGAGCTCGACGCCCTCGCGCTGACCACGACTGATGTCGCGGCAGAAATCGCCCGGTGCGCGATTGATCATGCCGTTCGCCCGGTTGCGCACGTCCTCCCTGGCCTCACCGCCGCGCGCGCCCGGCTGGACGCATTTTGCGCCGACGCACTCCCCGATTACTCCGAGCGACGCAACGATCCGGGCGACGCCGACGGGTCGAGCCATCTCTCGCCCTATCTGCATTTCGGTCACATCAGCGCCGCCGAAGTGGCCCGCACCGTCCGTGACCGCGGTCGCCCGGAGGAGGTCGAGAAGTTCTACGATGAACTGCTGACGTGGCGAGAGCTCTCGCTGAACTTCTGCGTCCGCAATCGCTCCTTCGGCTCGTTAGACGGACTGCCGAACTGGGTGCGCGAGAACATGGCTCGTCACGCGTCAGACCGGCGGGACCATGTCTATGATCTGGCGACGTTCGAAGCGGCGGCGACCCATCACCCGCTCTGGAATGCCGCGCAGCGCGAGCTGGTCGCCACCGGGGCGATTCACAATGTGATGCGGATGTACTGGGGGAAGTACATCGTGCTCTGGAGCGCGAGCTACGATGACGCACTGCAGATCATGATCACCCTCAACAACAAGTACGCGCTCGATGGTCGTGATCCGAGCAGCTACGGTGGCATTCAGTGGTGTCTGGGGAAGTTCGACCGGCCCTGGACACGTCGCCCGGTACTGGGGACGATCCGCTACATGTCCATCGATCTGGCGTACAAGAAGTTCGACGCGAAAACGTACGAGCGACGCTGGAGCTGAGTGACACACATGACAAAGGGCGCTCCGTCACCGAGTCGGAGCACCCTTTGTTGTGTCGTACAGGACCATCGGCAACCGCTGCGGCAGTGCTGTGCGCGCACGGAAGTCCGAGGATCACCTCGTGCGCGAACTAGCGGCGCGTCTCGTCGGTGCCGCCGCGACGGTTTCGGCTGCGTGCACCGCCACCTTCCCGGCCGATCGAGGCCATGTGAGCGCGATCGCGACTGACGATCTCGCCGCCCTTCTTGCCTGCATTGCGGGCTTCATCGCGGGACCACTCGTGCGCGGTACCCTTGGCATGTGCCGCCCGGCCGCCCTTCGAGGCGATTTCCTTCTGCCGGTTCGGATCCATGCTTGCGAAGCCTCGCGTGCTCTTTCGCGGCTTTTCGTCGCCCATAGGCGACGAGCCGCGGTCCATCGTCTCTGCCATGCAGCGTCCTCCTGCCCCGTGAAAGGTTGCCACCCGTTCGGCCTGGTCGGAGTCAGC
This sequence comes from Gemmatimonadaceae bacterium, assembly GCA_031423355.1. Classification (GTDB taxonomy): domain Bacteria; phylum Gemmatimonadota; class Gemmatimonadetes; order Gemmatimonadales; family Gemmatimonadaceae; genus JACMLX01. The sequence goes on along the minus strand of JANPFJ010000379.1, from coordinate 5,865 downwards.
GTGCACGCGTCTCCCGCCACCCCCTCCGCTTCCAGCTGGGGTGCGGCCAAGCCGTACACAACCGAAACACCGCCCTGCTCGCTCCGGCGACGATGGCTGTTACACCGTCTCCAGGCTCTCCGGGTGCATCGCCAGACGCCGACCCCGACGGCTGAGCGATGTCCTACGTGTTACAACATATGCAGGTTACGGGCCGCTGGCCGAGCCCGCTCGGACGACTGCTGCCGGGCCGACTGACCGAACCGGCAGAATTGCGATGCAGCTGTCCAATTCACTTACGGCAGAGTCCGGTATCGGAGGGGACTATATTCGGAAAATGTCGCTCGCGATTCGCTTCCTGGGTACGTCCGCCGCTCGGCCAACGGTCGAACGGAACGTCACGTCTATTTCGCTTGTGCGAGAAGGGGAAACACTCCTCTTCGACTGCGGCGAGGGCACCCAGCGGCAGATGATGCGATACGGGGTGGGGTTCACGACCAGCGAGATCTTTTTCACCCACTTCCACACGGATCACCTGCTAGGCCTGGTTGGGCTGACAAGAACCATGTCGCTGCAGGGCCGCACCGAGACGCTCCGCCTGTACGGCCCTCCCGGTGGCCACAAGTCGTTGCGAGCATGCATCGGGTTTGGGGGAGAGCGCCTCACCTTTCCGGTAGAAATTGCCGAGCTCGACGCCGGTGCCGTCCTCGACCGGAAGGAGTATGCCATCCATGCGATTGCGGCCGAGCACCGCGGTGCGTCGGCGCTTGGCTACGCAATGATCGAGAAGACGCGGCTCGGGCGATTCAACCCTGACCTGGCGCGAACGATCGGCATCCCCGAGGGACCGCTCTGGGGTCGCCTGCATCGCGGTGAGACCGTGACGCTGCCCGATGGCCGGAGCGTTGACGCCGCGATGCTTGTCGGGCGGCCCCGTGCCGGACGGAAAGTGGTGATTTCTGGTGACACGCGCCCGACGGCCGCACTGCAAATGATCGCCGAAGGCGCCGATCTCCTGATCCATGAAGCGACGTTTGGCGACGATGAAGCCGAGCGAGCGATCGAGACCGGACACAGTACCGCGCGTGAAGCGGCGACGCTGGCCAGAAACGCCAATGTGCATCGATTGCTGCTGACTCATTTCTCGGCCCGGTACTCACGCGATCCCGGTGATCTCGTGACGCAGGCTCAGACGGTGTTTCCGGCAACGGTCGCGGCACGCGACGGACTCGAGATCGAGGTGCCATACGACGCCGAACTGCCGACGCCGGTGCCCTGATAAAGCAGCGGCAGGTCAGTCTCGACGTGTCACGGGCGTGAGGGGTCGCCGGTATCCGGTTCTTCGTGCCCGAGCTCGACATCGACATCCCGGCCTTCCCATCGCGACACCGTCGCCTCGCCAGGCTGCCACAGCAGACGCGCCGGGATACCATCGACCACGGTGTCCCATTCGACCCGTCCGGAGCGCGGCGAACGACAGGTTGCCCGCAGCGGAGCAAGTTCCTGGCGCAATGCGTCGATGTCACTGGCGCGCGCCGCTGCCTCGCGGCGAGCGCGGCGCGCGAGTGGCGATTCCAGTTCGGCGTCGAGCGCTGCCACCACGGTATCGTACCGCGTCACCGCGGTGCGCCACGTTTCCCACGCGACACGCAAGTCCGCGGCGATGCGCGTCACCAGCGGAAGCATCTGAGTCGCGAGCGCCATTGTCATCGGCGCGTCAGGACCGGGATCGGTCGCTGCAGGGAGCGGGCGTGGTCCGGCGCCTGAATCTCCGGCAAACGTCATAGTGCTGCCTGCCTGGCTGCGGTGGGCCGCGTGCGGCGACGCAGCGACACTGCGCGCACCTGCTCGGAATAATAGCCTGACTCCGAAAATGCACGCTCGAGCGCGCGACGCCACTGCCCTCCGGGCTTGATCAGCGAATCGCCCACGGCAATCACCCGGCGAAGCGGGCCCCTGATGCGGGTCACGGGGCGCAGTCCCGCCGAGGTCCTCGCAGCGATGGTGGCGATCTGCTCACCGTCGTAGCGCACATCGAGCGCGATGGCGCCGAGATCGACCCGGGATGTCGAGTCGGGCAGGTGGCGGGGCAGCGAGGCACGCGCTTGTCCCCACCACATCGGCGGGGGAAGCGAAATGGGCTCGAGCGAGAAGCGGTGGGAGTCCCTCGCGTCGTCGATCACCTGTTCGTCATGCGCGAGAAACTCTGCGGCGAGCGAATCGCCGTCGCGGGTGAGCGTGAAGCTGAGCGAGTCGATCGCGAGCGTTGCCAATGCCCGGCTGGCCGCTTTTCCGACGGGTCCGTCGCGACGGCCGGCGAGCGCAACGGCCGCGGCGAACCGCTGCTGCGCGGCCGCCAGCACTGCCGCCGCCGCGGGCGCCGGGATCACCTGCGACAACGCCAGTCGACGCCCGGTGGTCAGGTTGATCGTGGCGCGATAGGTGTCGTGCGTGCCGAGTTCACCGACCGTCCGATCAACGTGCACCTCGAGGCCCAGCAAGGTGCCGACGATGGCCAGCGGAGTAATGCCCGACTCGATCGCACGTGCGTTGGGTGGCGTCTCATCATCGTCCCCGAGCCGTTCGGCGCCCGGATGCGAACGCAGATACCGGATCGCATCGAGCACCACCGTCGAATCGGCGAAGACGAGGGTGCTGTCACCCGACGCGAGATCGCGTCGGTAAACCCGGCTCACGAGAAAGCTGCCGTCGTCAAAATTCATCGCTTCTTCAGCCACGTACACTTCGACCAATCGCTCTCCGAGCGTGGTGAGCAGCAACGGTGCCCGTTGCACGACGACGGTGTCGGCTGAGGAACGGACCCATGCCGTGGAGTCGTCCGAGACCAGAAGAAACTCCGCGTCAGGTCGCGCACTGCTGCGCGGAGACGGCGCGCAGGAGAGCAGCGACAGCAGGCACGCGATCAGTCGTCGGCCGTCTCCGGATTTCACGAGCGGAGCTCGACCCCGGACCAGCGTTCCACGAGCTTCACGGCCTCCACGTGATCTACCTCATCGCCCAGTTCGAGGTGCGCCATGCGCATCAGATCGGCGGCGAGTTGGAGCGCCGGCGAGGGGAACTTCTGACTCCGAGCCAGTGCCGCCGCGATGCCAGCGTCCTTGTCGAGCAGCGCCAGACGGAAGGTGCGCGGGAAGGCACCGGTCAACACACGATCGGGAAAGAGGTTCATCGAGGCGTTGGATCGACCTGAGGATGCATTGATCACATCGAGGGCGACCTGCGGCGCGACACCGGCCTTCATCGCCGCCACCAGGCCTTCGGCGGTGGACCAGATGTGGAGTGCGAGCAAGGCGTTGTTGACGGCCTTCAGGGCATGGCCAGCGCCGATGTCGCCGCAGTGCACGATCTTGCCGGCGAAGCAGTCCAGCACGGGGCGTGCGCGCTCGAGAGCAGTGGCATCACCACCGACCATGACCGTGAGCGTGCCCGCTTCGGCACCGGCAACACCGCCGCTGACGGGTGCGTCGATGAATCCGATCTCTCGTGCAGCGAGTTCGTGCGCGATGCGTCGGCTGGTCTCCGGATCGCCGGAGGTGCAGTCAACCAGCAGCACGCCCGGGCGCAGCGCGTTGCGCAGGGCATCGTCATCGGCCGCCAGCAGCTCGGCAACGTCTGAGGACTGCGGAAGACAGGTGATGACGATGTCGGCCTGTCCGACGGCGTCGGCCGGCGAGCTGGCAACGCGGGCCCCGGCGCGGGCGGCGGCGCTTCCGCTGGCCTTCTCCGCGGTACGGTTCCAGATGGAGAGCTGGTGACCAGATCGGGCGAGGTGGCCCGCCATGGGGGCGCCGATGGCACCGAGTCCGAGAAAAGCGACGGAGAGAGGCATACGGAAAGCTAGCTGCCCAGGCGAATAGCTTCGTGTGATGCGAATGGTTGCGGTAGTGGACGGGATGCGCGCGGTGCACTGTGTCCGGGCGGTGCAGACGGCGCTGACCCTTGTGCCGGGAGTCAGCTGGTGCGAGGTGACGATGGGGCGGGTGGAGGTGGAGCATGACGGACGTGCGACTGAAGCCGCCCTGCGTGATGCGATCGCCCTGACGGGCTTCACGGTTCGCGAGGTCCGTACGGAGCGGCGGCTGCCGACCATGGGAGATCTGTGACACACCCCCGCTTCACCGGGGTTACCCCACGTGACTGGCCGGCCTAACTTGGGCGGATGTCGATGCGCTGCGGGTGGCACGCGGATCGGACCCAGTGGGCGACCGGACGGTCGTCTTTCCTCCCCTGACGTCGGCTGCTTCGCCCAGTCTGGCTGAGCAGCCGCCAGCATGACGGGCCCTCGATGGTGAAGAAGCGACGCGACGACGATCTGCCGATCGCCGCACTGCTGGCACCGGACATCCTCGCGCTGCTGAACGAGGCGCCGGACCAGGTGGCGGCGGACACGGAGGAGATGCATCCGGCCGACCTGGCGGATGTGGCCGCGGCCATCCCGCGCGATCGGGTCGTGGCCCTGCTCAACGCACTCGGCGCCGAACGCGCGGCCGATGTGCTCGAGTACCTCGACGAGGAGCTCCGCAGCGACGTCCTCGAGACGATGACGACGCGCCAGGCGGCGCAGCTCGTCACGGAGATGACGCCGGACGACCGCGCCGGAGCGCTCGACGAACTCGAGGAGGATGTCGCCGACGAGATCCTGTCAGCACTGCCACCCGAGCAGCAGCGCGAAACGGAACGGCTGCTGGCGTACGAGGAGGACACGGCGGGTCGGCTGATGACCACGGAGTTCGTTTCCGTGCCGGGATCACAGCGGGTGGAGGATGCGCTGGCCAGTGTGCGTGCCATCGCGCGGATCGGTCGCAAGGAAGCGATGTACACCATCTACAGCACCGACGCACTGGGCCGCGTGAACGGCGTCATGTCGCTGCGCGAACTGCTGGCCGCACCGGACGGTGCGTTCGTCTACGACATCGCGTGGGCCGAAGTGGTGACGGTCACGGTGCACGCGGGCCGCGAAGAGATCGTCGAGCGCACGTCGAAGTACGACCTGGTCGCCGTGCCGGTGGTCGATGAAGAGATGCGACTGGTGGGCGTGGTGACCGTCGACGACGTCATCGACATCGTCCAGGAAGATGCGACCGAGGACGTGCAGAAGCTCGGCGGTATGGAAGCGCTGGATGACCCGTACATCGACTCGGGGTTCTTCACGCTGCTGCGGAAGCGGGCCGGGTGGCTGACGGTGCTTTTCGTGGGCGAGATGTTCACTGCGGTGGCGATGGGGCGCTTCGAGGGGGAGATCCAGCGCGCGGCGGTGTTGGCGCTGTTCGTACCGCTGATCATCAGCTCAGGCGGCAACTCCGGGTCGCAGGCGACCTCGCTGCTGATCCGTGCGCTGGCGCTGCGCGAGGTGCGGCTGCGCGACTGGTGGCGGGTGGCGATGCGCGAGTTGCCAAGCGGGTTGATGCTGGGCGCCTTGCTCGGTCTGATTGGATTTGCGCGCATCGAGGTGTGGCAGGCGCTGGGCTGGAGCAGCTATGGTACAGGGCATCTGCTGCTGGCGTTGACCGTCGCACTGTCGCTGATCGGCGTGGTGACGTTCGGCACGCTGGTTGGTGCGATGTTGCCGTTCGCGCTGAAACGGTTCGGCCTCGATCCGGCGAGTGCCTCGGCGCCGCTGGTCGCCACGCTGGTGGATGTGACGGGGCTGGTGATCTACTTCTCTCTGGCGCTGCTGTTGCTGCGGGGCACCTACCTGTGACCACCACCGGCGACGCACCGTCTCATACGCTTCGCGGCACGATACTGGTCTTGATCAGTGCGGCCAGTTTCGGCACCACACTGATCTTCACGCAGCGCGCGCTGGACGGTGGCGTGACGTTGCCGGCGTTGCTCGCGTATCGCTACGCGCTGGGCACTCTGATG
>JANPFJ010000378.1:0-10791 GCA_031423355.1 Gemmatimonadaceae bacterium | reverse complement strand
GATCATCGTCAGCCGGAGCGGGTATGGCGCGTGCAGATAGCGCGTGAGGGCCAGCGCCAGCATCGCGAGCACTCGATCCATCTGCTCGCCGGACGCAGCGCCGAAGGCCTCGATGAACGCGGTCAGCAACCGGGCGAGGGTATCGCGCGGTTCCTCACCTGGCGGGACGAGGAGTCCGGTGGTCGGTACGAGCGGTAGTGCTGACGCTTCGGACGGCGCTTCGTGTGCGAAGTCGTCGTCGAACGGTTCGATCATCGGCATGGCAGCGGTCCATGACAGGGTGGAGAGGCGACGCGAAGTCGTCGCACCTGCTATGGCGCCCATGCCGCATCGCCCACCGCGACGCCGTTCCTGCCGACGTCGGGTGGGTCGCCGATCTCTCTCAGCGCGCGAAGGAGCGGAGCTGCGCGGCGAGATGTGCGCGCGCGGCCGCAATGCGTCGGCGCACGGTCTCGCGATGCACACCGAGCGCGGTCGCGGCGAGCATCATCGGCGTTTCCTGTTCCACGACGACCACCCACGTCGTGACCAGCGTCTCGGGCATGTGCGCGAGTGCACGCCTGTACATGCGCAGCAGGGCCTCACGCTCGATGTGTCCCTCGTCGTCGGGCGGCTCGGCGGCGCCCGTATTGTGTGACGCGGTTCCGAGCAGCACATCAGCGATGTCGCGCATCGTGCCCGTGGTGTGCCGACTTGCTACCAAGTGCAGTCGACGCTGGGCAATGACGTTGAGCCAGCGCAGCAGTCCGTCGCCCCGGACATTGGGACAGCCGCCGCGTCGCAGCTGCGGCAACGCGTCGACGAGGGTGTCCTGCGCGAGGTCTTCGCCACTGGGCCAGACGTCGCCGTGGGCCCGCTGGACGAGCGCAGTGCAGGTGCGCACGTGAGCGGGGAGGACCGCGTCGTACAGGATGCCCTGCGCGGCGGCGATGGCGCTCGGCGTGCTGGCAGACGTCAGCCGAGCGACGAGTGCTGCGAGAGGTGGCGTGGGGTGAGGCATACAGCTCCGGCGTGTGCGGAGCGGTGCCGATGGTGGCAGCCGCAGCGCTGCATGGCAGCGATGCGGTCAGCCTTCGACGAGCGGGCGGGGGGCGCGCCGCGAAGGTCGTAGAGTTGGTACGTGAGTGGAAGGAAGGAGCGCGAGCGACATCGCCGTCACCGGAGATCATCGATTGGGGAGACCGGCAGGCTTTGTGTCGCATGACCATGCGCATGGCATACTCGTTTCGACAGGCTGGGCGCCAGCGGCAGAGATGCGTTCAGGGTCGCCGTGCTTTAGCGCGGACGTCCGCTGGGGTACGCCGCATCTGGAGCTCGTCAGCATCGTCGCAGGCGCCGCGCTCGTGGTGCTCCTGATCGGTGCATCACGCGTGTGTCTCGGAGTCCACTACACAACGGATGTCGTGGCCGGGTTTTCCGCCGGCGTGATGTGGCTGGCCGCTTCCGTCGCTGGTGTCGGGACGTACTGGCGCCAAGAGATGCCGCGCGTGACGGGTACGCGGCCAGTCCGCACACCACCACCCGCTCCGCGGGATCCGGGCGTGTGACGACAGGGCGAGCCCGTTCTGGTCACGCAGACCGACGGCCTCGATGACGGCGTTGCTAGAGATCGCTCTGTCGCGATTGTCATCTCGGTGTCAGGTTCGTGTCAGCGTGTGGAGGCTACGTTCCGAGTATGCGCGCCTCGCCACCCGTTGACCCGCTTCCGCCCGCACCGCCGGCGACGCCCCGCCGCCCGGCGCTGGTGCGACTCCGGCAGTGGGCGCGGACGATCAAGCGCGATGTGCTCGCGATCTACCTCGCCGCGCGTGACCCACGCGTGCCGTGGTACGCGAAGGTGCTGGCGCTGATGGTCGCGGGGTACGCGTTCAGTCCCATCGACTTGATTCCTGACTTCATCCCAGTCCTCGGCTACCTCGACGACGTCATTCTCGTGCCGGCAGGGATTCTCCTCGTTCGCCGGTTGATTCCTGCCGCCGTGTTTGCCGAGCATCGCGCAGCGGCCGACCGTCACGCGGAGCGCCCGACCAGCAAGACGACGGCCGTCGTCATCGTCGCGATCTGGATTGCCGCTGTCGCGCTCTCGCTATGGGCCGCGTGGCCGATGATCGCGGCGCGGCTCGGGAGTCCGCCGAGTCGTGTCAGCTGACGATTGCATCAGTGACGACGTCGATGGCGGCGGCGCTTGATGTGTTGGGTGTCGCACCTGCATCCCTCGGGCGTTGCTGCTGTAGGCCGCAGCGTGCGGCGGCGTGGAGCGGACGGCGGTGCACCACCATGTCATGCGCGAGTCGCCACGCGTGCTCTACATGCACGTCAGCGCGCACGGTGACGCGGTGAAGATCGCCGAGACGGTGCGGGCCGCCGTCGCGCTCACGAAGGCCCCCGCTCCGGCCCCGGCGGGCCCGGGCCCGGCCATCGACATCGATACCGCCGGGGTGTCGAAGGCACTCGGTCATGCCGGCCGCGCGAACGGCGGCGTGTATCAGGTGAATGCGCCGCGCCCAGAGACGATCCGCGATCCCGGCATGCCGGTACCCGGATCGATGGGGCTGGGGACGGTCATGAACTTCCAGCCGACAGGCGGGGGGCGCGCCGCGATCACGGGTGACTTCGTGCTCCTCGCCAGCGAGGTGAACCCGGTCATCCGGGCGCTGCGTGCCGCGAACATCGAGGTGACGAGCCTGCACAACCACATGCTGACGGACGAGCCGCGCCTCTTCTTCATGCATTTTTGGGCGAACGACGACGCGGTTTCGCTGGCCAGGGGGCTTCGGTCAGCGCTCGACAGCACGGCCCAGCGCGCCGCCCGGTAGATCCGAGCGCGAGTGCCAACCACTCGCACGGGGGTGAATCCGGGCGGGCGCTGGTCTCCGGTGCGGCACGAGGTGCAGCTGGGTCACGGTCGCGATCCGTTGACGCGCAGGGCGGAAGGATCGTACTTTACGCATCGTAAAGTCACTCTGTCCATGCGTATGACCTTTCTCCACCTGCTGTTGCGAAATGAATGGGCAATCTGCCTCGTCGCAGCGTCGCTCGCCGGGTGCGCGAGTTTGGCCCCTGCTGACGGTGTCAACGGCGTCAATCGTGCCGTCGCGGCCCGCTCCGACGTCCGAGCGACGTGGCTCCGTGACCGCGCCGCTGATTCCGTGGCGGCGGGGTATGCCGCGCAGGCGCTCCACGGCGTCGTCCCCGTCGACACGGCCATCCGCGTGGCGCTGCTCCGCAACAAGCGACTGCAGGCGACGTTCGAGGACCTCGGGATCGCGCAGGCCGACGTCGTCCAGGCAGGCTTGCTGGCGAACCCGGTATTCAGCGGCGGTCGTTTCGTCGCTGACGGTGGCGGTCCGGGTATCCTCCAGCTTGGACTGGCTCTTCCGTTCATCGATTACCTGCAGCGACCGTCGCGCCGCGGTGCCGCGCGGCAGGCGTACGTAGCCGAGCAGTCGCGCGTGGCTGCCGCCGTCATCGCGACCGTCGCGGATGTTCGAGTCGCGTACGCGGAAGCACAGGCGGCCGCGCAAATGGAAGAACTGCGTTCCACTGTCCTTCAGGCGACGGAGGCCAGCGCCGTCGCTGCTGGCGCTCTGCACGACGCCGGCAACGTCTCGGACTTCGACCTCGCGCAGCAGCAGGCGATGGCCGCCGATGCGCGACTCGCCTTGCTGACTGCGCGCGGTGAACGGCGCGCACACCTCGCCGCACTCGCTCGTGTCATGGGCGTCACGAGTGATACGTCGTGGACACCGTCGCCGCGCCTCGGCATGCCAACGGATACCCTGCCAGCGGTACAGGTGCTCGCGCCGCTCGCGCAGGCGCGAAATCTGGAATTGCGCGCGGCCTTCGAGTCGGCAGCTGCCGCCGGACGCCTCGCCGGACTGGCGAACAGGTTCGCGCTCCTGCCGGATGGCAGCATCGGCGTCGGACGCGAGACCGATCCCGACGGCCGCTTCACCGGTGCGACGCTCACGGTGCCGTTGCCGCTGTTCGATCAGGGGCAGGGGCGAGTCGCCCGCGCACGTGCCACGTTTCGGCAGGCGGTTGACCGCCACGACGCGCTGGCCGTCGAGGTTGCGGCCGACGTCACGGCGCTGGCGGCCCGTGTCGAGGCGGCACGTGAGCGCGCCTTGCATCTGCAGCGCACCGTCCTGCCGCTGCGTGCCAAGTTGGTTGCCGAGTCGCAGCGCTTCGTGAACGCCATGGCGCAGAGCGTGTTCACGCTGCTCCTCGCCCGTCAGGCCGAGATCGACGCGGGCCAGGCTTACGTCGAAGCGATGCGTGACTACTGGGTCCTGCGCGCGAGGCTGGAGCAGGTCGTTGGTGGCTCGTTCCAGCCGCTGACGCTGGACGAACAGCCGACGGGCGGTGTACAACCACCGATGCAATCATTGAGGATGCCATGAGCGACACACCAATCTCGCGTCGTGCCCTGCTGGAGCAGGGCGTGACCGCGCTGGCCGCGACCGCCGCTGCGGCGTCGCTCGTGCAGGCGCAGCATGCTGGCATGCACATGCCGGAGCCGGCAGCGCCCCCGACGACTCCGACGCAGCCGGTTCGCTCCCGTCGACCGAGAGTCCGACTGTCGCCCGGTCAGCCAGGTCGTGATTACACGCCGGTGATCACGCCGAACGGCACGACGCTGCCGTTTCGCGTCGTGGATCGCGTGAAGGTCTTCCATCTCACGGCCGCTGAGCTCCAGCATGAATTTGCGCCGGGACTGAAGGCAACCTGCTGGGGGTACAACGGAAGCACGCCCGGCCCCACCATCGAGGCCGTCGAGGGTGACCGCGTCCGGATCTACGTCACCAATCAGTTGCCCGAGCCGACGACTGTGCATTGGCACGGGCTCTTCGTGCCGTCAGGCATGGATGGCGTCGCGGGCGTCAGTCAGGCGCCGATTCCGACCGGCGAGACCTTCGTGTACGAATTCGATCTCGACCAGTACGGCACGTACATGTACCACCCGCACTACGACGAGATGACACAGCAGGCCCTGGGCATGATGGGCATGTTCGTCATTCATCAGCGGGGGGCACGTCGGCGGCCGGACAAGGATTTCGTGATGATGTCGAGCGAGTGGAAGATCGCCCTCGGGACTGCGCGACCCGATCCCAACGAAATGACGGACTTCAACGTCCTCACGTTCAACAGCAAGGCGTTCCCGGGGACGGCGCCGCTCGTGATCCAGCGGGGCGACGACGTGCGCATCCGCTTCGGGAATCTGAGCGCGATGAGCCATCATCCGATTCATGTGCACGGGTTGGCGTGGCGCGTCGTCGGTACGGATGGCGGTCCGGTCGAGCGCAGCGCGCAGCGGCTGGAAAGTACGACGCTCGTGCCGGTCGGCACGACACGCACAGTGGAGTTTTCTGCAGACGTATCGGGCGACTGGTCGATGCATTGCCACATGACGCATCACACGATGACGCAGATGGGTCACAGCGGCGTCAATCTCGTTGGCGTCGATGAGACGAAGATCGATGCGGCCACGGCACCGCTCCTGCCGCAGTACATGACGATGGGGCAGACCGGCATGGGCGATCACGGCGCGATGGGGATGCCTGTGCCGCGCAACTCGATCCCGATGCTGGGCGCCCCCGGACCGAAGGGGCATGTCGACATGGGCGGCATGTTCACCGTCCTCAAGGTTCGGGACCGCGTCACGGACCAGGCCGACCCGGGGTGGTACGCCGATCCACCGGGCACGGTGGCGCGCGCTGCGACGCCCGAGGAACTGCAACGCGACGGCATCGTGGTCTGAAAGGCGTCGCACCGTTCGCTACATGAAACACTTCGCTGCGGGCCAGTGCTCGCGGCACCTCTCCTTCCACACACGAGTTTCTCACATGCTTCGTTCGCTCATGCTGCGCCGGATCGTGGTTGCCACTGCACTCTTTGCGGTGCCCGCGTATGCGATGCTCCATCCGCGACTGGTCTCTGCCGCACCAGCGGTGAACAGCACCGTGACCGCTGCACCGACCACGTTGCGACTGACGTTCCAGGAAGCGCTCGAGCCGGCGATGAGCCGGATCACGATGGTTGATTCTGCACGACGAGCGGTCGCACTGAACGCCGTGGCTGCGGACGCGGCCGATCCGAAGACGCTCGTGACAACGTTCAAGGCGCCAGTCGGGCCGGGACGATACACGGTGACGTGGCAGGCTGCCGGCGCCGACGGACACCCGATGCGTGGTTCATACGCCTTCACGGTGGCCGCCTCGCACGCGCACTGACGCATCGCGCGACCGTTGCCGCACGGAGTGTGACGTGACGTGTCGATGGAGGTGATACCGACGCCATTCGGCGTGGAGTCTCCCGGCTACGTGGCGGTGCGCATGCTGCAGTACGTGGCGTTCAGCCTGTGGGCTGGCAGCGTCAGCGCATCGCTCTCGTGGTGCAGAGATGCTGCGCATGGCGGCACGTCGGGACTCGGCGTCCCGCGGGCGTCGCTCGAGCGGCTGTTGCGCCTGGCGCTTGTGCTGCTCGTGGCGTCATTGGTCCTGCGTCTGTGGGCGCAAGCGCATGCCTTCGATGATACGACGCTCTGGCCAGAGCCGGAGATGGTCATCACGATGCTGCGCAAGACACTGTGGGGACGCGCGTGGCTCGTCGAAGCTGTCGCATTGGGTGTTGGCGCGTTCGTCGCATGGCGTCTGCGGCGCGGTGACGGTCAGCTCCGCGCCTGGTATGTGGGCGCCGGCGTGGCGCTCGTGATTGCTGTGTCGTTTGCCCTGTCCGGCCACGCCGCGTCGAGTGAGACGCTGCAGCTGCTGGCGGTCGTTGCTGACGCACTGCACGTATCTGCTGCGGGTACGTGGCTGGGCGGCATCGTCGTGCTGGCTATGCTGCTGCTGCCATCCAGTCGACGAATGGCGGAGCCGACACGCGGCGACACGCTGGCGACCGCGATCATCCGCTTCTCGACGGTGGCGCTGGTCGCGGTGTCTCTGATCGTCGTGACCGGCGCATTCGCGGCGTGGCTGCACGTCGGCAGCGTCAGCGCGCTCTTCAACAGCAGCTATGGACGAACGCTTGGCGTCAAGCTGCTCGTGCTGACGCCGATGCTGCTGGCCGGACTTGCGAATTGGCGGTGGATCACGCCGCGGCTGCGCACTGATCAGCGGGCGGCAGTCGATCTCACGCGGTCCGTGCGTGTCGAACTGGTGTTCGGCCTGCTCGTGCTGGTGCTGACGGCGATCCTCGTGGCGACGCCGACGCCAGCGGAGGGGTAGCTGGCGTCAGTGCAGCGTCGGGGGGCACGCGTGAACGCAGTCCATCACTCCGACGCAGGATCACTCGCCCGCCGAGCGCGCGAGCTCGTCTGGATGTGACGCACCACCCACCGGCCGTCAGTCGAAGTGCCCCGCCGGATCAGGATCGCCGTGCCGCGTCCGACGTTGTCAATCGACCGGCCGTTCATGTCGGCTTTGAGCGTGTATCGGAAGGTCGTCCATGCCGTCGTCCCAACGACGTGTACCTCGATGTCCATGGGGCGGTACTGAAAGTTCTTCATCACCTTCAGCTCGGGCCCAAGATGATGGTCGCGGTAATCCGCCCAACCGCGATTGATGCCCGCCCCCTCCACCACGGTCAGGCTGTCACCGGCATACAGCGAGTCCAGTGCGAGCAGGTCGCCACGTTCTGCCGCCGCGAACACGGCGCGCAGCGCTGCGATGGCGTCACTGCTGTCCGTCATGCCGGAGGCAGGCGCAGCATTCCAGAGCGGCGTTCTCTCGTCTGACGGGCTCAACGCAACGGCAGGCGTCGCCGCAGCACTCAGCACAAGGGCAGGAAGTAGCGTGGACAGCGCCTGTGTCAGGGTACGCATCGCTTGCTCTCGCAGTGCAAAGGGTGAGGTGGTGGACGGGCGGACGATGTCGCAATGCGGCACGGCCGCCACAAGAGAACGAATGAGGCCAGCGCAGCGCGCGCCTGCACGATGTGTGGTCTGATCAGCTGCGTGGCGTGCGGGCTGACCAGTGAATGGCACGAATCCGCCACGCGCCACCAACGCGCGTGAGCACCATCAACTCCGCACCCACGGAATTGATGTCACGGTCACGGTACTTCCCCTTGGTGACACTGGTCGAGGTGCTCCACGCGACGTCGCCGACGACGACCACCCGCTGCGCACTCCGCACGCCGGGGAGCGCCTGCGCGAACCGCATGTCGCCGGGGAGGTGGTGCCCCGCATAGTCGCTTCGCGTCTCCACGCTGCCACTCTCCTGGATGATGGCATCAGGCGCCAGCAGCGTCATGGCGGCGGCGCTGTCACCGGCGGCCAGCGCGCGGTGGTATGCATTGACGACGCCGGCGACGTCGGCGGAATCCGTCACCGTCGCCGGCATCGTCGACGCCCGCGTCGAGTCGGATGCGTGTGCGTCATCGCGCACGGAGGCATGCGCCGCAGGTGCGCCAATCGTGATGGCAGTGGCGACGGCGATGATCTGGATCACGGAGCGATGCATATGCGGCTCGGACGAAGAAGAGTCAGAACTGGCGTGACGAACGACGGCGAGTCAGCCGCCGTCGCCATGATGTGGACAATCGCGGGCCGTCGCGGCAGTGTGGCCAACGAGACAGAAGACATGTTCGTACGCCGCCAGTCGCGTGTGCGCGCAGTGTTCGCTGTGGCTGGTCATCGGGTGGGCCACGGCAAGGCCTGAACCCCACGCGAGGATAAGCGCCGCGCCCGCACCGAGCAGCGATGGCTTCGTCACCTTCGTAGTGATGCTCGATTCGTGGCCGAGGAGTCGATTGATCCTCCGGTCGAGCATTGCGTCACGCTGGAAGCCGACGATGGCGCCGCCGTGCTGCAAGGATGCATCGCCGGTGTGGCCCGGCGCGCGCCACTGCGCGAGCGCCAGGATCGCGGAGGCCAGCGCGATAGGATCGCCGCGCATCGCGAAGTCGTCGGCGATGATCTCCGCGTCGTCCGCGACATCGGCCGCCAGCCGTCGCATGGCGGGCAGCCAGAAGAGCAGGCAACCCAGCGCACGCAGTAGCGTCAGACGCAGCGGGTCGCGGCGGCGGACATGGGCGTACTCGTGCGCGAGCACGGCGGCGAGTTGCGGTTGCGAGAGTTGACCCTCGAGCGCCGTGCTGACGAGGATCGCGGGGCGCAACCATCCTACGGTGAAGGCGGGGATCGGCATCCCATCGACGAGCCGGATCGAGTCAGTCGGCACCGCGGCCGCGCGTGCCGCATCGAATGTCGCGTCGGTCGCGACGACGGTCCGCGTTACAATCAGGCCGAGTGTCGTGCGAAGGCGCCACCAGGCGCGGGCCCGGTCGACGACAGCGTACGCCACACCGGCGAAGAGCAGCAGGTGGAAGACAGAGTGCACCGGTTCGAGGAGCTCGTGCAGCGCGATCAGGCACACGATCCAGAGATGGTCGCGACCGTCGAGCAGCGTCCCGATCCCCCCCGTCGCGTGATGCACCATCACCGGGCTAGTCGCGGCGAGGAGCAGGATGCCAACGACGAACAACAGCCTGCGCCGATGTCTTGCCTCGCGCTCATCGACGCCGCGAATCAATGTCGCGGTGCGGGCACTGCCGTCAGACATCGGTTCGCCGTGAGGTCGGCATCATGACTTCAGCCTTTCATCGATGAGGCGTGCCAATTCGGCGAGCTGATCCGGATCACGTTCGGCGAGGACGTCGACTAGGGAGGCCGCCATGGCATCCGAACTGAATGACAGGATTCCTTCGACGACGCGCCGACTCGCGAGCGACATGAACGCCGCCTCGGTCATCGTCACCTCGAAATGCAGCAACCCATTGCGCTCCTCGCGCCGGAGCAGACGCTTGCGCACCAGCTTGTTGAGCACGGTGATCACCGTGAGCAGCGCTACCTGATGCGTCGACGCGACCTGCGCATGCACCGCACGTCCGGTGGCGGGCACACCGATGCGCCACATGGCCGCCATCACGCGTGCTTCCAGATCGCCGAGCACCTTCGCCAGTCCGTCGGCCGTGAGGCGGATCGTGTCTTGCAACTGTGGCGGGAGGGGAGGCGTCGATGCGACGGCAGGGTCGGGCGACGCATTTCCACGGCGGCGTTTGCTTGGCACGATGCTCGAGGTTTGTGTTCGCGGAGTCGGACGACCGCTTTATGATGCGTAAACTCGTGCCTGCTGGCAAGGCCTGGCGTCGTGGTCAGCACGCCGATGGCCCGTCATTATGCGAGGCGACGTCGCCGATGACTGCTGACCTTTCCGCCTTCCGGCGTTCCCATGCCTCAGATCCCCCAGCACGACGCGCAGGCCGCAGCACCGCTCTCGCGCCGCGTTGTCATGAAGCGGATCGGCATTGCAATGGGCGTGGCGGTGGCCGGGACTGTGGTGCTCGGCGTCGCTGATGCAGATCGCGGTGAGGATGGCTCTCGGCCGCTCTTCGCGACCGTCGACGGGGTGGGCGCGCCGACGCTCGTCTTCCTGCCAGGCATTGGCGCCACCACCCGCTTCTGGCGGTATGCGCTCACGACGGGTGACGGTCCTGCGCTCTCGGGTCGTCATCTGCTGATCGACCTGCTCGGGTTCGGCCGGTCACCGAAGCCGTGGGTGACCTATGACGCGGAGCGTCATGTCGCAGCGCTGCGACGCGTGCTGGCGGATCACGGTCGCATCACGCTGGTCGGGCACTCTATCGGTGCGCGCCTGGCGATTGCCTACGCCGCACAGTATCCGGAGCAGGTGGAGCGCCTCGTGCTGGTGAGCCTGCCGTACTTCGGCGATGGGGAACACGCGAAACAGTATTTCCGGGACAAGGGCGCCAACGGCTGGATCT
>JANPFJ010000377.1:0-8459 GCA_031423355.1 Gemmatimonadaceae bacterium | reverse complement strand
TCAAGCGCAGCGGCACCGCATCCGCGTACCTGACCGCGCGAGGGGTTCCGACGAGCGGACTCTTCGCAAACATCGGACAGGCCATCTCGGCCGCAAGCTATCGGGGCAAGCGTGTGCGGCTGTCCGCCTGGGTGCGCGCGGACAGCGTCGGCAGTGGAGGCGGTGGACTCTGGATGCGTGTCGATGGCGCGACCGGCACGATCAGCCTCGACAACATGAGCAACAGCAATCGCCCCATCCTCGGCACCAGCGACTGGACCGAGTACTCGATTGTGCTGGATGTGCCACCGCAGGCCGTCGTCATCGTCGTTGGCGGCCTGCTGAGCAGCACAGGCACATTGCGTGTTGATGATGCGCGGCTGGAGGTTGTCGACGCGAGTGTGCCGACGACCGTGGGAGCGCAGAGCTGGCCCACGACGTCAGATAGTGCCACGACCGTCACCGAAGCGCTTCGGCTGCCGACGACCCCTGTGAATCTGGACTTCGAAGGCCTGCCAGCCACGGAATCAACCTGGCTGGCGACCGTCGCGCGGCCGTTCACGACCGATGCCGCCGGCAGTGGCTTTGACGACCTCGCAGAACTCGGCAGCATCGTCGGGAACGCACGTGTGGTCGGTTTCGGCGAGGCGACACACGGCACGCGGGAGTTCTTCCGTATGAAGCACCGCGCGTTCGAATATCTCGTCGAGCGGCAGGGCTTCACACACTTCACCATCGAAGCGACCATGCCCGAGTCGCGTGCGATGGACCGATTCGTCACGCGTGGCGAAGGCGATCCGGCGCGGCTGCTCCAGAATCTGTACTTCTGGACATGGAACACCCAGGAGGTGCTCGACCTGATCCTCTGGATGCGCGCCTACAATGTGCGGGTGGGTGCACCGACGCTGCGATTCTTCGGATTCGACATGCAGTCGCCAGAGCAATCGATCGACAGCGTCAGCACCATCCTGACGCGCCTCGATCCCGCGCTGGGTACGCGCGCGACGGCATCGATGCGGTGCCTTTCCCCAGGGCGCACGACGCGGGGCACCTATGATGGCGCGCAGTACCGCGGCACGACGACCGCCGCACAACGGATCGCCTGCGGCGATTCCCTGCAGGCACTGGTCTCGACGGTGCAGCTGGCCCGGTCCGGCTGGACCGGGCGCATATCGGCCGAGGACCTGGACTGGCTCGAGCAGTACGTGCTGCTCGTCCGCCAGTGGGAGCGGCTCGGCCAGGCCACGACGAACGCATTCGCCGTTCGCGACCGGGCAATGGCCGACAACCTGCTCTGGGTCGCCACCCGCGAGCCATCGGCCAGGCTTTTTGCCTGGGCGCACAATGGACACGTCACCCGACGCCCCACTGCCATGGGCGCGAACCTGTCGCAGGCGCTGGGCGACAACTACCGCAACTTCGGGTTCACGTTCGGCACCGGTTTATTCAACGCCGTGGGATCGAATGGCACGGTGTTCACCGCGCTGACGTCACACACCATCAATGCGGTGTCACCCGGTACCGTCGAATCGGCGTTCGCTGCCGTTGGGCAGCCGCGACTGATCTTCGACGCGCGGCGCATCGCTGGGGGCGGCGACGCGTCAGCGTCACTTCGCAATCAGCCGGTCAGGATGCGACTCATCGGCGCCGTGTATGCGGAGTCGCAGGCGTCGCAATACTTCGAGCAGGCGCTGCTGACGCAGGACTATGATGGATTGATCTGGTTCGCAAATACCTCGCCGAGTGTCCTGCTGCCGTTCAGGTAGCGGTGCACGATGTTTCGAACGCGGCGCGTCTGCTCATGAGGATGTACCGCGGTGCGCACTGCGAGTCGCGCGTCATCCCCGCACACTCCCATCCCGCCGCCGCTTCGGCGTCAACGGTCGCACTTCCACGATGTACTGCAGCACGTGCGGCGGCGTGTCCACCAGATGACGGATGGCGCCCGCAATATCCTCCGGCGTACACATCCAACTGGTGTCCGTCCCCGCCGGGAACAGCTCCGTCTCAACGCTGCCTGGCATCACCACGCTGACCTTCACGCCAGCCTCGCGTACCTCGAACAGCAGTGACTCGCTGAACCCCATCACGAAGTGCTTGGTACCCGAATAGCACGAGCCGCCTGCGAACGTGTTGCGGCCGGCGATGGAGCCGATGGTAATGACATGTCCGCGCTGGCGTTCGACCATGCCGGGCAGTACGGCGCGCGTGACGTGGAAGAGAGCGTTCACATTCACGTCGACCATCGCCTGCCATTCGTCCGGCGCGAGCGACAGCAGCGGCTTGATGGTGGCCACGCCGGCGTTGTTGACCAGCAGGTCGCAGCTGACGCCGGCGAGCGCCTCGTGCACGGCGGCAGGCTTCGTGAGGTCACACGGGATCGCGCGCACCTCGGCACCGCGCGACCGGGCGAGCGCCGCCACCGGTTCAAGAGCGGCAGCAGTGCGAGCCGTGAGCAAAAGGTTGTGCGTGTGCGCCAGTTCGAGCGCGATGGCGCGACCGATACCGCGGGAGGCACCGGTGATCAGGGCGGTGAGGCGTTGGGTCATGACGAAATGTATCAGCGATGTAACCCGAGGCTCACAGAGCGCCGTGCGTGACAACGGCTGCGGTGGCGTCCGCTTGACACTCGCGCAGGTGCGAAAGTAGATCAGCGGGAGGAGGCGTCGCGACCGCGACGCACGCAGCTGTCACTGTCTCTCCCCTCCCATGCCGCCCAAAGCATCCACACCCGAAGCGCTGATCGTCTCAGTCGGTGCCGACACACTCGCGTACCTTGAGTCGGGCAGCGGCCCGGCCCTCGTCATCGTGCATGGGGTCGGCCGCCAGCAGAAGGACTCGGCCGGTGTGCAGTCGGCGCTGGAGGCTCACTGGAGGCTTCTCGCGGACGACATGCTGATGCACCGGTACCGGGCACGCGAACTGCCGCTCGTGGCGACGCGATGAGCGCGCCACTCTGCATCGTCGTCGGCTACGGCGCGGGGGTCGGGCATGGCATCGCGCTCGCTTTCGGCAAGGCCGGATTCCGGGTTGGCCTGATTGCACGCGACCCGGCGCGACACGTGTCTCCGCTGGCGGAACTGGCGGCGGCTGGGGTCGAGACGGTGATCCGTCCGGCGGATATCGCCGATCAGGCGTCACTCTCGGCCGCGATTCGCGCGTGTGCCGGTGCTGAGCCCGTCGCGGTGCTGGTTTACAACGCCGTCGCGGCAACGTATGGCCCGCCGTCCACACTCGCGCCATCACAACTGGACAACGACCTTCGTGTTGACGTGGTTGGTGCACTGGTGGCGGTGCAGGCCGTGCTCCCGGCGATGAACCAACAACGCAGCGGCACGCTGCTGTTCACCGGTGGCGGATGGGCGCACTATCCGTCGGCCGTCGGCACATCGGTTGGCATCGGGAAGGCCGCGTTGCGCAGTCTGGCGCTGGTCCTGGCAGAAGAGCTGACAGGCACCGGCCTCCGCGTCGGATTGGTGTCGGTGATGGGGACCGTTACTTCAGGGACGGCCTTCGATCCACTGACGATCGGCGAGGCGTTCCTCGCCGTGCATCGGCGACCGGATGGGCCGCACGACACCGAGACGTTCATCCGCGAGTAGCACGGTCGTTCGCGTCGCGCAACACGCCGGCGAGCGAGAGGCTCGCGCGACGAGCAATCGACATCGTCGCGCCGGACTTGCCTTCAGTTCAGTCGGACCACCTGATCTGCGCAAAGATCCGCTGTAGCCGCTCGCCCTTGGCCGGATGCACCGATCGCACCCACGCGATTCGCCCCACGAGGTGCGCCCTGAAGTCGGGCCGGCCGTCACGATTCTGCGGCGCTGCGCCGAGATGCACACAATTCGTGAGGATTGCCTTGAGCGTATCGAAGTCGCGGCGCGTCACGTTGACCCGGGTGTTCACCACCAGCCCGGTCAGCCGCTGCTGCACACTGCGACGCATGACGCGTGTCTTGTGGTGCTGCACCCGCCACCCCTCCTCACTCGCAATCGCGCCGATCTGCGCGGCGTACGACTCGATCCGCCGCGCCACCTCAACACCGCCCGAGAAGGCGAGATCGTCGGCGTAGCGTGAGTAGACGGCCCCCGCCCAGTCCGCGAGCCCGGTCAGGCGGCAGTCGAGTCGATGCGCACAGAGGTTGGCGAGTGCCGGCGATGTGGGCGCGCCCTGCGGCAGGTGCGGACGTCGATACAGCCGTTGAGTGTCGCGCAGGTTGGCCGCGTCGATCAGCGGCCAGCGCTTCGGGCTGAATACGCCCGCCGGTGTCGCATTGGTGCACAGGCCTCCCAATGCGTCAGCCACGGGCTCCGGATACCCAAGGGTGCGAAAGAGCGCTTGCACCCGTGCGCCGCTGACGGTCGGAAAGAAGTCCGCCAGATCGATCCGCAGTACCACCTCCTGGCCAACATGCTCGGCCGCGAACGATCGCACAGAGCGACCCTTCACGAAGCCGTGCGCTGCGGTGTACCAAGGCGGAATGCGGTTCAGGATGTCTGCGAGAATCCGCCGTTGCAAATCCTTGAGTCGAGTCTGCGGCGCTTCCAGTACGCGGACACCGCCATGCGGTTTCGCACGCAACAGATAGTGATAGTGGTGCCTCGGGGCGCTGGACTCCTCCTGGCCGAGTGCAGCGCAGTTGCTGAACCATGCCAACTCCGCCGCTGTGAGCCCGAGCCACTCGGCCAGCGCCGCCGTCGTGGTGATCGAGGGCAGTACCCATCTCCTCGCCGCGGCGGCCGGAACCATCACCGCCGCGCCACTGAGCGACGGAGGCGTGAGACGACGGCGTGCTGTGTCCGAGATCGTCAGCTGGTGAGTCAACCAGTGTCGATCCTGGGTGAGCAGCGCAATGATCTCGCGCACCCGTGGGCGAGTCTTTCCACCAAATCGTGCGGCGACTTTCTCCGCGAGCGGCAGTACCGTGCGCGCGGGCTCGCCGGTGGCCGTTGTGCCCCGCTCCACCAGCGACGGAACATCGAGCGACCCGATGGCGAACGCCCGCGCGAGGGCGGCAACACGGGCCCTGAGAGAAAACATCATGGCGGCGCAGCGACGGCGGAGTGTTCCAACGAGTCTGACTCTGCGTGAGCGCTCGTGCGCCATGGCGCACTGTCGCTCCCGCGACGAAATCACCGCTTCACATTGATCCCTGGGGTAACCCCAGAGTGACAGTCCGCACTGCGACAGAACGCAGTCCGTGCCATCGGCTTGGAACACTCACACCGTTTGCTGCCAAATGCTTCTTTACGATAGAAGGCCGGAGATCCGTTGTCCAGACACCGACCATCGCACACGGAGCTGCTCGGACGCCCCTCGCTTCATTCCATCACCGTCAAAGCTGCAGACGGTCATCCCCGACATGGTGATGCGCTCTCCGGTTGCCGGGAACCCCGGAACGTCGCCGCGATGCGTCGCGCGCCAACTCCATGTCGCCACGACGACGTCTCCGTCTTCGAAGAGGCCAGCGACGTCGAAGCACTGATCGGGAAATAGTGCGCGAGAATTTCGCAGCCGTGCCTGGTATCCCGCAAGGTCAAGTGTTTGTCCCGCCCAGGGATCGCCAAGGTCGTGGTGAATGGTGTACGATGGCGCAAGAAAGCGTTCGCACGCGTCGGTGTCCCCCTCGTCCCAGACTTCACGAAGGAAATCGACGAGCACCTGTTTCCTGCGTGAGTTGATCGATGGCGGGGTCACGTTGCAGCCTCGGGAGTCTGGCGTTCTGGAAAGGCGAGCCGCGTCGCGTAGTCGCGAATGTCGGCGGGCCAGATGGCCACGATCGCACGAAAACGCGCTTCGTCATGCCGATAGAGTGCGCGGATCGCTTCCTCGTAGTCCGTCAGGTCACCGGCCATGGCGCTCATGAACGTGTAGGCCGCGTCGCGCGCCGCCTGGGCACGATCCTGCGCGGCGTGTGTGTGCCGCGCCGCGTCCACCAGCCGTCGAAGTGCGACGGATGCGCCGCCAGGCTGCGATGCCAGCCAGGCCCAGTGCCGCGGGAGCAACGTGATTTCACGGGCCACAACACCAAGCCTGGGCCGCCCGCGCCCGCGCCGTGCCAACCCCTCCGACGGCGCATCGCCGCCGCGCGACGCGTCGAGTGCACCAGCAGCATCAGTCGGTAGCTCAACGCGCGCCGGAGCCGTTGCCTCGAGATGCGCCAGCATGTCGCTCTCATCGCCGCGCATCTCGAGGTCGACAACACGTCCGGTGTCGTCATCGAAGATCAGCACTGCATCCGCGGTTGGCGCTCTGTTCTTCAGCGCCTGCCAGACCGTCCGCGCAACCTCACGCAGCGACCCCGAGGCCAGCTCCTGTTGTCCACGAAATGCCGTGACCGTGCGGACACTCACCTCTGCTCCCGCAGTGCCAGACTGGTGTAGCTCCGTTCGCCATTCGGCTGCAACCGCTCACGCCACATTCCTTCGAGCACCAGCAGGTCTGCGGACGGATCGAACGACGGCGAGTCCTCAGGCCACGCGAGTGTATCGAGCAGCTCGAACACGAACGCATCTGGCCCGAATGTTGTCCACTCCTGCTGAAGACGCCTGTTGGGGTGTCCGCCAAAGCGCAGCGACGTCTGTTCGCGATTCAGGATCGACGGCAGGTCGGTGGAGCACCCGATCAGCGTCGTTCCGGTCTGGAGATTGCGCACGCAATACACGCCCATGGGGCGGCGCGATTCCTTGTAGGCACGAGCGAGGGCTTTGCGATCCATGAGGCACTCAGGGAAAATGGGAGAAGTCTCTATTTTATACGGGTATATACACGGAGTCAATATACCCGGGTAAATACTCCCTTTCAGCTGAGGCGGAGATACGGGTCACTCGCCCTGACTGCGCCCCTCCTGCCACGACTCCGGGAACACAACCTCGGCAGACTCACGACGATCCCGCCTGCCCGCACCGCCAGCCCGCCGCTACCCTTCCCTCCATGACCGCTTCCCGCGACCGCGAGCTCGGCATGTTCCGCGACATCACCCGCCGCGACTTCATCGGGACGGTGGCCGTCGGCCTCGGTGCCGTATCCGTGCTCGGTGCGCGCGAGGCCGGAGCCCAGTCGTATGCGTATCGACCGGACATCGCCGACGGTTCGTATCCCCCCGCCCTCACTGGCCTGCGGGGTGATCATGCCGGCTCGTTCGAGGCCGCGCACCGCATGCGCGACGCGGGCTGGTCGCTCGACGACGCGATCGACACCAGGGAGACGTACGACCTGATCGTCGTCGGTGGCGGGATCAGCGGGCTGGCCGCCGCACGCTACTTCAGAGAGAAGGCCGGCCCCGATGCGCGCATACTTGTGCTCGACAATCACGACGATTTCGGCGGCCATGCCAAGCGCAACGAGTTCACGCACGACGGTCGCACCTGGATCGGCTACGGCGGTACGCAGTCCATCGACAGCCCGCGGCCATACTCGGCGAATGCGAAGGCACTGATCACCGACCTTGGCATCGATGTCTCGCGCTATGCGACCGTCCTCGACAAGGAGCTCTATCGCTCGCTCGGGCTCGGCTCTGGCGTGTTCTTCGATCGCGAGACCTTCGGGGAAGATCGTCTCGTCGCCGGCGCGTCGCGCACACTGACGCAAGAGTTTCTTGCGCGCACTCCGCTGCCGGCTGACATCCAGGCGCAAATCATTCAGCTGAACACGGAGTTGCGCGATCTGATGCCTGGCCTCGACTCGGCCGCGAAAAAGGCGCAGCTCGCCCGCATGAGCTACACCGATTTCGTCACGAAGCTCTGGGGGCTCGACCCGCGGGTGCTGAGCCTCTATCAGACGCGAACGCACGGTCTCTTCGGCTTTGGCGTGGATGCCGTACCGGCGCAGGACGCGTTTGGCCTCGGGTTGCCGGGCTTTCAGGGCATGGGGCTCGACGAGGCGCCGGGCGCGGGGCAGAATCACGACTCGACACACAGCGCCGAGTCGGATGCGTATTTCTTCCACTTCCCCGATGGAAATGCGTCGATTGCGCGGCTGCTGGTGCGCGGTCTGATCCCGGACGCCGTACCCGGCACCACCGCCGACGATATCGTGACGGCACGGATCGACTACTCGAAGCTCGACGAAAAATCATCGCGCGCCCGACTGCGACTCGGCAGTACAGTCGTGCGCGTGACACATAACGGCCCGGTGGACTCGGCCAGGGATGTCGACGTTCACTATGCGCGCAATGGAAAGCTGTACCGAACGCGCGCACGCAACACGGTGCTCGCCTGCTGGCACCATGTCATTCCGTATCTCTGCCCCGACCTTCCCGCGCCGCAACTGGCCGCACTGCACTACGCGAAGAAGGTCCCGCTGGTCTATACGAATGTGTTCATCCGGCAGTGGACCGCGCTCCAGACACTGCAGGTGAGCAGCGTCTCGAGCCCGGGCCTGTGGCACACGTCGACCAATCTCGACTTTCCGGTAAGCATCGGCGATTACACGCACACGAAATTGCCGACTGAGCCGGTGGTGCTGCACATGAACAAGTC
>JANPFJ010000376.1:0-1882 GCA_031423355.1 Gemmatimonadaceae bacterium | reverse complement strand
GCGCTTCATCCCTGTCACACCGATTCCGTTTGCGGCGCTCCGCGGCCCCGAAAGTGGACTGACGTTTCACGCCCTGCTCCCACGTTTGCCGTACAGCGGCATCACCGGCACACATGATCACGACTGTGCGTCCCTGTCACTGACGCCATGCCATGCCCTCCGCAGCACCTTCGTCAGTTCGATGACCGTGACAGGCACCAGTCCGGCGCCAATCGTCAGCGCACAATCGCGCGCCGAGAGCGGCGTGATTTCCAGCACGCGTTGCGCTAGCGCGAGGTGATGCAACGAGTATTGCAGGATCACGGACAGCACGACGACAATCAGCAGTCGCACGTTGGTGAACACGCCGACCTCCCAGATGACCTTGTCTGTGCTCCGAGCGGCGAAGGCGCGGAAGAGTTCACCGAACACGAGGACGGAAAAGGCCAGATTTCGTGCTTCCGCCAGTTCGCGCGTTTCAAGCGCCCACAAATAGACGCTGAGCGTGACGGCAGCCTGCAGGACGCCCGTCAGCACGATGAACAGCCATTGCGCCCTGCCGAGCATCGGCTCGTCCGGCGACCGCGGTGGACGCATGAGTACGTCCTTCTCCGGCGGGTCGAGCACGAGCGCCAACGCCGGCACACCGTCCGTCACCACGTTGATCCACAGCAGTTGCAGTGGTGCGAGCGGAAGCGGCAGGCCGCTCAGCGCCGCCACCAGCATCACCGTGAGTTCCGCCATGTTGCCCGACAGCAGATAGACGAGTGTCTTGCGGATATTGTCGAAGATGCCGCGACCTTCGCGAATCGCCGCGACGATACTGGCAAAATTGTCGTCGGCGAGCACCATGTCCGATGCTTCCCGTGTGACTTCGGTGCCGGTCCGCCCCATCGCGATACCTACGTGTGCCTCTCGCAGTGCCGGCGCATCGTTGACGCCGTCGCCCGTCATGGCGACGACGGCGCCGCGCGACTTCCACTCGCGAACGATTCGAATCTTATCCTCGGGCGTCGCGCGGGCGTGCACCACGTCCCCGTCGGCACCACTTGCTGTTATGATGCCGAGCTCCTTTGCGATGGCCAACGCCGTCAACGGATGGTCACCGGTAATCATCACGGTGGTGATGCCCGCGCCGCGCGCCGTCGCAATGGCCTCGATGGCCTCTGGCCTCGGCGGATCCGCAATGCCGATCAGACCCAAGAGCGACGCATTCGCCTCGTCCCCATCAGGCGCGACCGCCACCGCCAGGACGCGAAGGCCACGTTCCGCCATCGCAATGTTCGCAGCGTCGACGCCGTCCGGCTGCGCCACGCACAATGGCAACACGCTTTCGATGGCACCCTTGATGTACACGCGACGATCCGCACGCTGGATCGACATCCGCTTGAGGAGCGTGTCGAACGGTTTCACCTCCACGCGTGGATTGCTCTCCTCGATCTTGCCGCGGTGGATGCCACGTTCCGCGGCCGCGATCAGAATGGCGAGCTCGGAGGGGTCGCCGACACCACTGACACCATCCTCCGCCAGTTCGGCGTCCGCACAGGCGGCAGCCGCAGCCAGCACCTCCTGACCGTCGCCGCCCCACACGTCGCGGACGCGCATCACACCGGTGGTCAGCGTACCGGTCTTGTCGGTACAGATGACCGTGGCATTACCCAGCGTCTCCACGGCAGGCAGTCGCCGCACGAGCACATTCCGCGCTGCCATGCGCTGAACACCAACCGCAAGCGCAATGGTGACGACCGCCGGTAAGCCTTCGGGAACTGCCGCGACAGCCAGTGACACGGCAACCATGAACACTTCGATGGCGGGCCAGCCACGCATCACGCCAGCAATGGCCACGAGTGCGACGATCCCAACGCAGATCAACAGCAACAGCTTGCTGACGCGCGCCAAGCGG
>JANPFJ010000375.1:0-30311 GCA_031423355.1 Gemmatimonadaceae bacterium | reverse complement strand
GGTCGCCCTCCATCACGATCACCATCCCGCGACGAAGCTGCGTTGCCGGAACTGCCATATCAGTACATCCTCAACTCTGGGGGTCCGTGTATCGCACAGCCTTCGAATATAGCGGTCCCCGTATTTTGGTGTGAGGGGACGTAATGCCCCGTCGGGGGGATTTCGTGCACTGTCACCAAAATACACCGGATTACGCCCGTCACACCTTCGGTACCACCGTGCGAACCTTGTCCAGAACTCCGCGAATCGCCGGCCACACATTCAACGCCGCCTTCGCGGCGCCCGCTTTCGTCGGGTGAATCCCGTCCGCCTGATTGAGGCTGGCGATCCCCGCCACCCCCTCCAGCAGGAAGGGCGTCAGCGAGGCGCCGGTGGCCTTGGCGACCGACGGAAAGATCTGCCGGAACCCGCCGGCATACGCATCACCAAGATTCGGGGGCGCCTCCATCTGCACCACGATGATCTTCGCCTTCGGCTGCCGAGCCTGCACCTTCCTGACGATCCCGGTCAGATTCTGCTCGAGTTCCGGCACCGACGTCCCGCGCAGCCCGTCGTTGGCCCCGGTCTCGATGATCACCACGTCGGCCGTGTCCTTCAGCAGCCAATCCGTGCGCCGCAGCGCTCCCGCCGACGTTTCACCGCTCAGGCCGGCATTCTGGATCTGGACGCGGTAGCCGAGTGAGTCGGCGATGCGCCCGATCTGCCCAGGCCATGCCTCGACAGGGTCGGTCAACCCCAACCCGGCCGTCAGGCTCGTCCCGATGAACAGCACCCGGACCGCACCCGCCATCGACCGAGGACCCGGATCAACCGAACTTCCGGGCGGCAAGGCCGTTTGTGTACCTGCTACCGTTGAGTCATCAGCCCCCGCCCCGCCCGGCCGATCGGCAGATTGCGGCTGAGCGCCGCCGCCACAACCATGCAGCACCGCCAGCACGCCCAGCCCGACGCTCCACCGCGCGACCGCCCGTCTCCCGACCCGATCCTCACTTCCCTGCTGCTTCCGCATGTCTGACACCGGTTTGTCGTCACCCAGCCGCGCGACCCCTATGCTCGCGGTCCGCAATCTGACGAAAGAATATCGCAGTGGCGGCGACGCGTTGGCGGTCCTCCGCAATGTGACCTTCGATGTCGCTCCCGGCGAGACGCTGGCCATCGTCGGCCCATCCGGCAGCGGCAAGACGACGCTCCTCGGCCTGCTGGCCGGTCTCGATACCCCGACGACCGGATCAGTGCTCCTCGCCGGCACCGATCTCGGCAAGCTCGACGAAGATGCACGCGCACGGCTTCGCGGCGATCGCGTCGGATTCGTCTTCCAGAGTTTCCAACTGGTGCCCACGCTCACGGCCCTCGAGAATGTCCAGGTGCCGCTCGAGCTGCGTGGTATCCGGGACAGCGACGCACGCGCCAGGGACCTGCTCGAACGCGTCGGACTTGGGAATCGAACCCATCACTTCCCCACGCAACTCTCCGGCGGTGAACAACAGCGCGTGGCCATCGCGCGTGCCTTCGTCAATCGGCCACGTGTGCTCTTCGCCGACGAACCGACGGGGAATCTCGACGGCACCACCGGTGCCCGCATCGTCGAACTGCTCGAACAACTCAATCGCGAAGATGGTACCACGATCATTCTCGTCACGCACGATCCGGTGCTCGCCAAACGCCTCGGTCGCAGCATTCGCCTGGCCGACGGCCTGGTCATCGAAGACACCGGCGCCGTGAAGTCACCGGAAGTGAGCGAGGCGGTGGCGTGAGCGTTCCGCTGCCTGGCAGACGTTTCCCGTGGCGCCGACTGCCCGCGCTGGCATGGAAGGAAAGCCGGACGGCGCGCCGCCGGCTGCTGCTCTACATGTCGTCGATTGCACTCGGCGTCGCGGCACTGGTGGCCATCGATTCATTCGCCGACAACCTCACGAAGTCGGTGCGTGAGCAGAGCCGATCGCTGCTGGGCGGCGACGTCTCGCTGACGACTCGCTCCGGGATGACGCCGGCGGCCGACTCACTGGTGGACTCCCTCGGCCGCTCGGGCATGACGATCGCGAAGATCGTTGAATTTCCGTCGATGGCCGCCATCACCAGCAGTGGCAACACGCGCCTGGTGCAGGTGCGCGGCGTGACGAATACCTATCCACTGTATGGCGAAGTGATCACCGAGCCAGCCAGCGCATACTCGAGAATCCGCTCGGAACATGCGGTCGTGGTCGACCCGGGATTGCTCATCTCGCTGAGCGCCCGCATCGGCGATTCGTTGTCACTCGGCTATGCCACCTTCGTCATCGCCGGAACCATCAAGCAGGTGCCCGGCGACGCCGGTTTCATCTCGGTCGTCGGCCCCCGCGTCTTCGTGGCGCAGCAATGGATGGACGAAACGCGGCTGCTCTCGTTCGGCTCACGTGCGTCATACGAGACGCTGCTCAAGATGCCCCCCGGCATCCAGGCGACGGCCTGGGCGGCGCGCAGCAAGCCGCGGCTGGAAAAACTCAAGCTGCGGGTGCGTACGGCCGCCGAGTCCGAAGCGAGTGTGACGGAAGCCATCGATACGCTCGGCAGCTTCCTCGGACTGGTCGGACTGGTGGCGCTGCTGCTCGGTGGTATCGGTGTCTCGGCTGGCGTGAATGCGTTCATCCGGCGCAAGCAGGAAACGATCGCCGTGCTGCGCTGCCTCGGCGCCACCAGCGGGCAGGTGCTGTTCATCTATGGCGTTCAGGCAGCGATGATGGGCTTCGCAGGTGCGGCCGCTGGTGCGGCGCTCGGCGTGGCGATTCAGCTGGCAGTGCCACAACTGGTGCGCGAGTTGCTGCCGGTCGACGTGTCCGTGTCACTGTCGCCGGTGGCCATTCTTTCCGGATTGGGCGTCGGTGTCTGGGTGGCGCTCGCCTTTGCGATGCGTCCACTGGTCGGCGTTCGCAACATCTCGCCGCTGCAGGTCTTGCGCACCGAGGTGGACGAGAGTGCGAAACAGCCGTGGTACAAGGATTGGCGCGGCCTGCTGGTCACGTTCGGCATCGTGGCCAGCGTGATCGCGCTGGCGATCTCTCGCGCGGGCAGCCTGCGCGCAGGGCTGGCCATCAGTGCGGCGATCGCCGCGGTGCTGCTGCTGCTCCTCGGCAGTGCATCGCTGCTGATGTGGGTGGCGCGCAAGCTCCTGCGGGCCGGCTGGCCATACGTCATGCGCCAGGGCGTGGCGAACCTGTATCGGCCGTCCAATCAGACCAGGTCAGTGGTGCTGTCGCTCGGCTTCGGTGCATTTCTCGTCAGCACGCTGTATCTGCTGCAGACCACCCTGTTGACGCGATTCTCGGTTGACGCAGCGGCCAGCGGCGGCAACGTGCTGTTCTACGACGTGCAGGCCGATCAGGGGCCGTGGATGGACACCATCATCACGCGCTCGGGACACAAGCTGGTGCAGCGTGTGCCGATCGTGACGATGCGACTGAGTGAGGTGAAGGGCATCCCGGTTGCCACCGCTCAGGCCGCGGCCGAAAAGCTCGGCAAGGCACCGTTCCCGTATCGCCGTGAGTATCGCAGCACGTACCGCGACACCCTCGTCAAGAGCGAGACGATGACCGCGGGCCAGTGGTTCGACAAGGCGCCAGCGGCGCCGGCAGGGATGAGCCGCGTCAGCATCGACGAGAGCATCGCCTCGGAATTGATGGTCAAGGTCGGCGATCAGCTCACCTGGAACGTGCAGGGAGCGATGGTGAGGACCGTCGTCGCGAGCACCCGCAAGGTGAACTTCGCACGCTTCGAACCGAACTTCTTCGTGGTCTTCGAGCCGAAGGCCATCGACGAGGCGCCGAAACAGTTCGCCGTGATCGCGAGCGTCAGCGGCGACAGCGCCGTCGCCACGCTGCAACGCGATGTCGTCAGGAAGTACCCGAACGTCAGCTCGCTCGACATCTCGCTGATCACGCGCACCATCGGCAACATCCTCGAGAAGGTCAGCAGCGCAATCAGGTTCATGGCCGTGTTTGCGTTGATCATGGGCGTGCCCGTCCTGATCAGCGCCGTCGCCGCGACGCGCCGCGAGCGACTGCGCGAAGGGGTGCTGCTCAAGGTGCTCGGTGCGACACGCGCACAGATCGGACGCATCATGGTCAGCGAGTACACGGTACTCGGCCTGCTCGGTGCGCTGGCCGGCATGCTGCTTGGCATCGGCGGTGCATGGGGTCTCGCACGCTTCAGCTTCAAGGTGCCGTTCGTGATGGCGTGGGCGCCGGCACTCGCGATTGCCGGACTGCTGCTGTTCATCACGGTTCTGGTCGGCATCCTGACCGGGCGCGAGGTGTTTCGCGAGACCCCGATGGCGGCGCTGCGCGAGAGTTAGTGGCTGAATGCAATCCGGGCGACGCGATCAGATCGCGCCGCCCGGATCAACAGCCAGCACCACCGGAGTTCCCCGCCTACGGCACGACCAGTCGAACCGTCGTCGTCTGACCAGACAAGATCGTCGCGCGGCTGTCGACGATCGCACCACCGAACGGAATCGCGATCACGCGAACTTCACCCGGCGGCACACCAGTGAACTGCGCCGTGCCGGTACTGTCGGTGTTCTTGTTGCCGATCAGGGCGTTGAAGTTGAATCCCGGCCCCTGAATCACCACGCCGACATTTGGCGCCCGTGCGCCACCCTGCGTGCCGCGAGTCACGATCACCTGTGCCGCACCGAACGCGGCTCGCTTGCTGCGCAGCGCCGCCGGAATCTCCGCACGCTGCACACTCATCGTGCTGTAGCTGGTGAGCCCGGCGCGCAGCAGGGGCGCTGCCGTCTTCGGCTCGAGAATCAGGTCGACGCGGGAGTAGTTTTCAGCCTGCCCGATGACGTCGTTCGATGGCTGCACGGCGCGCAACACGGGAAGAATGCTGTCCGCCGCAAGGTCGGCGTTCGCCAACGACTCACCCTTCGCGTCGTAGGCCTGGCCCCAGGCGTACGCGATGCCGGAGAGACTGTCGATGATGAACGGCTGGTAGAAGTACCCGCGCGGCGGCTTGCGGAGCCCTGCGAAATCGATGCGGATGGCCGGCTTGCCGTTGGTGGCGACGTCCCAGAACGCCAGCGTGCCGCTTCCGCCCACCGCATACGTCGTCCGTCGCGTGGGACTGAGGAATTCGCCAAAGCTTCCGCGCAGCGTATCGGGCGCAATCGCATCATCATCGCGCGTCACCGTCCCCTTCTGGTCGCGGAACCGCACGAACAGCGGGCGCGGGGTCGAATCGTTGTAGACGGTGCGGGTGGAGTCGGCCTGAATGGTGAGCACCAGCCAGGCGCCGCGCTGCTGCGCCGAGTCTGCGGCCGACAGCGTGACGGCAAAGCGGAGCTTCTGCCCGAAGAAGGCGCCGCGCCAGAAATCACGCACGCCGGCACTGCGGTTCGTATCGACCGGTGACGTCAGCCCACCATTCGCATCGAGCAAGGTGTCGGTGCGGATGATCCACTGTCGGTGCGACACCGGGGTCGCGCTCGAATCGAGGCCGTTGACGATGTAGAACTGATACCGCGCCCGTCCATCGAGTTGTTTCAGCAGCGTGACTTCCCCGACGAGCGAGTCGGCAACAGCCCCGTTGTTCACCGTGCGTCCATAGGCCCGCGCGACCAACGTGGGGTAGCGCACCGCCGCAACCGGAGTGAACGCGGCGTCGAATGCCTGCCCTCCCTGCGGCGTCACGGTGCCGTCATCACCACAGGCCGCAACCAACGCGGCGACAGCCAGCGCAGCAAAAACTCGTCGGATAGTCACTTCTTGCCTCCGGGGGTCTTCTTCACGCCAAGACGGTACGTCATGCTGACGATGAGCCTCGTACCGCCGAAGCTCTTCACGCCGTCTGCGGGAGCGATCAGCGGCGTGCGGAAGACAGGGTCCGCCAGCGCTGGATCACTGGGACGCAGTTTCTCGCGATCGAAACCCATGAACTGTGTGAAGCCGAAGCTGGCCGCGAGGCCGAATCTCGACGTGAGATCGGCCTGTCCGATCAGCGATGCACCGAACGTGGGTGCGACGAACGAGCTGCCCGCGCCCGACGGAAGCATTGCGTACATGCCACCATTGCCACCCACACCCGCATGGTACTTCTCATCGTCATCGAGCGGCCACAGCACATCAGCCGTCACGCGGCCAGCCACCATCATCGCGCTGCCGTCGACGACCAGATACTGGATCGTGTCGCCAATCGCGCGTTTTTCGTATGGGAAAAAGGTGCCGTCGATGGACGTGCGACCGAGATCGACCGACACGCCGAGGAAGAGCCACTCGGGTGTGATCTGGCGCCTGAACCCGAGCGACCCTACCGGCATCATGGCTTTGGTGGCGTTCGCCTCGTTCAGGTTGACGATGCCGCCACCCAGCAGGATTTCGGTGCGCTGTTCGGGGAGCTTGCCCGCCGCACGCGGACCGATCGGGACGGGATCGGGGCGCCGAACCTGTGCGACCAGGGACAGTGGCAACGCGGCGACGAGCAGCGCCGCGCGCGTGACCCGGCGCAGCCATCCATCGCAGTTCAAAGAGTGCATGCTGAGGCTGTGGGGGTGCTGGACTGCCACATCACGACGACGCGGCCACGCTGGGCGGCCGCTCCTCGATGGGACGATAGAGGATAATCCCCGTCACCAGACGTGGCGGCATCCGCACCGCTCGATCTGGCTACTTGAAGCGAATTCCGTTTGGTGCGACCCACCCCTTGCCGGGCTGAACCGGCGGCGCGGACGGTGCAGGCTGCGGGCGGGGTGTCCGGGCCTTCGCGGAACCGGTGGAGGCCGGCGCGGTCGTGGCCGTTGCCGCAGGCTTCGCGCCGGTCTTCATCGTGAGCGCGATCCGGTTGCGGGCCAGGTCGACGCCCTGCACGGTCACCGTCACCTTCTGCCCCACCTGGACCACGTCGTTCGGATCCTTCACGAAGCGGTCGGAGAGCTGGCTCACATGCACCAGACCATCCTGGTGGACCCCGATGTCCACGAAGGCGCCGAACGCGACGATGTTCGTCACGACGCCCTCGAGGACCATCCCCGCGCTCAGGTGCTTCGGCTCCGTCACGTCATCGCGAAAGGCCGGCGGCACGAAACTTTCTCGCGGATCACGACCAGGCTTGCGGAGCTCGGCCACGATGTCGCGCAGCGTGGGAAGACCTGCGTCGTCCGAGACGTACGGCGCGAGATCGAGCGAGGACAAGACGGTTTCGTTGCCGACCAACTCCTGCAATGTCACGCCACGATCCTTGGCCATGCGCGCGACCAGTGCATAGCGCTCGGGATGGACGGCGCTGGCATCGAGCGGATGCGCGCCACCCCGCACCCGAAGAAATCCACCCGCCTGCTCGTATGCCTTTGCGCCAAGGCGCGGCACGTCCAGCAGATCCTTGCGCGCCGTGAAGCCACCTTTCGCGTCGCGTGCCGCGACAATTGACTGTGCCAGCGCCGGGCCGACACCTGAGACGTAGGCCAGCAGCTGGGCAGACGCCGTGTTCACTTCGACACCGACGCGGTTCACGCAGCTTTCCACGATGTCGTCCAGGCGTTGGCGCAGCTTGGGCTGGTTCACGTCGTGCTGGTACTGTCCGACGCCGATCGACTTCGGATCGATCTTCACCAGTTCGGCCAACGGGTCCTGCAGCCGACGCGCGATCGAGACCGCGCCGCGGATCGAGACGTCGAGCTCGGGGAACTCCTCACGCGCCACGTCGCTGGCCGAGTACACCGAGGCGCCCGCCTCGCTCACCACCACCACCGTCGGTGCCGGTGGCTCGAGTTCGCGGAGCGTGGCACGAACCAGGTTCTCCGTCTCACGCGACGCGGTGCCATTGCCGATCGCGATCAGCTCGGGCTTGAAGCGCGCGACGACAGCGCGAACGGTTGCCGCAAAGCGATCTTCCTGATGCAGGTACAGCGTATCCGTGTGCTGCAACGCACCGGTTCTGCTCACCAGTGCGATCTTGACCCCGCTCCGGAAGCCTGGATCCAGGCCCAGTACGCTCTTCTCGCCGGCAGGCGCCGACAGCAGCAGCTGTTCGAGGTTACGGCCGAAGATGATGATTGCTTCCTCATCGGCGCGCGTCTTCAGTTCGAGGCGCAGCTCCACCTCGATGCTCGGTGCCAGCAGCCGGTTGTAGGCGTCATCGGCCACAGCCCCGAGCAATGCGACGGCCTTTCGGCTTCCGATCACGTCGCGCTGCAGGCGTGGGGCAATGTCCACCAGTGGCGCCTCGACGCTCCAGACCAGTTCCCCTTCCGTTTCACCGCGACGAATGGCCAGCACGCGGTGCGAGGGGATGGTGCCAAGTGGTTCACGGAAGTCGAAATAATCCGAGAACTTCGATACTTCCTCGGTGCGACCGTAGGAGCGCGCACTCTTCACCGCCCCCTTCGTCCGGGTGACCTCACGGATCCAGCCGCGCACCGCCGCGTCCTCCGCCACCTGCTCCGCCAGAATGTCGCGGGCGCCGGCGAGGGCGGCATCCACATCGGCGACTTCCTTCGCCGCGTCGACAAAACGCCCGGCCGCCTCGCGCGCGGCAGCATCATCGATCGATCCAGCCCAGAGCTGCTCGGCCAGTGGCCCAAGCCCACGCTCGCGGGCGATGATGGCCCGGGACCGCCGCTTTGGCTTGTATGGCAGGTACAGGTCTTCGAGCGCCTGCTTCGTCACCGCTCCCACAATCGCCGCTTTCAGTTTGTCGTCGAGCTTGCCCTGCTCATCGATGCTCTTGACCACGGCCGCGCGGCGCTCCTCGAGCTCGGTCAGATACTGCGCCCGATCGCGCACGTCGCGCAGCTGCACCTCGTCCAGGCCACCGGTCACCTCCTTCCGGTAGCGCGCGATGAAGGGCAGCGTATTGCCCTCGGCGAACAGTTCGAGAGTCCGCTCGACCGATGACACCGGGAGCGCAAGTTCACGTGCGACGGTCGAAACGAGTGATGGGGCCATCAGTCAGCTGATTGGGAAACGGAGCGGCGCGCAGAACGGCAAACTGTCGCGCGCGACCTCCATCAGCAACGCCTTGACAGGCCCGTCTGGCTCAGTGCAGATCCGCCGCCGCCAGGCCAGCGCGATTGCGCCCGGTGCGCCAGAGCAGCAGGAGTGGCAGTGCGAGCACCATCACGCAGGCGCTGATGAGATAGATCTTCGAGAACGACATCACGCTCGCCTGCGCCAGCACCTGCCGCTCCATGACGCGATAGGCCTGCGCCGCCGCTGTCGTGGCATCCGAGCCGCGCGCCACGAACGTGCGCGACAACATCGCGACGCGCTGCACGACCTCCGGATCACCCGCATTCATGTGCTGCACGAGGTTGGCACGCGATGAGGACGTGAACCGGGAGAGCAGCGTTGCCATCACCGCAATGCCGAGCGAACCGCCCAGCTGTCGGGTGAGATTGAAGAGTGCCGTGCCTTGCGGCACGTCCTGCGGTGCGAGGTCGGCCATACTCGCATTCGTCAGCGGCACGAAGATCAGCCCCATGCCGACGCCGCGCAGGATCAGCGGCCAGAACACATCATCGGCGCCGGCGTCCAGCGCCAGCCCTGACAGCCACCACATGCAGGTCCCGAACATCGCGACGCCGATCAGGACGGTGTAGCGTGCGTCCATCCGGTTGGCGTTGCGGCCGATGATCGCCATCGTGAAGGCACTCGCGAGCGCGCCCGGGAAAATGACCTTGCCCGTCTGCCAGGCGGTGAAGCCATGCAACTGCTGCAGGAAGACCGGCAGCACGAAGATGGATCCGTACATCGCCAGCCCGAGTGCCGCGGCAAACACCACGCCCACCCAGAGTTGTCGATTCTTGAGGACGCGCAGATTGACGATCGGCTGCTCGAACGTGAGCTCGCGCCAGATGAAGGCGGCCATCGTGAGCGCACTGACGATGGCCAGCGTGATCACCAAACCGCTGTCGAACCAGTCATTCCGCTCGCCACGCTCGAGCATGAACTGCAGCGTCCCGATGCTGGTCGCCAACAGCAGGATCCCGAGGGCATCGATCTTGGTGGCGCGCACAGCATTCTTCGAGTCACGAACGAAGTTCCACACCATGGCCGCGGCGAAGAGTCCCAGCGGCACGTTGATGTAGAAAATCCAGGGCCAGTCGTAGTAGTCGATGATGTAGCCGCCGAGTGTGGGCCCGAGCGTCGGGCCGACCATCACACCCATCCCGAAAATCGCCTGCCCCTTGCCCACCTCGTCCGGCGGGAACGCCTCGAAGAGTGTGGCCTGCGCGACACTGAGCAGCGCGCCGCCGCCAAGCCCCTGCACGATACGCCAGAACACCAGTGACCAGAGGCCGGTCGCCGCGCCACAGAAGAAACTCGCGGCAACGAAGAGCAGGATGCTGGCGGTCAGATAGTTGCGGCGCCCGAACCAGTTTGCCAGCCAGCTGGACATCGGAATCACGATCACGTTCGCGATGATATAGCCGGTACTGACCCACGCGATCTCATCGAGCGTCGCACCGAGGTTGCCCATCATGTGCGGCACGGCAACGTTGACGATCGACGTATCGACCAGTTCCAGCACTGCAGCCAGCGTCACCGCAGCCGCGATCCAGTATCGATTGCGGTACGGATCGACCGCCTCGGAGGAGGAGCCGATGGAGGGAAGCGCGGCGGTGGTCATTCGAGTCGCGTCGGCGGTCCGGGACTACTTGGTGCTGACGTGCGCGATCACGCTCAGCCCGATACGCAGCGGACGCGTGGCGTCGAGCCCTTTCGTGATTCGAATGCGAACCGGCACGCGCTGGACCACCTTGGTGAAGTTCCCGCTCGCGTTGTCCGGCGGCAGCAGCGTGAAGCGTGCGCCAGTTGCGGCACTGATGCTCTCGATGACGCCCTCGATCTTCGCGCCATCGTAGGCATCAACCTCAAGCTCCACTGCCTGACCGATGCGCAACTTGTCGAGCTGCGTCTCCTTGAAGTTCGCCGTGATGAACAGGCCGGTATCCGAGGCGATGTTCATCAACGTCTGGCCTGGCTGAACGAGCTGGCCCACTTCGACGAGTTTCCTGCTGATCGCGCCGGAGGCGGGTGCCGTGATTTTCGTGAAAGACAGCTGCAACGCAGCGTTGTCGCGGAACGCCGCGGCGGCACTCAACCGCGCCTGTGCCAGTCGCACGCCGGCCTGCATGCCCTCGACATTGGCGTCGGCAGCGGTGGCCTGCCGTTGCACGGCCACCAGCTGCGCCCGCGTCGCGGCGGCCTGCGCCTTGGCCGCATCCAGCTGCTGCTGACTGACGATGTTCTTCGCAGCCAGGTCGGTGTAGCGCGCCAGATCCGCCTCCGCCTTCACCACCTGCGCGCGCGCGGCATCGACATTGGCATTCTGCACTGCGGTCTGCGCGGACGCGTTGTCGACCATCGCCTGCGCCTGGCCCGTGCCGGCACCGCGACCGCCTCCGGTCGCCTGCGCCGCTGCCAGATCGGCCTCGGCTTGCGCCAACCGCACCACGAATTCCCGGTCGTCGATCGTGACCAGCGCGGCGTTGAGCGCGACCTGATCGTTCTCGCGCACCGACACCTTCGTCACGAACCCACCCACCTTCGCAAGCACCGGCAGCACATGCCCATCGATCAGCGCATTGTCGGTGTTCTCGTGCGTCCTGGCATACGACAGCGTCCTGAACGTCCAGAATCCGCCGAGGAGTGCGAGGATGCCAAGAATGAAGGGAAGAAGGCTCGTCTTCTTCGGAGCCTCGGCCGCACGCGTCTGCGCCGGCGCTGTCGTCCTGTCATCGTTCGAATCGCGGCTGGTGGATGCAGCGCGGGTGTGTGCGGCCATGACTGTTTCCTGTCCGTTAACGGAGCGACGTGAGTGTGCCCTGCGCCCGGGCGATGACTACGCGTGCGAGCTGACGTGACGCCATGGCGTCGACCAACTGGGTACGGGCACCACTGAGGCCGAGCAATGCCTGCGTGACATCGAGATTGCCTGACACTCCCGCCGTGAAGCGATCGCGCGCCTGCGCCACTTCCTGCTCGGCCAGCTTCAGACGCTCCCGCGCCGCAGCCACCGCCTCGCGCGTCGCGGCCGCATCGAGCAGTGCCGTCCGCACGTCATAGCCGATCTGCGAGACGATTTCCCGGCGTCGCGTCTCAACCTCACGCTCCGCGATGCCCTGTTCGCGAATCCGTGATTCCCGCCGCAGGCCGTCAAACACCGGAACCGAAACGCGCAGCGCCCACGTCCACGTATTCAGCAGGTTTCCGGGATTCTTGCCGATGAACCCGTTGTCGGCCACGGCGCTCACACTCGGCAAGCGCTCAGCGCGCACCGCCCGCTCCGACAGCCGCGCCGACGACAACTGTGCATCCAGCACCGCCAGATCCGGTCGCCGGGTCAACGCCGTCGCCAGGGCATCGGTCTCGGTTGGCAGCTGTGTGTCCTCGTCGTCGAGCGCGTCGGTCAGCGTCACCGGAAGATCTGGCGGCACATTCAGCGTGTATCGCAGCTCGAGCAGCGCCTTGTCACGTTCAACGCGCGCACCGATCAGCTGCGAGCGGATGGACACCAGCTGCGACTCGGCGCGCGTCACATCGAGGGCCACGCCCGTGCCCGCACGCAGCGTTTCGCGCGCGATCCGCAACAGGTCCGAAGCCAGCGTCGAGTCGGCGGAGCGTGCATCGAACACCGCTTGCGAGCGCAGCACACGCACATAGGCGATCGCGGCCTGTGTGGCGGCGTTGGCCCCGACCGCCGATGACTCCACGCGCAGCGCCAGCGACTGCTGCCGCGCCACGCGCAAGCGGGCGTTGACGGACGGGTCGAAGATGTTCTGCTGAATGCGCGCCCTGAAATCCGTCACCGGCACGGGGCCAACCACCTCGCCCTGCGGGTCGAAGAAGGGTGGCTGCCCAGGGAGCGATGGAAAGTCGAGACCGAGGGTCGCCGTGTTGAACGACCGACTGTTCGTTTCCGCAGCGCCGCTGATGGTCGGCAGCAGATCGGCACGACGCTGCAGGACCCGCGTGTCGGCCGCTTCCGCGCGCAGCAGGGCGGCCTGGGTGGGCAGGCTCTGACGCGCGGCTAGGCGCGCGGCCTCACCGAGCGTCAGCGCGAGCGGAGACTGTGCAGTCTGCGCCCGCAGTACGGGCGGCGTGACCACGAGTGTCGCGGCCAACAGCCAGAGTGCCCGGCATGCGACAGACTCAATGTGTCGAAGCATCGGTCGGGTTGCGAGTGGACGTCGTCGGGCGCATGGCCGCGCGGAAGAAACTGAGGACGCGATCCATCACCGCGTCGGCGTTCTGCAGGCCGATCGCATCGGACATCGTCGGGTTGGCACGCATCAGCGCATGTTGCATCAGCAGGGCATGCAGCATGCGCGCGGCCCCCGCCGATTGTTCGTGGCCAAAGACACCGCCTTCCACGCATGCATCGACGCACGACTGCAGCAGGCGTTGCCAGCGCAATGACACGCGTTCGGCAAAGAACTGACTCAGCTCGGGCAGGCGCGGCAGCACGCCGGTCACGAGGCGATAGAGCACCGGAAACTGGGGCTCATTGATGTATTCCCAGTAGCTGCGCACCACGCGCGTGAAGTCGGTCAGCGCGTCGGCATCGTGCGGCGCGCGCTCGAGCTCATCCAGTCGCAGAAGGACCGTGCGCCGGATCATCTCGCGGAACAGCGCTTCCTTGTTCGGGAAGTAGAGATAGATGGTGCCCTTCGCCACGTTGGCGAGTCGCGCGATGTCTTCGAGCCGCGTCTCATCGAGCCCGCCCGCGGCGAAAGCCGTGAAGGCAGCGTCGATGATCTGTGCCTCGCGCTCCTCGACGGGGCGTCGGGGCCGCGTATCGGCCTTCACGGACGCACGGCGTGAACGAGTGACTGACGGGTCAGTCATTCAGCGGATCCTTGGCGTATCGCGACCGGCGTGGGCATGCCTTACGATACTGACCGGTCAGTCATTTGCACAGAGCCCGGTGCATCCGACTCATGCGCTCGGCTGGACGCCCCCGCCGAGGAACTCCGTCCCCATCCCCCGAGGAACTCCGTCCCCGTCCCCCGAGGAACTCCGTCCCCGCTACCGCGCGCACCCGGTCGTCCGCCGCGTGTCCGACAGCGCCACGACCTTCCACACCTCCCCCACCTTGGCCAGATGGAAGATGTCCACGCCGCACTGGCTGAACGTCTTCCCCAGATAGAACGAGTAGTCCACCCACACCGACGCCAGCGTGCCATCGATCAGCACCCGAGGATTGAACAGCCGCTCGTCGTAAATGTCAGCGTGCGGTGTGCCGATCGTCTTCACGAACCCATCCACCGGCGTCAGCCGAACCCGCGCCACGCCATCACGCCCGACATCCGAACTGACCATCGAGGTCAGCTGCGGGTGGAACACGGCCCGGACCCGCGCGCTGTCGCCCGCCCGCATCGCATCGAACAGCTCATTGACGACCGCCATCTGCGCGACACTCTCGGCCGCCGACGCCTGCGCTTCCGCCGGCACCGGGTGCATCACCAGCGCCACGAGCGCGCTCGCGACCACCACCATTACCCGACGCACTGTCTGCATTCTCACCGCGCTCCCCCTGTCCCCGTGATCCCGACAGCCGGCGCCCCTGGATCGAGATGCTGCCACGACTGCGCCGGCAGCGACCCGATGTCCGGCACGAGCCCGATCGCTTCCGCCCCATGGATCGTGGCAACGCGAAGCATGTCGCAGCGGCGTGATGCCGCTGGTCAGGCGCGCCGCTGTGCCACCGGTGATGCTGTAGGCGGCGACACCGCGCGGACGGCGAATGCCGAGTCAGGCGCGCCACCGGCCGGCTTGGCATCACCTGGCGTGAATGTCCCTGTCATCGGCATGTCCATGCCCTGGTACAGCACCGAC
Organism: Gemmatimonadaceae bacterium; assembly: GCA_031423355.1. GTDB lineage: Bacteria > Gemmatimonadota > Gemmatimonadetes > Gemmatimonadales > Gemmatimonadaceae > JACMLX01. Next base: position 15,501 of record JANPFJ010000375.1, on the reverse strand, counting down.
CCAGTGACCTTTTCGGTCGCGCTGAACTTGACCGTCACCGTCACACCGCCATCCGGCGTGTCAGCCGTGACCACGATGCTCGAATCGGTTGGGACGGCTTTGGCGATCGGCAGTTCCGGAAATCCATCGGCCAGCAATGACCCGGCGAATTCGCCATTGACCTTCTTGAGAACCAGCACCGCTTTGACCGGGCCCTGCGGGCTCTCGATGCTGACCGTATACGTGCCGGTGACGACACGCCCTTGCGCGTGGGTGGCAACAGGAGCCAGCGCCACGGCGGCGAACATCACTGAAGCCGTGGCAACCAATCGAAGAGCAGAGCGCATGAATGAGTCCTGAGTGACGGGGAGGTGACCCCGCAGCGGATCGATGCCGCAACGGGCCGGTGGACAGTACGCGGCGCCGACCAGAAAGTGTCGGGGCGACGAACACCGTCGAATGCCAGCGAACTGCCTCAAATCCTCACCAGAGACGGCGGGGGCACAAGCGTCGGCCGAGCCAGTCGTTGCCGTCCGCTCACCGCTCCGTGACCAATCCGGCACACCACCATCACCGCACCGCGACCTCGAGGGCGGTTCTTCAGGAAACCTCCACCCTGAGGATGGCGATGCCGCTTCGTACCTCATTCGTCACCACGCCACCGGCGGCCCGCCGCGTTGTCGTTCTGGTTCTCGACGGCCTGCGCGCCGACCTGGTCGGCGATCCCCGATTTCCGAACCTCCGCGCGCTGCGCGACGCCAGTGCGCACACCGTGGACGCGACGACCGTGCTCCCAAGCGTGACCGCGGTGGCGATGACGTCCCTCCTCTCTGGTGTGGGCCCGGCGGAACATGGCGTCGACTCCGACCGGTTCCGGGTGCCCGATCCATCGCGCGCCCTGATGACCGTGCCGCACGTGGTCGCTGCGGCGGGCTTGCCGAGTACCGGCTTCGTGCGACAGGTCCCCTGGCTCATTCGGCCGCTCGCACGCCGCATCGTCGCGGCGCTCGGGCTCTCCACGGCGCACTTCGTGCCCGCGAACGCCCATGCACTGCTGACCGCGGCTCTCCCCACCCTGCGGACGCAACGCGACGGATTCATCATCATCCATTGGCCGGATTGCGATGCCATCGGTCACCGAACGGGCTGGATGTCGCTTCCGTACCTCGCAGCCGTGGCCCGCATGGACCACGCCCTTGGTGCGTTGCGGCGTGAACTCGAAAGTGACCGGGAGAACACTTTGTTGATTGCGCTCGCTGATCACGGCGGTGGTGGCCGCGTTCCGACCCACCACGACAGCGCCCATCCGCTCGACTGCACCATCCCGATCTTCCTCGAGGGTGCAGGCGTCCATGCACAGGAGCTCGAGGACACACTGTCGATCCTCGACGTCCCGGCGACCGTGCTCTGGGCCCTTGGGCTTCCCATTCCGCTGCGGTACGCGGGGGCGCCGATCACGGAGGCGTTCACCGCTCCGCAACGGGTGGCCGCAACGATGACGGCGGCATGAGCTCAGTTCTGATTGCGTTCTCCGACACCGGTGGCGGGCACCGTGCTGCGGCGACGGCGATTCGGGATGCGCTGGCCGTCAGCCGACCAGACATCGTCACGACGCTGGTCGACCCGTTCGCGCTCTGTCCGCGGTGGCCATTCCGCCAGCTGAGCCGGACCTATCCCCTCGTGATCGAACGGGCGCCGTGGCTGTGGAGCGGTGGGTTCAGACTGACGAATACCCCTCGGCGTGCTGCGCTGGCCGAGCGGCTCGCGTGGCCCCTCATGCGTCCGACGTTTCTGAACATCGCGGCCTCGTGCAGCACGCCGGACGTCATCGTCTCGACGCATCCCTTGCTCACGGCGCCGCTCCGTCGCGTGTTTCCCGACACGCCGATCGTGGTCGTCGTAACCGACCTGATCTCCGGGCATGTGTCGTGGTACAATCCGGGCGCGGATCTCACGATCGTCCCAACCGTCGCCGCCCGCGATCGTGCGGTGGCGTGCGCCGTCGAGAGCGAACGGCTGGCGGTGGTGGGCGTGCCCGTGTCGCAGGCGTTCATCGCCATGCCAGGTGAAAGATCCAGCCTGCAGCAGCAGCTCGGCTGGGCCACCTGCAGGCCGACGATCCTGCTCGCCGGCGGTGCAGAAGGCATCGGCCCGCTGGAAGCGTTGAGCGTCGCGATTGACCGCGCTCAGCTCCCATGTGATGTCGCCGTCGTCGCGGGGCGCAACGCGGCGCTGGCGGCACGTCTTCGCGCCAGGCGGTGGCAAGGCACGGTGCACGTCTATGATTTCGTCACGAATTTCGCTGAACTTGTGCGCGCCGCATCCGTCCTCGTGACGAAGGCCGGACCGGGCACGATCAGTGAAGCCTGTGCCAGCGGATGCCCGGTCATTCTCTTCGGCGCGATTCCAGGGCAAGAGACGGGCAATGTCGATTTCGTCACCCGCGGCCGAGCCGGGATCTGGGCGCCATCACCACTGGCGGTGACGGCTGCGTTGCACGCCTGGCTGGTGGGGCGCGACGCGCCGACCGCACTGCGACGCGCATCCATGGCGGCGCTGCGTCTTGCCCGCCCCGATGCGGCACTGCACATCGCGACACATGTTCTGCGACTGGTCGACTCCACCGCCACCGACGTCACGCACACGCACGAACTGCGGACCGCGGCCGCCTGACGTCAACACCTGCTGCGGTTACCGCGCGCCTTGCATCGACGACGCGCAGGTGGGATCGGCGGCGTCGGGCGCCCCGTAGGTGGTTCGGGTCAGCGCGACCGAACCGCCGAGCGGCCCGCGCAGCAGGAAATACTGACTGTACTGCGAATCGCACAGCTCAGGCGCAGGCGGACCACCGAGCGCTGCAACGATCCGCGTCACGGTGTTGCTGTGCCCCACGACCAGCACGCCGCCGCGTCCGGCGGTCCGTGTGATGGCGCGCACCGTATCCGCCAGCGCCTGCACATGGGCCGCAACACCCGCCGCACCAATCGGCACGACGTGCACCACGGGATTCGTTCGCGCAATGAAGACCGACGCCGTCAGGCGCGTCCGCTGCAGTTGACTCACGACGACATCGGTCACGGAGACGCTGCGCAGCGCAGAGTCCAGCGACGCGGCGCGCGCCATGCCTGCGGCGCTCAGCACCGGATCGTTGGCCGGCATCGGCGCCTTCTCGCCGTGGCGAACCACCACCAGCAGCAACGGCCGATCTCCGCTCGCGCTCACAGCCGTGCTGGCCGCCGTGCGTGTGCAGGCGGAGAGCACGATCAGCAGTGCCGCACCACGGAGCAGACGGCCGCTCATCGCACGCGAACGAGCACCCGACGTGAGCGCACCTGATCGCCCAGAAACAGCGTGTCTTTCCGAATCTCGTACGGGCGCTCCTGCACCGTGTTCCGCCAGCTTGGCCACAGACTCCCCTCGATGCGGTGTGTGATGATTCCTCGAACCGGGTCGACCGTGTAGCGACCGTGTAGCGACCGAACCACGAGAAGTAGCCCTCGTACCGCTGTCGCAACTCCGCCTCCGATCAGCGCCGCCAGGACGAGCCTCACGGCAGGATGCGCGCGCGCCACTCAGGGGGCCAGAGCTGACAGGCCTCGACGCGCCCGAACAGCTGGAACCGTCGTTTCGCAAACGCCTTGTACGCGCTGTCACGAAGAACGCGGGGCACCAGCCCGCCCACGACACCGAGCACGCCCCAGATCCCCCCCAGCAGGCGGAGCACCGACAGCGCTGCGTCGGAGTGCACCTCGACCGACGCCCGGCGCGACGCGGTGGCTGGCAGATAGAGCACTGTGGAATCGACACCCGCCAGCATCGATGCAAACGGCGTCAGCGCGTGCCGGGCGGTTTCACCGGACAACGTCGCCGCGTAGAGTCGGCCGTGCGCATCGCGTGACATGGCAAACCGGACAGCACCGTCGCAAAATCCGCATTCGCCATCGAAGAACAGAATTGGCGCCGTCACGGCTGCAACCGCAACGCCACCTGCGTCCAACGGCTGCGCCGCAACACTCACCAGCCCATCCGCGTGCGAAGCGATGTGACATGTGCCACATGATGCCGCCCATGCCACGCGTAGCGCAGCAACGACAGTTCGATCGGTTGCGGACCGAGCTCCGGATGCACGAACGGACGGCGCAGTTGCAACGCCGATGTTCCGCGCAGGCACGACACCAGGCGCGCGTGCATTCCATCGAGCAAGGAGAGACTGACGCCGATCGGAATCGCGGCGACATCCGGCAGCAGCGACCAGGCGGCCTCGTCGTACGGGCGAATGGTCGGGCTCTCTTCAGTCAGCGCGAACTTCATGCGGAGATAGGCGTGCATGTGACTGTCCGCGACGTGATGCACCACCTGCCGCACCGTCCAGCCGCCGTCGCGATACGGTGTCTCGAGTTGATGATCAGTGAGTCCGTCCACGGCGAACCTCATCGCCGCGGGAAGCTCAGCAATCTCGTCGATCGCGGCATCGCGCAGCGCTGCCGTGACCGTCGACGGCTCGGTGAATCGCCCGACTGGGTACTGCAACGCGTTGTCGGTCATGGGGCTCAGGACTCAGTGAAATGCGCGGCGATGGCCCGCACCTGTGCCAGATGCCGACGTTCGTGAGCCCCAACGAAATGCACCCACTCATACAGGTCGAGCTCCCCGAGGAACGGATGCGGATGCAGGACCGATGAGTAGGCCAGGCCGTCGCCCGCATGCAATTGGTCGAGCAGGACTCCACGGGTCTCGAGCAGCGCCGTCCGCGCGTCTTCCGAGGACATCTCCCCAAGCGGCGCAACTCGCTCCGGCGCCGTCAGTCGGGCGGTCGGTATCTCGACGAGGGCGAACTTGGCGAGATCGACCGGCACCATTGCGGCGGCCTCGCGCGGCGGCTCGGGCTGCATCTGCATCTCGCCCACCTTCAGCGCAACGAGTTTCGCAATCCCCTTCTCGACGCGCGACAGGTGCTCGAGCACTTCTGCCACCGACCACCCTTCCTCCGTGGGCCGTGCTTCGCGCAACGCCAGCGGAATCGCATCAACCACTGCCAGCAGTTCGGATCGGGCATCGTCTGCGTACGCGACGACGGCGGCAAGTCGGGGATGCATCGAAACTCCTTCCGGACGTGCCGGGGGCGATCCGTGAAGACGGTCATCGCGACGCCCGCGAGCCCGTTCCCCGATAAAGTTAGCCCTGTGACTTCACCAGACGACGCGTCCCTTCCCGCCGGCATCGGTCCCCTTCCCGTGCTGGCGGTGCTCCCGGCAGTGCTCGAGGCCCTCACGGCGGGCACTACCGCCGTCCTGGTGGCGCCACCGGGGGCGGGCAAGACGACCGGCGTACCGCTGGCCCTGCGTCGCGCCCCATGGCTCGGGGACCGTCGCATCCTGCTGCTCGAGCCGCGACGTCTCGCCGCTCGGGCGGCCGCCAGTCGGATGGCGGCGCTGCTCGACTCACCCATCGGCGGGATCGTCGGCTGGCGCATGCGCGGTGACACTCGTGTGAGCCGCACCACCGTGATCGAGGTTGTCACGGAAGGTGTACTCACGCGCATGCTCCTCGATGACCCCACCCTCGAGGGTGTCGGCGCGGTCTGTTTCGACGAATTCCACGAACGGTCCATCCACGGCGACACGGGCCTCGCGCTCGCACTGCAGACCCGGCGACTGCTCCGCCCGGATCTCCGGTTGCTGGTGATGTCCGCCACGATCGACGGCGCTCGCGTCGCGTCGCTGCTGGATGACGCCCCGGTGATCGCCAGTACCGGACGTGCGTTCCCGGTCACGACCGCCTTCAGGCCACCGCGCGACGGGCAGGGCATGGAGGACACCACGGCCGGTGCGGTGCGCGAGGCGCTTGACGGCCACGACGGCGACGTACTCGTGTTCCTGCCCGGCGCCCGCGAGATCCGTCGCGTGACCGCACTGCTCGAACGGACTGTCGCCGATCACGTCGATCTCTGGCCGCTCTTCGGCATGCTCGATGCGCGCGCGCAGGACGCGGCCATCGCCCCGTCTCCGGCCGGCCGCCGCAAGGTCGTGATCGCGAGCGCCATCGCCGAAACGTCGCTGACGATCGAAGGTGTGCGCGTCGTGGTCGACAGTGGGTGGTCACGCGTGCCCCGCTACTCGGCGCGCACCGGGATGACGCGCCTCGAGACCGTGCGCGTCTCGCGGGCCAGCGCCGATCAGCGGCGGGGACGTGCCGGTCGCGTGGCACCGGGACATTGCATCAGATGCTGGCATGAGCACGAGGATGCCGGGCTGCGCGCGCACGGCGCGGCCGAGATGCTCGATGCCGACCTTGCGCCACTCGCACTCGACCTCGCGGGCGCCGGTATCGCCGATACGGCGGAACTCTCGTGGCTCGATGCGCCACCGGCTGCGGCCTTCGCCACCGCACGCGCCCTGCTCTCCGCTCTCGGCGCACTGGACGCAGCAGGCCGGCTGACGACTCATGGTGCCGCCATGTCGCGACTGGGGGTGCATCCGCGAATCGCCCACATGCTCCTCGGGGCACAGACGCGCGATACGCTGGCGCTGGCCTGTGATCTGGCGGCGATTCTCGAAGAGCGCGATCCGATTCGGGCCGCCGATGCCCGAATGGTGGATCCTGACCTGGCACTGCGCATCAGTGCACTACGCGGCGGTCGGCGCGGGCTGCCGATCGGGTTGTCGGTCGACGACGCGGCACTGTCCCGATGCCGCGACACCGCGGCGGGCCTTCGTGATCGCATGGGACTCCGGCGCGAGACTGGCGACGTGGCCGACGACGGCCTCGCACTCGGCGCGCTGGTCGCGATGGCGTATCCCGATCGGATCGCACGCCGACGTGAGGGCGCCGGTGCACGGTATCTGCTGCGCAACGGCACTGGCGCGTTTCTCCGTGATCAGGGCTCATCCCTCGCGCGCGAGGAGTGGATTGCATGCGCGACGCTCGATGATGCCGGTCGGGACGCCACCGTGCAGCTGGCCGCGCCGCTCGATCTGGCGACCATCCGCGAAATCGCCGGCGATCAGATCGCAAGGAGCCGTCGCGTGCTGGCGGACGCGGACACCGGCCGCGTGCGTGGAAGTGTCGTCGAAACGATTGGTGCGATCGTGATCATCGAACGCAGTGCGGAGGACGTGACGGCCGAAGAACGTGCCGATGCGCTCCGCACCCATATCGTGGCGACATGGCCGGCCAGCATCCGCTGGAGCGACAGCGCCGCCCGACTCAGGCAGCGCATGGCATTCCTGCATCAGCATGACGCGCGGTGGCCGGATGTCAGCGACGATGCCCTGCTCGCCGATCTCGATGCGTGGCTGACGCCACTCCTCCGCGACGCGCGCTCACTCGACGACGTGGCCCGCAGCGACCTGGGCGCGATGCTGCTCGAACGTGTCGAGTGGTCCGCGCGCGCCGCGCTCGATCGCCTGGCACCGACACATGTGGTCGTGCCAAGCGGCTCTCGCATCCCGATTGATTATGGCGATGTCGCGGCACCCGTCCTCGCGGTCCGGTTGCAGGAGCTCTTCGGTGCCACCAGCACGCCATCGGTGCTCGACGGACGGGTGCCGCTGGTGATCCACATCCTGTCGCCAGCACATCGACCGGTGCAGGTGACGCGTGACCTGCCGGGGTTCTGGCGCTCGAGTTATGCGGAGGTTCGCAAGGACCTGCGCGGCCGCTATCCACGTCATGCATGGCCCGAGGATCCCACGACGGCGACACCAACTCACCGCGCCAAGCCTCGCGGGACGTAGCGCGTGGCTATGCGTCCGTCGTGGACTCGCGCCATCCAGCCTGACGATGGCTGTTGTCGGAAAGGTGACGGCGGCCACTCACGTGCCCGCCACACCCAGCTGCGCAGCGATCCGCGGCCCTTGTGTGCATGGTGGGTGCCGAACCTCAGGTCGTCGCGACGCGCTCCGGAGCGTTCCGCCGGCCGTTCCGGCGCAGCGAGCGCTCCCAGGCAAACGCTCCCACGGCGCCAGCCACCGGGATCAGCGCCCAGGAGACGAGATAGTACCACGCCGGCGCCGCCGACCAGCGCACTGCGCCGACGAACACCGCCACCGCGAGACCCACGATCGCCATCATCACGGCGTGCCCCGGCAGATGGTCGGTGACGAGACGCGCCGTCACCCATCCCGCAAACATCGTGAACACTTCGGTGATCGCGAGCATCACGATCAGCGCCAGTGTGTTGGTGGTATACCCGCGCGCGTCAAACGCCGCGGGGAACGCCAGTGGCGCCACCGCGGCGGCGCCATAGATACCAAGTCCAATCACCAACAACCCAAGTGCCACGGCAGCAAGGTTGCGCATGTCTCACATCTCCCGAAAAGGCTCTGTGGCCAAGCTACTCCCTCACCCGGCCCCGGCAAGCACGGCGGCGTACCCGGTTCAGCGGACGCGAACGAACGATGCCGTCGGACCGCCGAAATTGAAGGTCAGGAGCGCCGCGTCGTCGATGCTGACGTGAACTTCGACCGGGTTCGACCCGTCGTCGAGGCACGTATGCAGCAGGGCACCCTCAAGGCGCCAGACCAGCACGACGCGCAACGCTCCCTCCGCCGCGGGAATCGTGTACTCGAGCTGCCGGTTGGCGCCGAAGTGCATTCGTGTGCCGGGCTCGAGCCCGAGTGACGCCTCGGCGCGGAGCAACTGCCAGGTTCCGAGAATCCGCGCCTCGGCCAAAACGCGAGGCGTCGGCTCAGTCATTGACCGCGCAGGCGGGCCACCGCCGCCATCCATCGCCCACCCTGAACGACGTCCGCGGCCGATTGTGCAACCAGCGCCGGGTCGAGCGACCCGCGGGCAAGCCGCATCGCAACGCCCACCAGATCGAGCGGCATTTCTGTCACGAGAACGACCACGTGCACGGCAGAAACCGGGCCGAAACCGGCCGCGACGCGACGCGACTCAAGCGAGAGCTCCTTGCGCGTCGTGTCCGACGCCATCAGCGCCGGATCGATCGGCGCGGGATCAAAGACAGAAGTGCGAAGCGGCGCCGCAAGTTGCCGTGGGCGCCCGAGCCCACGCAGCGCGCGCGACCCGCCGTTCGCCTCGATCACCTGCGACAGCGTCATCGGGCTGGAGATCCTGTCAAGCGGATAGCGGTGCAGCCCTTTCTCGGCAAAACGACTCTGGAGTTCACCCCGCCGAAAGCGGACGGTCGCACCTCGATCAGGATCAACCACAATCACCGTGACGTAGCCCGGCGCCTCCAGCAGGACGCGAATGTCTCGGCCGGACGGTGTGTACTCCACAGCCTCTATCAGCGGGATGCCGACATCCTCGTACCCCGTCGCGTCATTCGTCCGGATGCGCAGCGGCAAGCGATAGCAGGCTGCGCAGAACGCAACCGAGAGGAGTCCGAGGGTGCCGTACCTGAAACCTCGCATGTCCCCACGATACGGTACGGACCAAGAAAAGGACACGGCGCTGCAATCACTTCCACCGAACCCGAACAATCGAGGCTCAGATGCGTCAGCGAACGTCGGGGTCATCGTCTGGATCATCCCGATCATCGAACGCCGCATACCCAAGCTTGCCCAATGCTGACCGGCGCGAACGCTGGCGGCGGCGCCCCCGCGCGACCAGCCCCGCGACGGCGCCGATGATCCCACCGACCACGGCCCCCAGCAGCCCCGCGGTTGCGACCAGCATCGGATCCGCCTCAGGGGGGAATCCAACCCGACCGTCATGCACGAAGCCTCCCGCAAGCCACGACAGCACGTTCGTCGCGCCCGCCAGGAGTGCACCGACGAGAGTGCCCCAGATCAGCGGGAGCCGCTTGACGGTGTCGTACCCCGCCAGCGCGACCATCGCGTAGCTGAGCGGCACCCAGAACAGTCGGCTGACTCCCTGGTCCCGCTCGAGATAGAATGCCGCGATCTCGATAGACAACATGAGCACCAGGATGCCGAGTATTCGGACGGAGAACCGCACGAACCACGGAATCATCGGGCCGTCACCGTGATGGAACGACTCACCTTGCCGGAGACGAGCCGCGTTGATCGGCAGGAAGCAGAACGCATCGGGTCGCTGGGTGGTGGGCGCGGGGACTCAGCGCCAGGGATGCACCGCTCGCGCCAGCGCGAAAACTATGGACTGGTGTCTCTTTCCGTGCGGCAAGCGGCGTGCTTCCCCTCCGAGTCCTGCCCGCGTACTGCTCAGCGGGGGAGCCTCGACGGGAACGAGATCGACACCGGCGCGCCGTCGCACACGAACGCCGAGAACGGTGCTGCGTGAAGCGAGTCCGACCACTCCGGACCGTACACGGCCCCGACGTCACAGTGCAACTCGGCACGGTCTGCCGCCCAGGCGTTCCATCGCGAGTGCGCAACGCGATACTCGACCGTGCCACCGTCTCGCTGCCGGGTGTACCCGAAGTAGTGCTCGGTGATGAAGCCGGTGTCGCTGTCCGGATCAATCATGAGCGGAGCACCAGTCGTCTCACCCGCAACATGGTGCCAGCTCCCCGCCTGTCGCCATTCGTATCGAACCGAGCCGCCGTGATGCGGGGAGATGGCCACGGAGTGACGCATCCGAACCGCGCGATATGGTTCGTTGTAGGCGAGGCGAGCCGTCCAGGCTATCGCTGGCCGCGGCACCAGTTCACGCACAAAGACCACCCCGCGGCGCCAGACGCCCGACACGCGCCTCCTGACGTACGCGCGGAGGTTGATTTCGTCGAAATCGCGGTGAAACGGAATCGGCATGCCGAGCAACCGTGTCTCCAGGAAGCGAAACGCTACGATGCTGACGATCGCCTTCCCGTCGAGCAGATCAAGCTCCGTCCCCTCGGGAACGTATCGCCGCACCAGATTGCGATCCGCCTCGTAGTTCAGGAACAACAGGTGTCGCCACTCGGCCGTCAGGAATGAACCTTTCATCTGGATGCGTACGCGGGCAGACCGTCGCGCGGTTCCCGCATTGGGCGCGTACCGTTCACGCGCTTGCCGACAGCCGTCAATTCACCGGGTACACGGTCGGCTCCTGATGCAAACGACGCTCACGAATGCGGGCAGGTGCGGGCCCAGTGGCGAGATGCGGTGCCCGGGCGATGATCACCTCGCGCACGGCTTCCATCTGCAACACGCCACCCGTGCCGGGATGGAGGCGCTGCACTCCCAGCCGGTTCAACAACGCCAGACTGCGCACGATGCGCTGAGGAACTTCGGCGAAATAGTGTCGTGACGGCCGCGAAGGCCAAAGGCGGCCACCGAAATATCCGCCCATCAGCAGATCGCCGATGATCGCATCACCACCCGGCAGTACGACACTGGTCGAGCCGATCGTGTGGCCTGGCGTGTGCACGACAGTCCCGTGCACTCCAAATGCGTCGAGTGACATTGCGTGGCCGAAGACGACGTCAGCTGTCGGTGCTTCGAATCGTGTGTCCCCAAGCCACCGCATCACCGCACCGATCGGCTTGACAATGTGCACCGACCGGTCAACGCCGCTGGCGAGGACAGGCGCGTCTGCACAGTGTACCGCCACCGGCACGTGGAACACGTGCTGCAGGAAGTCGGCATTCCCCACGGCGGTGGCATGCGCATGCGTCACCAGCACGAGCGAGAGTTCCTCGCCGCCAATTCCGACGCGTGCCAACCCTTCGAGCAGTGCTGTCCGCGCGCGCGCCGGACCGGTATCGACCAGAACGTGGTGATCGCCACTGATCACGTAGGCATTCGTTCCGTGCAGTGGCAGTCGGTGTAGACGCATCCGTGCCTCCCAGTCTCGCCAGCTTCGGCTTGTTCACCTTCACATCATACAGCGATGCTGCACTCCAGACGCCGTGATCGGTGCTCTGTTCTCGCTCTCCCACGCCGGCACATGATTCTGGCCAAGCGGCTGACGGTCCGGCCGCAGGTGAATCCACGAGCCCCGGCCCCAGAGGTGATCGTACCTCGCATGACGAGCGCTGTTCCAGCAGTGGGCGTGCCTTGATCGATCTCACATGCCACGTTGTTCCGCCATCGCCGCTGCCGCCGTAGGCCGGACCTTGCCGCGTTCCCCGGCTGGCGATGGTTCTGTCGCCGTCGTGCCTGGCTCATCGACTGTTGCGCACCAATCGCGCGAACGCAGTTCGACTGGCCCGGGCCCTGTCGCGACGGCGCCGGCTTCCGCAATGGAACCTGTGCCACCCGACGGCCTATCTTCCCGGGATGCTGCCAGATGCGCAGCGCGTCACCCACTGATGCCTACTTGCTCATGACTTCGATCAGATCCGGCCTGCGTATGGTTCAGTTCGCCATGATTACGCTACTGCCGACTGGAATTGTACGCGCACAGTCACCCACTCCAGCGGGTGCAACTGCCGTGCCGACGCCGTCAGTTTTACCAGCCTCAGCAGGAGACACCAGCGAAATCATTCTCACCGCTCGGGCCGCCGACAGCGTGCGCGGGGAGAAGGATCGCCATCTCGGAGAACGCCGCGACGCTGAAACGCAGTGGGCGTCGCTGCGCGAGCAGGCCGACAAGCTGAAGGCCGCCATCGCTGAGGTCAGGGACGCGATCATCGCCGCGGGTGCGAAGGAAAAGCAGGCGAAGAAAGACAAGCGCGACAATGACCGCATTTTCGCGGTCACGGAAAAAAAGCAACTCGAGCGGTCGCTGATCCTGCTCGAGGGCCGCTACGACCTGCGTCGCGCAGAGGCTGAACATGCGCGAATGATGCGTGACCAGCTCGATGCTGCCATTCGAGCGAACGACGCCGAACTGGCCATCGCAGAACGGCAGGCTCAAGTGGTCCCGAACGATCCCTCGCAACGCAGCGCATTTCAGGAGCTGACCAGTCGGTGGCTGCAGGCCCTGCGCACACGCACGGCTCGGGCCTACGACGTCGAGGACCGCCGATTCAAGGTGGTCGAGGCGCAGATTGAACTCCTGAAACGGCAGCGGAACTGAGGCTTCCGGGCTGGCGAGACCCGTGCAGGTCGGCCGGCGATCGCGCAGTCATGCGTGCAGCGACAGAATCGGCCGACCCCCGCCGCACTACCGGGGCAACGGCGTCGACAGCACGCGCGCGCGCAACGCAGCGGCTCTGCTGGCAATCCGCGTGATATCCATCGCCGTATCGAGCGGAACGGCTGCGTCATTCATGTTCTTGGACGTCGCTGACAACCGCCCGAGGCTGTCGTATCCAAAGGCGATGCGCGTGCGTATCGGCGTCGGCGTTCCCGAGGTCTGGATGCGGTCCAGCGCCACGTAGCGCAACAGCGGCTCGCGGAAGATGTACCGCGCGTTCTCCTCGACGCCCGGCGGCCCGCGTCTGGTCTCGTCGAGCACGATCAGGGTGTCGCCGGCAAAGAAACCAAACCAGATCACACTGGTGTCTCCACTCAGGAAACCCCGGGAGACCTTGCGCAGCGATGGCAGTCGGAGTTCAACGGCTTCCGCATCCTTCACCAGGTACTGCAGAACCATGCGATCCTGAGCCGCCGCTGCAATGGCGGCCTTGTGCGCGGTGCGTTCGGCCGGAGTTGGTGCGGGTTTGCGCTCATCACCTCCGCAGGCATTGAGCGTCGCGAGCAGAGCCAGCGCAACGCCGGCGCGGCGGTCAGGACGTGGCATCGATGATCGTTTCCCGGCGAATGAGTGTGCGTTGCGCGCCGGCACCGACGCCGACGATGACATGAATCCCGGAGCCCACCGCCCACTCGGGGCCCCCGCGCATGAGGCACTCAATGGCCCCCGGTCCGTCCCCAGCCCGCTGCACAGCCGGCCGTGCGCTGAAGACGGAGTCGGCCAGGACCACGTAGATGGCATCGCACTCCAGAACCTTTGGTAACACGACGCCGCCACGAACCTGCACGGAGATCATCAGCGGATGTGCGTCCGTCGAGTCACCGAGGGAGGGCATGAAGTCACGCCAGGCGTAGACGGATGCCTGAAGGGGAAGATCGAGGGACGCCGCTACCGCAACCGCGCGCAGTTCGACGCCGGTCATGGCGCGAGGCGGGACCGCTACCTTCGTCGCGGTGCCCTTCTCGCTGCAGCCCAGCATCAGCGCACTGCCCGCGACGCTCAACCATCGCGCCATCGCACGGCGCAGGCCGCAGGGAGCGATCACGTGGCGTCGACGGAGACCGCGCCGTCGGCTTCGAGCCAGCCGCGCCAGCCCCCGGCCATCGAAAGCACATTCGTGTAGCCCATCTGCTGCAGTGCGTCGGCGGCCAGCGCTGAGCGAAAGCCGCCGCCACAGTACAGCACGATGGGTGCAGCGACGTCCGGCACCGTGCGTTCGATGTCGCGCTCGATGATTCCCTTGCCGAGGTGCGCGGCGCCAGCGACATGGCCAGCGGTCCACTCCGATTCCTCACGGACATCGAACACCCGTGCGGCGCCGGTGCGCAACAGCTCCTGCGTCGCGCGTGGCGTGATCTCGCGCACACGTGCTCGTGCGGCGTCGGCGTGGGCGAGAAATCGGGGGGTATGGTCCATGCGGCACAATGCGTCGAGGGTCTCCGTGCAGTGTAGCGCGTCCCGGGGTCAGCGACCAGTCACCGCCGGCGGGCGTGATCGTATCGCGCACGCGCCGGCGGCACGCGTGTCTTGCCGTCGAGTGCTTCGAACAGCCCCCAGAGCGTTGCAACGAGCATCACCAGAAAACCGAAGCCACGCGCCAGCTGTGCGTACTGCACCGAGTGTGAGAGCACGTCCCACTCGGTGAAGAGCAGGTTCCAGTCATGTTCTCCGCCGCCGACCAGCGGCAGATCCATCGGCAGCGCATCGGCCATGTACGTGCTGACGTTGACGAAGTTCTGACCGACCCACCACACACCGATACTTGCCGCGTGCTCATCGTGCTGCGCGGTGAAATAGGCCGCGAAGGCGAGCGGCAGGAGGAGTTGGAGCAGCGTACCGCCGAGCAGCCCCAGCGTGTCGCCAAGGGGGCTGAAGAGGAGGTGACCTGCCTCATGGACCGGCAGGTTGACGTTGTCGATCAATGACCAGGTTGCGGGTGACGCCAGAATGGCCACCCCGTACACGGCCAGCGCGATCGTCAGTCCGACCCTGAATTGCCGCATGGATACCCCCGGAAACCCGCTCGACGCCTTGCCACGTGACGGGCGGACGCGATCCGCGTTACACTGGACGTCGGCCCGCCGTCGCCTCCAACCCCGACCAGGAGGGGTTGCAAGTGATGGGCCACCGGACCCGTCAGTAGCTTGGAACCCTTTCGGCGGCCGACGCCTTCATCGTGGTCTATTGACGGAAACGCGACTCGACTATACGGTTATGGCGCTGTGCTCCGCGTCCGATCGGCGCGGGCTGGGTTCGGTCCACGGGTCCGCCAGCGCGGACCCGTTTTCGTTCTCCAGCGCCTCATCGTGGGGGCAGTGTCTGTCCACGAGTCACGTTGTCGGTCAGTACCGGATTGCCGGACTCCGACGCGATCAATCCACAGGAGTTTGCTGCAATGCGTACGACCGGCACCGTGAAGTGGTTCAATGACGCCAAGGGCTTTGGTTTCATCACCCCGGCCTCTGGCGGAAAGGACTGCTTCGTCCACCACTCTGCCATCCAGATGAAGGG
>JANPFJ010000374.1:0-39296 GCA_031423355.1 Gemmatimonadaceae bacterium | reverse complement strand
CGATCATGGCGCTGATCGCGGCCTGTGTGCTGACGCCGGGGGTCTACTTCGCGATCAACGCCCCTGTCGCGGCCCTCGGAACGACGGCCGAGTCCGCTGCGCTGGCGGTGCAGCACTGGGGTTTCGTGTTGCAGCCGGGGGAGATGGATGCGCTTGCGAAGAGTGTCGGCGAGACGTCGCTGCTGAGCCGAACCGGCGGCGCTCCATCACTGGCCGTTGGCATGGCTCATCTCTTCAATCGGGCGCTCGGCGGCGGCGGCATGGCGCTCTGGTATCACTTCGCGATCATGTTCGAGGCGCTCTTCATCCTCACGACGCTCGATGCCGGCACACGCGTCGGCCGGTTCATGCTGCAGGACCTTGGCGGCCAGGTATGGCCGAAGTTCCGCGAGGTGACGTGGCAGCCGGCCGTCTGGATGGCGAGTGCCATCTTCGTCTCGATGTGGGGCTATTTTCTCTACCAGGGCGTGACCGACCCGCTTGGCGGCATCAACTCCCTCTGGCCGCTGTTCGGCATGGCGAACCAGCTGCTCGCAGCGGTCGCGCTCTGTGTCGGCACGACGGTGATCATCCGGATGGGCAAGGCGCGCCATGCATGGACGACGATTCTGCCGCTGACCTGGCTGCTGATCGTGGTGATGACGGCCGGGTGGCAGAAGCTCTTCAGTGCCGACCCGCGGATCGGGTTTCTGGCGCACGCAAGCAAGTTCAGTGCGCTGCATGCCGCCGGTACGCTGCCCCCGGGTGTCCCGTCGCTGGCGGCGATGCCTCGCATGGTGTTCAACGACCGGCTCGATGCGGCGGTGGCTGCGTTCTTCCTCGTGTCGGTCATTGTGATCGTGTTCGAGTCGGTCCGGATCTGGGTGAAGGTGGTCCGGGGCGCGGTGCCGGCTGGCAGCACCGAGGTACCGGCCCAGTCGGCCACCCTCTTCGCGGCGGACTGATGCGCGCGCTGCGGCAATGGATCGGAGTGTTGCGCACCATCATTGGCGTGCCCGACTATGAGCGCTACCTGCGTCACATGCGAACCCGGCACCCGGACTGCGAGGTGCAGAGTCCGGCTGAGTTCGCCAGAGAGCGGCTCGAGGCCCGCTACAGCCGGCCCGGCTCGCGGTGCTGCTGAACGACAGCCATTGCGGATGAGTTCGCAAGCGAAATCGCCCGGAATTTGCTGGGCTCGCTAGCCCGCGTCGCTCAAAGCGTCTGTCAGACGGCCGGCAAACCGTCCATCTCCCGTGGCGGGCCCGACGGGAAGCTCGTGAACTTTTGGTTGCGCCGTACCCGAGTGGTTGCGGAAAGGTTCCCGCGGCTTTAATCACAACAGTTGAACCTTTGGTTCACCCAGGCCGACGCTGGTCTGGCACAGGCGAGATCCACCCAGCAGGCGGAGGTCGGGATGCGACGTGTCGCGTGGGCAGGACGTATGCTGTTGGCAACAGGTCTGGCGGGAGGGGCGGCGCTTTGGGCTCCCTCCGCGCAGGCACAAAACGCCACAGCGATCATTGAAGGGAAGGTGTCGGACGCAGCATCAACGCGGGGGCTCGAAGCCGTCTCGGTGTTCATCAGCGACACCCGACTCGGTGCTTTGACGAACGCGCAGGGGACGTACCGCATCGCCGGTATCCCTGTCACCGGTGGATCGCGAACGGTCCTCGTGCGCGTACGCGCGCTTGGTTATACGCCAGCGTCCAAGTCGATCGTGCTCACGGGCGGACAGACGGCCAAGGCCGATTTCGCCCTCTCGACCTCAGCGATTCAGCTGAACCAGGTCGTCGTGACAGGATCGGGCCAGAAGACGGAGACCAAGCGCCTTGGTAACACGGTGGCTGTTATTGCGCCGCCCGCCAATGCACCGATCAACGACATCTCGAACCTGCTGCAGGGTCGCGAACCCGGCCTGGTCGGTGTCGTCGGCGGTGGTCTTTCCGGTCAGGGCGCGCAGATCCGCATCCGCGGCAACTCATCGCTCTCGCAGTCGAACGAGCCGATCATCTTCATCGACGGCGTGCGCATGAACAACGGCGCCAGCGGTGGTGGTGGTGGTGGTGGTGCCATGACCCGTCTCGACGACATCGATCCGAACACGATCGAGCGCGTCGAAGTGCTGAAGGGTGCCGCCGCGGCAACGCTCTACGGCACCGAAGCTTCCAACGGCGTGATCCAGATCTTCACCAAAGTGGGATCGCAGGGTGCACCGCGCTGGACGTTCAATGCGCAGCAGGACGCGATTGCATTCCCGGACCGTGTGGCCCCGAACTCCGGCTTCGCCCGTCGCCAGAGCCAGGCCGACTCGCTGACGCAGTTTTACGGCCGTACGATCACCCCCTTCGTGCCGTTCACGACCAAGGTGTTCTACGACAACCTGACCGAACTCGGACAGGCCACGTCGGTTGGCAGCACGGTCACCGGCGGTGGCAATGCCGTGACGTACTTCGCCAGCGGTCGCGTCTACAGCGAGAACGGCCCGTTCGGCGGCAGCCAGTTCGGCGCAGCCACCGACGAAGTCCGGCGCATCCAGTCGTCAGCCAACCTGACGCTGACGCCGTTCAAGAACTTCCGGATGCGGTTCAACAACAATTACTACAACATCCAGAACAAGACGCCCGAGACGAACAACAACATCTACGGTGTCAACTCGCTGGCGTTCATGGCGCGTCCTGAGCTGGCCAACTGCAACAACTCCACGCTGGTGAGCCCCGGCGTCTGCAGCGGCGCCGGCAACCTGTTCGGCAATCAGGCGTTCATGACGGTGCGCGAAGCGATGGGCCAGCTCAACGAGTCGGCCATCAATCGCTACCTCGGCTCGCTGGACATGTCGTACAACCAGACGACGAACCTGACCTACAGCGCGACGCTCGGCTACGACTACACGGCCGGCCGCGACATCGGCTTCTCGCCGTTCGGCTACAACCTTGACCGCTTCACGTCACAGACCGTGACCGGCGCACGCAGCGTCTTCAACGACAACACCCGCGTCGGCACGCTCGATGCCAAGATCGCATACAACCGCGCGATCGGGTCCAACTGGACCACGTCGACCGTGGGCGGTCTGCAGGTGTTCAACACCAACCAGAAGACCACCAGCGCGAACGCGCAGGCCTTCCCGGGCCCGGGCATCGAAGTCGTTGGCGCAGGCGGCACCGCCATCACCAACGGCGAAACGCTGCTCACCACGATCAACGGTGGCTACTTCGGTCAGACGCAGATCGGCTGGCGCGACTGGGTGTTCGCCACGACCGGCGGTCGCTACGACTTCTCGAGCGCCTTCGGTGCCAACGCACCGGGCGTGTTCTACCCGAAGGCGTCACTCTCCGTGGTGCCGTCGGACCGCAAGTCGTGGAATTCGACGACGCTCTCCACGCTGCGCTTCCGCGCCGCCTGGGGCCAGTCCGGCCGTCAGCCGGGAGCATTCGACAAGTTCACCACCTTCCAGCCGCTGACGTCGGAGTTCGGCGCCGGTCTCGCGCCGCAGAACCTCGGCAGCCAGGACCTGAAGCCGGAAATCTCGACAGAAATTGAAGGTGGCTTCGAAGCCGGTATGTTCGACAACCGTCTGGCGCTTGAATTCACCTACTGGGATCGCAAGGTGCGTGACGCCCTCGTGTCACGTCAGTTCCCGGTGTCGGGTGGCTTCCGCAACTCGCAGCTCACGAACATCGGTGAAATCTCGGCGAACGGCATGGAACTCAACCTCCGCGTCTTCCCGATCCGCACCGCCACCAGTTCCCTCGAGCTGTTTGCGAATGCGGCGTACCTGAAGCAGACGCTGACCAGCCTCGGCGGCGCACCGCCGATCAAGGTCGGCTACTTCCGCTACCGCGGCTTCCTCAAGGAAGGCGACCCACTCGGCTCGATCTATGAGCCGCTGCTGGCCGGCGCCTGCCCGGCGGGTGGTCCAGCCACCAACAGCGCCGGTAAGCGGATCAACTGCTACAACCCGGCAACGGAAGCGCCGATCAACTTCAACGGACGCAACACGGCAACAGCTCCGCTGGCACCGGCGACCCAGGCGGAGCTCCTCGCCTACTTCGCCACGCCACGCGATCTGCTCAACTCCGGCGTGCAAAGCACCTTGCAGCCGCTGCTGGCAGACGTCCAGGGCACCGGCATCCTCTTCGAACAGCGTAACGGCGATGTGTTCCCCGACTGGACGGGGTCACTCGGCGGCACCTATCGCTTCAAGAAGAACTGGCGCGTGCAGACGCTGTTCGAGTACCGCACCGGCTTCAAGGTGCAGAACCTGACCGACGGTTTCCGCCTCTCGCAGCATCCGTCGATCGGCTCGAACCGCATCGAGTTCACGGAGATTCACTCCACCTTGCTCAACCCGGCCTCGACGCCGGAACAACGCTTGGCCGCAGCGAACCTGTACGTCACGAAGTACCGCCGCCTGCTGGAGCCGGGCCTGAATCAGGGCCAGGACGGCACGTTCATGCGTCTGCGTGAACTCGCCATGACGTATGACTTCAGCCCGACGCTGGCTGGCAAGCTTGGTGCACGGACGCTCAGCGTGACGGCCTCGGGCCGTAACCTACTGCTCTGGACCAAGTACCCCGGCGTGGACCCGGAAGTGAACGCGATCGACCGGACCGCGTCGACGCTCGACCAGAACTTCCTTGCCAGCACGGAAGCCTTCGGTGTTCCGATCGCCCGCCGCTTTTCCTTCGCAGTCAACTTCGGCTTCTAATTGGGGGCGGACAGAATCATGCAGACTCGATTCATGCAGTTCCTGAAGCACCGCACCCGTCAGCTCCGTACCCGTGCCCTGCTCGTGGGCACCAGTACGCTGATGGCCGGCTGCGGACTCTTTGATACGGACGTGGCCAACGTCAATGCCGTGACCGAGGAAGCGCTCTCGAATCCCACCGCTGCGACCTCGCTGGTCAATGGACTCGGTGGTGCGCTGAACAACGCCGTCAATGGCATCATCGGCGTCCACGGCGCAGCGACGGATGAACTGGGCTGGGCCGGTTCGCGCGAGTACTGGAACCTGCTCGACGGTGGCGACATCGGCGATCCGGTCAACGAGTACAGCAACGGTACCTACCCATTCATCAGTCAGGCCCGCTGGCAGGGTGACTACACGGTGAAAGCTCTCGAGGCGTTCGGCACTACACTGCCGACACGCGCCGACCTTGCCCGTGCCTACATCTTCACTGGCACGGCCTACCTGTTCATTGGCGAGAACTACGAGGACTTCATCATCGGCTCGGATCGCATCACGTCGACCGCATCGATCGGTGAAGCGAACATGCAGATCACGCTCGACTCGGCCGTTGCGTACTTCACGAAGGCCAGTGCATTGGCCACGACGCTGGCCAACGCCGAACTGAACCGTCAGGCTCTCGGTCTCCGGGCGCGGGCACGGTTCAGCAAGGTGGTCTGGCAGAAGCTCCGTGCGCCACGCGGGTTCCCGGCGCAGCCGCTCGTGAACGACGCCGGGACGACCGCCGATGCCACCGCCGCACTCGCGGCGATGGGTTCGGCGGGCTACCGGTTCCGGCTCACCTCGACCGCGCAGAACAATGGTGGGTACTTCAACACCGGCTTCGAGATGAATCAGCGTCTCGAACTGCGTGCGGGCGCGGAGTACACGAACGGCACGGCGACTGTCGTTGACGCCGGTCTCGCCGGAATCAGGTTGGTCGATCCTGTGACGGGCGAAAAGGATGCCACCCTTGCCGTGGCCATCAACGAGTGCTGCCGCCAGTCCTCCGGGCAGTTCCTCGGCTACACCCTCACGTCAGGGCGTGAGATGAACCTGATCCTCGCCGAAGCCGCCTTGGCGGCTGGCAACACCCCAGGGTTCACGACGTTCATCAATGCGGCTCGCGCCATCGATGGCAAGGCAGCATGGGCTGGGACGCCGTCAGCACAGGCGATCCTGATCCACGAGCGTCGCGTGGGGTTGTTCCTGCAGGGTCGCCGTTTGCATGACCACTACCGGTTCAACCAGCCGGCAGACAAGTGGCTGCCGATCCGCGCAGCCACCGTCCGTCCCTGCTTCTTCCCGATCAGCTTCGACGAGCGCACGCAGAATCCGCTCGCACCGAAGCCGGCGCAGGACCGGCCGACGGCTTGCGTCCGGTGATTGTTCCGGAGCGTCACCGCTCCATCAACGCCGGGCCGCGGAACATCGCGGCCCGGCGTTTGGTCGGAGTGGCTACTGCATGCATCGCCGCAACGGCGATGAGTGGCTGCTACGCCTTCATTCCGAACACCAGCGCGGTACTCCCCGAAACGACGCCGGTGACGGTGAGTCTCACGCTGGCCGGCACGGTGGCGCTGGGTTCCACCATCGGTCAGGGCGTGAATGAGATCGAAGGGACCGTGGTGCGCTCGAGTGCCGATACCGTGGTCGTCGCGGTCGAAAACACCTACACGACGACCCGACAGAAGTTTTCGTCGAACGGCACGACGGCCTCTGTTCCTCGGCCGTTCATTCAGGACGTGAAGGTTCGGACTTTTTCTCGTAAGCGTACAATCCTTACCATTGCTGGTGGAGTCGGCATCGCGGCGCTAGGCGCGGCAGCTGTCGGCCTCGGCGGGGCGTCGGGGTCAGGGAGCGGCGGCGGCGGTGTGATTCAACCCAGCGTCGTCGTGCCATGACGCTTCGCTGATGCGTTGCAGCAATGACGAAGGGCACCGGCGACCGGTGCCCTTCGTCATTTTCAGCCGGCATCAGGAGTGCTGTGAAGGCCGCCGCGGCAGCACGACCACGCCAAGCAGCATCGCTGCACCAGCCAGCACTGCTCCGACCATGAATGCCACCGACGGCCCCTTTGCGGTCCAGATCGCCCCCAGCAACACCGACGCCGGCAGCGCGGCAATCCCCATCGTGGCGTTGTACCAGCCGAAGGCCACGCCGCGCCGCCCGTCCGGCGACAGATCAGCGATCAGCGCCTTCTCCGCGCCTTCCACCAACCCGAAGTACAGTCCGTAGGCCAGGAAGAGCATCCACGCATGCGCGGCCGTCGTCGCCATCGCGAAGCCGGCGTACACCGCGGCGTACCATCCCCATCCGGTGAGCAGCACCGTGCGCCGTCCGACGCGGTCACTCAGCGCGCCGCCAGGCACACTGGCCAGCGATTTCACCACGTGATGTGCCGCCCACAGCAACGGCAGCATCGCGATCGGCACACCAAGCTGCTGCGCGCGCAACAGCAGAAACGCATCACTCGAGTTGCCAAGGGTGAAGAGCAGCAGGACGCCGAGCACCGCCCAGAATCGTTGCGGCATCGGTGTCGTGTCTCTCACTGCCGGCACTGCGTCATCACTGACGGCGCGAGCAGTTCCCGCGGGGTCCCGGACCGCCACGAGAATCGTCAGCACCGCCAGCAGCCCGGGGATGACGCTCAGCATGAAAACCGTGCGCAGCGTCAGGTGCAGTCGCTGCAGCAGCACCCACGCGACGATCGGGCCGATCACGGCGCCGAGATGATCGGCGGCCCGATGAAATCCGAACGCCCGTCCGCGAATGGACGGTGAGACACTGCCGGCCAGCAGTGCATCGCGCGGCGCACCGCGAATGCCCTTGCCGACGCGATCGATCAGCCGCAAACCCACCACCTGCCACGCGGATTGCGCCACGCTGATGAAGGGACGCGTGACCGTCGCCAGCGCGTAGCCGGCCAGCACCAGCGGCGTGTAGCGGCGCACGCGGTCACTCCACCAGCCGCTGCTCAACTTGACCAGCGCCGCCGTGCTCTCAGCCGCGCCCTCGAGCAATCCGAGCATCGCAGGCGATGCACCGAGCACCGTCGTCAGGAATACGGGTAGCAGCGGATAGATCATCTCGCTGGCGGCATCGGTGAGCAGACTCACCAGTGCCAGCGCACGCACGATCGGCGGCAGTCGCGTCGGTGCGCCACCGCCCGACATGATGGTCAGCTCCGCGCGGCCCGCGCGCCGAGGAGTGTGTCGGCCATCTCGCGCAACTCGTCATCGCTGGCCACACGCTGCGTCTGCTTCACGGCCAGCAGCAGTTCCCGCGTCAGCAGCAGGTCAGCGGCATCGTACCCGTGCTGCGACAGCCACCACCGCACGTTTGACAGACCGGAGACGGGACCGATGTCGATCCGGTGCTCGACGCCAATGACGCTGGCCGGCACGCTCGAGCAGACGTTGTCGGCCAGCCAGCGATCGCCGGCACGAAGCGCCTTCACGAGCGCCGTGGCGTGTGCACCGGACCCGGTCCGGAACGCATCCGAGCCAACCACCGGCTGCGCCGCAGGAATCGCGATCCCGAAGGCCGACGCCGCGGAATCGCAGTACTCAGCCAGCAGACCAAGCGTGTGCGGCCACCGGCCGATCAGGCGCAGATTCGTCAGCAGCAGCTCCATCGCCACCGTGCCGCTGCGCTCACCCAATCCGAGCGCGCTGGCATGCACCCGATCGACGCCGGATTCCACGGCTGCCAGCGCATTCGCCAGCGCCAGTCCGCGATCGTTCTGCCCCTGCCAGTCGAGCCGGATCGAGCGAGCCCCCAGGCCTTTCACTTGCTCGGCCGCAAACCGCATCAACGACCGCGTGCCATCCGGCGTCGAGTGACCCACACTGTCGCAGATGCGAACGGCTGATGCGCCGAGCGCCACCAGATGCCGCAGCAGCACCGCCAGCAGCTCAGGCGGCGTACGCGACGCATCCTCCAGCACCGCCACCACGCGCGCACCAGCGCGCGCCGCGAAGGTGACCGTCGTTTCAGCGCTCTCCCGCAGCCGATCAATCGAAATTCCCTCAGCCTCGAGGCGAATCGGAGAGACACGGAGCGCGATCGCCACTTCGACATCGAGTCCCGAGCGTTCCCGCACCTCGAGCACCATCGCGACGTCTCGCACCGTGGCAGTCGCATGACACGAGGCGTCAATCGCCCACTGCGCGCGTGACAATTCACGCGCCAGATCGAGCGTATCAGCCGTCTGTCGCGGTCCGGTGCCGGGAAAACCAAGAGTGGCCGACCGGAGCCCGAGTGCGCTGATCAGCGACAGCAGGCGGCGCTTGTCGCGCGGCGACGGGTCGATCACCGACGGCGAGTACAGCCCGTCGCAGAGCGTCGAATCAGCGACGTCGATCGCGCGGCGGCGAAGGGGCGGCGTGTTCCAGTCGTACAGGACAGACGGCGTATCGTCTGGCAGCGTCATAAGCGGATCAATCTATGCCCGTGTTGGCCGAAAGTGCTTGCCCGGTCGGCGCCGTTGGTATTTCGTTGCGGTATGCTCCATCGCTTCAGGTCCGCGCTCACGGCTCGGCTTGCGTCCCAAACGGCGCTCGACGAGGCGTGCGCCCGCCTCGTCGCCGGCAACGCGCAGACGCTGGCCTGGCAGTGTGAAGTCACACGGATTCCCGCACCAACGGGAGCGGAGGCGACGCGCGCCGCCTGGATGGCGGCGCGGTTCGATTCGCTGGGCTGGACCGACGTTAACCGTGACGATGTGGGGAACGTGATTGCGCGACGCCCACGCCACGCACGCACAGCCGGTGAAAGCGGCGCCGTGTGGTGCTGCGCGCATCTGGACACCGTGTTCACCGAACCAACCCCGATGGTCACACAGAACGGAGCGCGTCTGACCGGTCCGGGAATTGGCGACAACGGTCGCGGACTGGCCGCGCTGCTCGCGCTGGCGGACGCAATCCACGGTGCAGAGCTGCAGCCGCTGCACGACATCGTGCTGGCCTGTACGGTGGGCGAAGAGGGGCTGGGCGACCTGGGGGGCATGAAGGCCCTGATGGCGATGGCATCACCGACACCGATCGCCGTCGTCGCCGTCGACGGCGCCGGCGATGATCGCATCGTGAACGCGGCACTCGGCAGCACGCGATGGCGTGTCACCTTCCGTGGAGTGGGCGGCCACAGCTGGGCCGATTTCGGGATCGCCAACCCCGTGCATGCGGTGACAGCGGTCGCGACGGCGCTGCAGGCCGTGGTGCTGCCGCGCGAGCCAAGAACCTCGCTCACCGTCGCGCGGATCGGCGGCGGCGAGAGTATCAACAGCGTGCCGCGCGAGGCGTGGCTGGAGGTGGATATCCGCAGCCTCGGCGCGGCGGTGCTCGCGGATCTCCGCCGCACCCTGCACGAGACGGTGGCGCGGATCGAGCGGAGTGAGAATGGGCGACGAACGCCGGACACTGCGCCGCTTGTGAGTCAGATCGAGCAGCTCGGAGACCGCCCCTGCGGAAGGCTGTCGGAGACGTCTCCGCTGGTCCGGCTCGCCGCCGACATCACCAGAGCCATGGGCGCCACACCGCATCTGGCCACCGGCAGCACCGACGCCAGCATCCCGATCGCGCTCGGTATTCCGGCCATCG
This sequence comes from Gemmatimonadaceae bacterium, assembly GCA_031423355.1. Lineage (GTDB taxonomy): Bacteria > Gemmatimonadota > Gemmatimonadetes > Gemmatimonadales > Gemmatimonadaceae > JACMLX01. The sequence continues at coordinate 28,991 of JANPFJ010000374.1, read as the reverse complement.
CGATCGGTGCCGGCGGGCGCGGCGGCGGCACCCACACGCCAGACGAGTGGTACGACGACACGCACGGCGTGCGGGGCCTGGAGCGAGCGCTCCGGATCATCGTGGGCGCGGCGGAGCTGCGCCGCTGACGACGCTGTCGCGCACCGCCATGCGCGCGCAATGCTCAGTCATCCGCGGGGCAGGAAACGACGAGGGGAACTGCGCATCATCCGCAGTTCCCCTTCTTCGTACCCTGTCGCAGCGGCCGCCAATCAGTCGCCGTGCATCTCCGCATCATCACCAAGGGTCATGCTGCCATCGAGGCCGGACAACGTGACGTTGTTACCAAGCATGCTGTTGTGGATCGTGCTGTTCCTGATCGTGCAGTTGTCGCCCGCCACGGTATTGCTGATGGTCGATCCCGTGATCTTCGCCCCCTTGCCGAGCGACACATTCGGGCCGATCGTCGCATCGCTGGCGGTGGCGCCGTCCTCGATGTAGACCGGCGGAATGATCGTGGCACCGGAAAATCCCGCGGGCACACGCGCCAGCTGTCGCTTCTCGAGCATCGCCTGGTTCGTCTCCAGCAGCGTATCCAGCTTGCCGGCGTCGTACCATCCCTCGACGTCAACGACCTTGATCTTCGCGCCATGCTCGATCATGTACTGGAATGCATCAGTGAGGTAGTACTCCCCCTTGTTGGTCGGCTGCGCGAGGACATGCTTGATGCCCTCGGCCAGCAGCTGCCAGTTCCGGATGTAGTACAGACCGATGTTCGCCCGCTTTGAGATCGGCGTTTCGGGCTTCTCGACGATTTTCGTCATGTGGCCGTTCGCGTCCGTGACAACTACACCAAAGCGCTGATAGTCATCGACCTCCTTCACCCAGATGATCCCATCATCGTCGCTCGTGTTCACCACCGAGAGATCGGTGTCGAAGATCGTATCGACGAAGATGATCAGGACCGGGCCGTCGACATACGGCATCGCGAGATTGACCGCGCCGGCGGTTCCATCCTGGACCGCCTGCTCGACGAAGACACTGGGCACGGGATAAGTCGCGCGCGCGAAGCCTTCGACTTTCTCCTTCAGGTGCCCCGTGATGTACACAACCTGCTCGACGTTACCGAGCTTCATCACATCGTCCATCACGTAGCTCATCACGGGTCGCCCCGCAACCTTGAGCATCGGTTTCGGAACGAGGTGCGTGTGGGGACGCAGCCGCGTGCCCTTGCCCGCCAGCGGAATGATGACCTTCATCGGCCTCTTGCAACTTTGGAGTGGAAAGCGTGTACCGCGAGCCCGGACGCGGTGGATGGACCGACGTACCGGCACAAAAACAGCCCAGGGCCTTACGGCGCGCTGGTACCCTCTCGGCCATAACGGTCATTCAGGCGGACGACATCATCCAATTCCGGCGTCGAGACCTCGAGCACGTCGCAATCGGTGACCGCTTCCATCTGATGGACCGTGCCCGGCGTGATCCGATAGCTCTCACCCTGCTTCAGGTGCACATCGGTCAGCACACCGTCAATCTGCACGCGATACAGCAGGTGCCCGGTCAGCAGGTGGACCGTTTCGTCCTTCTTGTTGTGGTACTGAATGCTGAGCGCCTCGCCGGCCTTGATGTGCAGCACCTTGCCGCAGTAGCGCTCAGTCAGCGCCCAGATCGTTTCATGTCCCCAGGGCTTCGGAACGGTGCGAATATCAACAGGTCCACTCATGTGCAGGTCAATTGAGGTCAGGGGGTGGGCGCCGGCCATTGCTGGCGGCTGGCGCGTACATCGTCGGTGAGGCCGAGCGGGTCAAGTCGGACCAGGTCCGGTTTCTCCGTGGTCGTGATGGTGAAACGCTGATCGTCCTTCATTGGATCGCCACGCACGAACGTCCAGCCAGTCGCGGTCCGCACCCCAAGTGGCATGGGATGACGGTATGCCCCAATACGAACCAGTTGCGCCGTCGTCACCCACTCGTTCGGGCGGCGCTGCGTCACGGTCACGTCCTTGAGGGTGTATTGCACTTCGCCGACGGCGTCGAGCCACTGGTCGAAGAACCACGACAGCGACGTGCCGGTGACCCGCTCCACCGTCTTCTGGAGCGCCATGCGATCCACGTGTTTCATCGCCCAGCGGCTGTAGTAGTCGCGCCAGATCCGACCGAAGGCATCTTCACCCACCACGTCGCGCAAGGCGCCGAACATCTGCTCCGCGCGATCGTAGACCATCGCGTTGTAGTTGTTGAACGAGCGGAAGACCTCGGAGTTCGTGCTGAGCTGTTCGGCGTTCGCGATGAACCGCTCACGGCGCTGCATCGCGGCTGCGTCCAGTGGCGGCGCCATCCAGCGCGGGTCGCTGGTCAGACGGCCCGCCGCCTTCTCGTGGGGCGTTGCGCCAAGGCGCCATGCCGTCTGATAGCTGGTCAGCCCCTCATCCATCCAGGCCGCGCGCCACTCGTTGTTGGCGAGGATGCCATAGGTGAAGATGTGCCCCGCTTCGTGGAGAATCAGCTCGAAATCCGGGCTGCCGTTATGCATCATCATCGGGAATTCGGTCCCGCCGCCATCCAGGCGATGCACCGCCGTGATCTGGGGATACCCGTACGGCCCGTAGACCTCCTCCAGCCACCGCATGGCATCGATGGTCCGCTGCAGCACGACACCGCGGCCCCAGGTGGTGTCGTCCGCCGGCCGGTAGAGGACATGGACCCCCACCGTGTCCCAGATGCGCAATTGCGTTCGTGGGCGCGGCAGTCCGCGGACGTACACGCCGCCCTCATATCGGTACTCAGGGTCAGTGGTCCAAGCGAAGTGGTGCACGTCCCTGGCTTCGAACACCACTGTCCGCATCCCGGCTGGTGCGATCGGTATCAGCGTGCTGGCACCGGCCAGCCCGTACGCGCTCCGCTGCAGCAGCGGCGCCGCCGCTCCGCGCTTGGCCCGTTCCCAGCCAGGATCACCCGCCACCGGCACACCCGTCGCGCCAACGACCTGATCGTCCGGCACGACGAGCGCAACGCGGAAATCGCCGAATTCGCCATACAGTTCACCCGCGGGAACCAGCGCGTTGCGTTGCCAGCCACCCCGGTCATAGACCGCGACCTTGGGATACCACTGCGCGAGGTCGTAGTGACGACCACGACGGCCTTGGCGCCGCAATGTGGTGCTCGGACGCGCCTCCCAGGCAAAGAACACAGAGACGGACTGGCCCGGACGCAGTGGCTTCGGCAGCGTGAAATGCGCGATGGTGCTGTCCGGCGAACCGGGATAGTCGACCGAGACCGGCGTGCCATCGACGGTGGGTCGCGCGGTGAATCGTTCGAAGCCGAATGCCGGCTCTTCCAGCAGTTGGAAGCGGGTTCGGCCCTCGCGCTCGTCGGTGTCACTCCACTTGGAGTACGGCCGAAATGCGTTCAGGTACTGATGCACGTACATCTCGGTCAGGACATCTGGCGAGTTGTTCGTGTACCGGAGCGTACCGGTTGCGACGATCGTCTGACGCGCCTCATCCAGTCGCGCCGTGATGTCGTAGCTGGCGCGCTGTTGCCAGTAGCCGACGGTGTCGCCAGAGGCTGGTGACGTCCCGCCGCGCTGGCCAACGAGCAGCGCGGGCATCAACAGGGCAACGGCAGACAGCGAAGCACGAAGGGCAGGTCGCATCGACGATCCAGGGAGAGGCGGTGGGTGGACCCTCCACGGCGGAGCCCCGTACCGGGGACCTCGCCGCGCGTCGACAGGGAGTCTAGCGAATCAGCGAGACTGTTGCACCAGCTTGGATTTCAGCAAGCCCAGACGACGGCGCACCGAGCCGTCCTTCACATAGTCACCCACACGCACGATCACGCCGCCGACGATGTCAGGATTGACCCTGACATGCGCCACGGCGGTGCGGCCGAGGGTCTTCGAGAGCGAGGCCTCGATGGCCTCGACCTCACCAGGCTGTGCATCGCGCGCAAGCGTGACTTCGGCACGAACGCGGCCCAGACTCTCGTCCACCAGCATCGCGTACTCGGACGCGATCGTCGGGATCAGGAGCTGCCGGCGATTCTGGATCAGCGCCTCCAGAAAGCGCACCATCAGGCGTGGCATGCGATCCTGAAATGCCTTGCTCAGAATCGCCTTCTTGGCGACCACCGGCACACTGGGCGATTCAAGAAACCGGCGCACGCGTTGGTCGTGGGTTACCAACTGCCCCACCTCGTCAATCATCCTGCCCCAGCCGTCGAGATCGCCGGCGCGCTGCGCCAGCGTCACGAGTGCTTCAGCGTAGTTGCGAGCAATGGTGGTGTCGCGCATCAGCGCGACCCCTTCGGCGCATCGAGTCCGGCGAGGAACGACTCAACCAGCGTGCGATCCGTCGCGCTGTCGAGATTGCGTCCAATCACCTTGCTGGCACCCGAGATGGCGAGATCGACGGCTTCGCGGCGGAGTTCGGCCACGGCCTTCTCCTTCTCGGCCTGCATTTCGCGACGCGTACGGTCAAGCATATCGGCGCCTTCCGCCTTTACCCTCTCGAGCATCTCGGCCCGCAGGGCTTCAGTGGCGGCTCGGCCATCGGCCATCACCTTCTGCACATCGGCCCGGGTCTCGGCCAGCTGCTTCTGCTGTTCCGCGAGCAGTTTGGCCGCCTCGTCGCGGTCGCGCTTGGCGTCGCCAAGCGCCTTCTCGAGTGCGGCTTCGCGCGCTTCAACCGCGGCCAGCAGCGGCTTGTAGGCAAACTTCGACAGTACGACCAGCAGGAAGACGAAGATCAGCAGCGTCCAGAACATGAGCCCGACCTTCGGGTCGAGCATGTTCGTCGCGCCGCCTTCAGCAGCAGCGTGCTCCTGCGCCAGCAACGAGGTTGCGGAGGCGAGAGAGAGCGAGAGGGTGACGAGAGTGCGGCGCATGGCAGGACGAAGCAGAAGAGTTGGAGCCCACACGGGCGGCAGCGTCGACCGACGCCGAGAGCCCGCTGAGTGCATGCAGTGACGCATCGGACGCGGCGCGCTGCACCGTGTGGGTGCAGCGCCCGCGCCGAGCAGTGCCGATCAGAACGTGATCTTGCCGGCGAGCTGGAAGCCGATCACGGCACCGAACAGCGCAGCACCTTCAACGAGCGCCGCCAGGATGAGCGCGGCGGTCTGGATGCGACCAGCCGCTTCCGGCTGACGGGCCATGCCTTCGACGGCGCGGCCACCGATGTTGCCGATGCCGATGCCGGCGCCGATGATCGACAGACCGGCGGCGAGGCCGGCGCCGATTGCGGCGTAGCCCTTGGCGTTGGAGCCAGCGACGTCCGCCGCGGCCTGGAGGAGGGGAAGAATCGTCATTGCAGTCAGACCAGGAAAGAAGAGTTCGGAAGATCTCGCGCGGTCATGCGGCCAGGGCCGCATCACACTCCGAAAGCGAGCCAGAGGCTCAGCGGAGTTCACCGGTCGTTCGACCGGTTACGATCGCGGCGCCGGTGCACGCGAGCACGCCGGCGCCGGTGCAGCAACCCCTAGTGGTGCGCTTCGCGGATCTGTCCGATGAACACGCTGGAGAGCAGCGTGAAGATGAACGCCTGAAGGAACGCCACGAACAGCTCGAGCATGTTGATCGCCACCGCCATCAGGAACGGCGCACCGCTGGCGATGCTCTTGAACGAGAAGATCATCCCGATGAGTGCCAGCACCACGATGTGGCCCGCCGTCATGTTCGCAAACAGGCGGATGGTGAGCGCGAACGGCTTGGTCAGCTTGCCGATGAACTCGATCGGCGAGAGGATCAGGAACAGCATGACGCGCAGGACGATGTTCAGGTCCTTGTTCCAGTAGAAGATCGTGCCGAGATAGCCGATCCCCTGGGCGCGAATGCCGGCGCCTTCGACGACGAAGAACGTGAGCAGCGCGAGCGTCGCCGTGACCGAGACGTTGCCTGTCGCCGTGCTGCCCCAGGGAAAGATGCCCCAGAGGTTGCAGAACAGGATGAAGAAGAAGAGGGTCAGCAGGAACGGGACGAAGCCGTTGCCGTGATGCCCGACGTTGGGGATGATGACTTCATTTCGGATGTACAGCACCATCGCTTCGATGCCGCCGGCGAACCCCTTCGCGTGTCCGACGGTTGCCGTCTGCCGACGCTGTGCATTCGCGGCGAAGATCAGGAGCAGGCAGACCGTCAGGGCTGAGATCAGCATCCAGACGACGTGCTTCGTCGGCGACATGTCGACGAGGATGTGGGTGCCCGGCAGGACGAACGGCGCCCAGCGCGGCAGGTGCACCACCTTGTGCATCGTCGGCCACGTCGGCCACGGAACTTCGATCTCGTGGGCGTCGGTGATGTGCGGGGTGATGATGTCGACCTCCGCCGCCTGCGCGTGCGCCGGGAGCGCCAGCAGCAGCAGGGCGGCAATGGAGGCCAGGAGTCGGATCAGTCGCGTCGTCATACGTTGACCAGCAGTGGTTCGATCAGCATCGAGAGGAAGAGAAAGCAGGCCAGGCTGACGAGGGCCGAGTTCATGTCGAGCCCGAGCGCCCGAGTGGCAAACATGGCGTAGATCCCGAGCCCAGCGAAACGGAGAAGGGCCCCGAGGCCCCATCCCGCCATGAAGTTCTTCCCCTTGAAGAGTTGCAGGAGGATGAACGCGATGAGCTGGATGGCCAGTGCGAGCAGCGCGCTGGTGACGATGGCCCGCAGGGCGTCAGCGCCGGGATAAACCAGGACGAGCACCCAGCCGGCGGCGACCGTAACCAGCATGGCGACAAGGAGATAGAGCAACACTGCGCGGATCATCGCTTACTTGCCTCCTCCTCGTCGCGCGTCACGCGCATCAGCTGTCGGTAGAGCGCCATCATGCCACCAACGGCGCCGAGTGCGACGCCGCAATACAAGAAGACCGGCGTCGCCTGAAAGCGCCGGTCAAGCCACTGGCCGCCGTACAAGCCGGCGATGAGCGCGGCGGCCAGCTGGATTCCTCCACCGGCCATCCGGAGCCCGGACCCTCCCGATGCGGCTGCCATTCCGAGGAGAAGGCTAGCCGCTTGTGAAATTTTTCGCAAGCGAATTTCCGGCGGTCTCAAGTGTGGGTGGCGCGAGAATTGCTGGATGGGTTGGTGTGGTTTAGTTCGCTTGCCTTAAGTCACGAACCTGTCGACACTTACCTGTGACCAAACAGCGGTTCGGTCGTGTTGACTGCAGACGGCGATATCCATTAGTCTGTCTTCACACAACCAGCTCGACCGCACGATAGAAACTTTGACAGAGGTTTGACGGATGCCCCGCCTCCGCGCGTTTGGCGCGCTCGTCGCCGCAGCCCTTGGCTGCGCCGCCTGTTCTGACCGCTCGTCCCCGCTGACGCGGACGGGTGCCTCGGGGCAAGTGCTCACCTACGCCGGCGTGGACGGACAGCAGCAGTCGCTGTCGCTCCCGGCTCGAGGCGAGGCGATGGCGCAGAGCGCATCCGCGGGGGCACCGATCACGCTCAACCTTCGCGTGACACCCGGCGTAGACAACGTGACGTTCGAACTGGCGGCCAACAACGCCAGCGAGAAGCGGCACGAGCTGCGGTTCGCTGACGGACAGGAGGTGGACTTCATCGTGCGCGACGCTCGCGGGCGTGACGTCTGGACCTGGAGTGACGGCCGCCTGTTCACGCAGCCGATGCGAACACATCTGCTCGATCAGCATGAATCGCGCGACTACGAAGCCACATGGCAGGAGTCCCTTCCCCGTGGCACCTTTACGGCGGTCGCCCGGTTCCGCAGTGAGAATCATCCGGCAATGGCGCAGGTAGTATTCAGTCTTCCGTGACGCGTGCGACGGCGATGCTGTCGCCGTCGTTCTTTCTTCATTCGCGTGTCACCCGAAGGCAATGAGCGCACCACAACTGTCCGGATCGCAGGACGACATCGCACTGCTCGAACGTCTCGGCGCGGCACGCACCGCGCTCGTCGCACAGATCGCCCAGCGCATCGTGGGCCAGGAAGCGATCGTCGAAAACCTCGTCGCTACCATGCTGGCCGGCGGACACGCCCTGCTGGTCGGTGTGCCGGGCCTCGCCAAGACACTGCTCGTGCAAACGGTCGCGCAAGCGCTCGACCTGAGCTTCAATCGGATTCAGTTCACGCCGGATCTGATGCCGAGCGACATCACCGGCACCGAACTGCTGCAGGACGACGCCGCCACCGGTCGTCGCGTATTCACCTTCGTGCAGGGCCCGGTGTTCGCGAACATCGTGCTGGCCGATGAAATCAATCGCGCGCCACCGAAGACGCAGGCCGCGCTGCTGCAGGCGATGCAGGAACGTGAAGTGACGGTGAGCGGGCAGACGCATGCGCTGCCACGTCCCTACTTCGTGCTGGCCACGCAGAACCCGATCGAGCAGGAAGGCACGTATCCGCTGCCGGAAGCACAGCTGGACCGGTTCATGGTCGAATTGCGCATCGGGTATCCGACACGCGACGAGGAAGAGCGCATCGTGCTGGCCACCACCGGCGGCGCGCAGGGTCCGGTGCGTGCCGTCCTCGGCGCCGCCGAGCTCACGCAGATGCAGCAGCTGGTGCGGCGTCTGCCGGCACCGCCGACGCTGATCCAGCATGCGGTGCGGCTGGCGCGCGGCACGCGTCCCGGCAGCGAGGAAGCGTCACCGGAAGTGAACAAGTACGTGCGCTGGGGCGCGGGGCCGCGTGCGTCGCAGTATCTGGTGCTCGGCGCCAAGGCGCGCGCAGCACTGGCGGGGCGCGCGGTGCCTGATCTCGATGATCTCCGAGACATGGCGCTGCCCGTGCTGCGCCACCGCATGGTGCTCAATTTTCAGGGTGAAGCGGAAGGGGTACGCCTCGAGCAGTTGCTCGCGCCGATGCTGGCGAAGACGGTGTGATTGACCCGCACTCAGTGTTGCTGCCTGATACGTGCGACTGAACGGCCGAGCGAGTGATGACCGATTGGGCTTCTGAACGGCTGAGCGACTTGAACTGCTGAACTGCTGAACTGAACTGCAGCACACAGAGCCGCAGAGGCACAGAGACGCAGATCCATGGGCATGGCCAGACCGTGAGGGAAAAACAAAGGCTGCAGGAACTAGTCTCGCGCGCGCAGTTCCTGCAGCCTTTGTCTTTTTCTGAAACTATCGCCGACGCCGCGCGACTCTGTGCCTCTGCGGCTCTGTGTCTCTGTGTGATGCAGTTCAGTTCAAGCAGTTCAGTTCAAGCAGTTCCGCTCTCTGCAGTCCGGTTCAGCAGTTCCCGGCACACGACACCCGTCAACGCCGCGCCGGTTTTTCAATAGCGCGCACTGGCTTCAGCATGTGCTGGAGAAACTGTCCCGTGTAGCTGCGGGCCTCAGCCGCCACCTGCTCCGGTGTGCCACTCGCCACCAGCTGACCGCCGCCAACACCGCCATCCGGCCCGAGATCGACAATCCAGTCGGCCGTCTTGATCACGTCCAGATTGTGCTCGATGACCAGCACCGTGTTCCCTTTGTCCACGAGCTTGTGCAGTACCTCGAGCAGCACTCGCACATCTTCGAAATGCAGCCCCGTCGTGGGTTCATCGAGGATGTAGAGCGTCCGGCCGGTGTCGCGCTTGCTCAATTCGGTGGCCAGCTTCACGCGCTGCGCTTCGCCGCCGGATAACGTCGTCGCACTCTGGCCGAGGTGCACGTAGCCCAGGCCCACGTCGGCCAACGTGATCAGTTTCTGCGCAATACGCGGCTGGTTTTCGAACACCGTCACCGCGTCTTCCACGGTCAGGTCGAGCACATCGGCGATGCTCATGCCGCGGAACCGCACTTCCAGCGTTTCGCGATTGAACCGCTTCCCCTTGCACACATCACACGGCACGAACACGTCGGGCAGGAAGTGCATCTCGATCTTCACCAGCCCGTCGCCCTGACAGGCTTCGCAACGGCCGCCTTTCACGTTGAAACTGAATCGCCCGGGACCGTAGCCGCGGATCTTCGCTTCCGGCATCTCGGCGAACAGGTCTCTGATCGGTGTGAACAGGCCGGTGTAGGTCGCCGGGTTCGACCGCGGCGTGCGGCCGATCGGACTCTGGTCGATGTCGATCAGTTTGTCGAGATGCTGGATGCCGGTGATCCGATCATGCATCCCCGGAATCACGCGAGCCCGGAAGAAGTGCCGCGACAGCGCGCGCTGCAGAATGTCCGTCACCAGCGTCGATTTGCCCGACCCCGACACACCCGTCACCGCCACGAACATGCCGAGTGGAATCTCGACATCAATGCCACGCAGGTTGTGTTCGCGCGCGTTCGTGATCTTCAGCGTGCGCGCAACATCCACGGGTCGCCGCACGGCGGGAATCGGTACGCTCCGCTTGCCCGAGAGATACTCCCCCGTCAGCGACCCCTTCGTGTTCCGGATGTCATCGATCGTGCCTTCGGCAATCAGCATCCCGCCATGTTTGCCGGCGCCCGGTCCCATGTCGAGCACATGATCGGCCAGCCGCATCGTCTCCTCGTCGTGTTCGACGACGATGACCGTGTTCCCCAGATCCCGAAGCTGCGTGAGCGTATGCAGCAGTCGCTCGTTGTCCCGCGAATGCAGCCCGATGCTCGGCTCATCGAGGATGTACAACACGCCGCACAGTTTCGACCCGATCTGCGTCGCCAACCGGATCCGCTGCGCCTCGCCGCCACTGAGGCTCTCGGCGCTGCGATTCATCGTCAGGTAGTCCAGGCCGACGTCCACCAGAAAGCCAAGCCGCTCAGTCACTTCCTTCAGGATCGGCCCCGCGATTTCCGCATCGAGTCCGATTGGTTTGCCGGGCGCACGCACGGGCACCCCGCGGAAGAACGCCAGCGACTCCGAGACCGACATCGCCACCACCTCGCCGAGATTCCGCTGTTCGATCGTGACGGCGAGCGACTCCGGCTTGAGCCGCGTACCATGGCAGCTCGGGCATGGTGTAGCCAGCATGAACGCCTCGAGTTCGACGCGGATCGAATCGCTGTCCGTCTCGTCGAAGCGGCGCTGGATGGTGGCCAGAATGCCGTCCCACTTGAGCAACGGCTTGCTGGCCGATTTGGCGGCCACCTTCACCACGGGTTTGGCGGCGGCCTTCTTCGCGGCCGACTTCTTCGCCGTCTTGTGCACCACGGCAACCGCGGCCGCAGGTGCCGTCAGCGAGTCGAGCCCGTGCAGCAACGCGTGACGCACGTACTGCGGCAGCTCACCCCACGGTGTCTTGAGGTCGAATTGAAGCGCCTCGGCCAACCCTGGCAGAATCACCTTGCGGAGATAGCCATCGGGCTCGCCCCATGGCAGCACCACCCCCTCGAGCAGTGTCAAAGAGGCGTCGCCAAGGATCAGCTCCTCGTTCACCATCCGCTTCACACCAAGGCCGCTGCAGGTCGGGCAGGCGCCGAATGGGGAGTTGAACGAGAAATGGCGCGGCTCCATTTCCGGCAGAGAGATGCCACAATGCGGGCAGCCGTATCGCTCGCTGAACATCGCGCTCTCGCGCGCGCCGCTCACCAACGAGACCACTTCGACCATGCCATCGGCGAGCTTGAGCGCGGTTTCGATGGAATCGGCGAGTCGGCCGCGATCGTCAGTCTTGAGCACGAGCCGGTCGACGATCACGCTCACGTCGTGGTTCATCCGACGATTCAGCTTCGGCGGATCGGCGAGCTCGATCACCTCGCCATCCACCCAGGCGCGCACGAAGCCCTGCTTGCGGGCCGCCTCGAAGAGCTCCCGGAACTCCCCCTTGCGTCCTCGAACGAGCGGGGCCAGCACCTCGAGCTTCGTCCCTGGATGACCGAGGAGCACCACGTCGGTGATCTGTGCCGCGCTCTGCCGCTGGACGGGGCGGCTGCAGTTGGGGCAGTGCGGCACGCCTGCGCGCGCCCACAGGAGGCGGAGGTAATCGTAGACCTCGGTCACCGTGCCGACAGTCGACCGGGGGTTGTGGCCGGCCGTCTTCTGTTCGATCGAAATCGCCGGGCTGAGCCCCTCGATCGAGTCGACGTCGGGCTTCTCCATCAGGCCGAGGAACTGTCTGGCGTACGCCGAAAGGCTCTCGACGTACCGCCGCTGCCCCTCGGCGTAGATCGTGTCGAAGGCGAGCGACGACTTGCCCGAGCCAGAGAGCCCGGTAATGACCGTCAGCTTGTTCCGCGGGATCGTAACGTCGATGTTCCGGAGGTTGTGCTCCCGGGCGCCACGGATGATCAGTGAGTCTTCTGCCATAAGCATGGGAAGGTCGCCCATACCGGCAGCGCATTCAACCCGGCCGGTCAGACGGGACGGCGGTGGCGGGCCGGCGGCGGGGATAAACGGGTGTTGAAAGTGACCGGGGCGTGATCTGAGCCGTCTTTCCGTACATGGCGGGGGCAAGCAGTGCTGCCATCCACCCATCCCATCCGAGCGGGGACAATGATCGAACTGCAGGGCGTCACAAAGCGGTATGGCGACTTCACCGCCGTCGAAGGGCTGGACCTCACGGTACAAGCCGGCGAGGTCTTCGGCTTTCTCGGCGCGAACGGTGCCGGCAAGACCACCACGCTCAAGATGCTGGCCGGCATTCTGCGCGCTGACGCCGGACTGGTTCGCGTCGCCGGCATCGACATGCGCACCAATGCGGTCGACGCCAAGCGGCATCTCGCCTTCGTCCCCGACCGTCCCTACGTCTACGACAAGCTCACCGGCTCCGAGTTCCTGCGCTTTTCGGCATCACTCTATGGGTTGCAGTGGAAGGCGGTCGAAGCGCGCGCTGCCGAATTGCTGGAGCTCTTCGAACTCACGTCGTGGCAGCACGAGCTGGTGGAGCAGTACAGTCACGGCATGCGGCAGAAGCTGCTGCTGTCGGCCGCCGTGTTGCATCGGCCGAAGGTGCTGATGGTCGACGAGCCGCTGGTGGGACTCGACCCGCGCGGTGCACGTGTGCTGAAGGACCTCCTGCGCGCGTACGCAGCGCGCGGCAACTCGGTGCTGATGTCGACGCACACGCTCGAAACGGTCGAAGGAACCTGCGATCGCATCGGCATCATGAAGCGCGGCAAGCTGGTGGCATCGGGCACCGTGCCTGAGCTTCGCACCTGGCTGCGCATGCCGGATGCGCCGCTCGAACAGCTCTTCCTGCACCTGACCGGCGAATCGGCCGCGCGCGACGTGACCGAGGTGCTGAGTGCCTGAGTTCATCGCGGCACCGGAGCCCGCGATTGCACCGTCGCTCTTTCGTTCGGTCACCCTCGGCACGCTGATCAAGCCGCTCTGGCGGCAGCGGAAGGTGGAGGGGGCGGTTGGTCCGCTCGGGATCCTGACGGCACTCAGTGTGACGTGGGCCGGCGGGACAGTGATCGTGCTGCTGGTGCTGCGATACCTCATGACGGTCGATTCGATCGGTACCGCGATCGCGGGACGCGTGCTGGCGATGTCGCTGTTGAGCATCGGCTCCGTGCTGATTCTCAGTTGTATCGTCACGGCACTGCCCGCGTTTTTCCTGTCGAAAGATCTCGAGCTGCTGGCCGCTGCACCGATTCCGGCGCTGACGTTCTTCACATCTCGCTTCCTGCAGGTTGTAGCCGAAGGCGGCGCCATCGCGCTGCTGCTCGTCGTGCCACTGCTGGCAGGGTACGGTCTGGCGTTCGGCGGCGGCGTGCTCTGGCCACTGGTTGCGCTGGCGGCGTGGGTCCCGCTCTGGCTGACGGCCACTTCGCTCGGATGCATCGCGGTGTACGTACTGCTTGCCTTCGTGCCACCGACGCGCGCACAGTTCACATTCCGCGTCATCGGTGTCGGGCTCTGTATCGGCGCCATCTATGTGATGAACCGGGTTGAGCCCGCGCAGCTCACGCAACTCGGCACGAAGGCCATTGGCGAAGTGGTGAAGATGCTCGACGTGCCACTCTCACCCTGGCTGCCGACCGAATGGGCGGCGCGCGTCCTGAAGAACTGGCTCGACGGGTTCTGGGACCCGCAGCCGCTCGCCTGGCTCTGGCTGCTGGCGGGAGCGGCGCTGTCTGCGGCCTATGGCAGTTTCCGGCTGCTCTATTCGCGCGGCATCTCCGCGGTGCGCTCGGCAGGCCGAAGCGATCACCCGCCATCGGTGCTGTTGAAGCCATTTCATCTGCTGATTGCGGGCATGCGTCCCGCGCGCCGCGAACTGCTGCTGAAGGAGATGCGCCTGCTTGGCCGCGACGCGGCACTCTGGTCGCAATTCGTGCTGCTCATCCCGCTGGTGCTGGTCTACGTCGTGGGTGTCAGTGTGCTGCCCACCGGTGGTGGCGCAATGCCGCAGCTCGTCACCAGCATTCTGCCGGTGGTGAACGTCGGTCTGGCAGGCATGGTGCTGGCGGCGGTCACGTCACGGCTGGTGTTGCCGACGATTGCCGCCGAGGGCACGATGTGGTGGCTGCTGCGCGCGGCGCCGGTGCAGGTCCGCGACATCATCTTTGCGAAGTACTGGGCCGCGACCGGTCCGCTGGCGATCGTGGCCGTGGGCATCGTCGGGCTCACGTCACTGCTGCTCGGCACAGCGCCGGTCGTGATGGCGCTGTCGATGGCGGCGGTTGCCTCGCTCATGTTTGCGCAGGCGGCGCTGGCGCTTTACATCGGATCGATCTCACCGCGGTTTGATGCCGAGACGGCCGTCAACCAGACGGTGACGTGGCAGGGGATTCTGTTCCTGCTGTCGGCCGGCATGCTGACGATGGTGATTGCCCTCGCGCTGGCGCCGGCGATGTACTGGTACGCGCGAACGATTGCCTATCACGAGCCGCTCAACTGGTGGCGATTCCTGCGCGGTGCCGTCTTTGCGCTTACGCTGTGCGGAGGCTTGACGGTGTTCTGGCTGCTGAAGGCGGAGAAACGGGTGGCGGCGCTGGACGGGTAGGTTTCAGCGGCGCTGATGCCGAGAGCACCTGCGGCTCAGCGCCGCAACTCGTGCAGCAGGTGCTTCAGTTCCGGCAGCAGCACCTTGGTCAGCGCCAGATCGACGGCCGCCTTGGAACCCGGGAGCGAGACGATCAGCTTGCCGTTCACGCCGCCCGCCAATGCGCGGGTGAGGATGGCGGCGGTGCCGATTTGCTCCTGGTAGCTGATCATCCGAAAGAGCTCCCCGAATCCGGGGAGCTCTTTCTCGATCAGCGGGCGAACCGCTTCGACCGTGCGGTCCTTCGAGCCGAGACCGGTGCCGCCGCTCAGCACGACGACGTCGACATCCTCGCGCGACAGCAGCGCGGTCACATGCGCGCGCGTGCGGAGTTCGTCGTTCGGCAACAGTGCAAAGTCGCTGACGACGTGGCCCGCGTCGGTGATCAGACGTCGGGCCAGTGGGCCTGATTCGTCGGTCTCGATGGTGCGGGTGTCGGTCACGATCACGATCGCCATCTGCACCGCGGCGCGCGCGGCACCGGCGGCGCGGTGTTCGGAGGTTCCGGTTGGAATAGTCATCTGTGAAACGTACGTCGCGCATCGATACTGCGGGCCACGGCTCAGAGCCGAGCGGAACGGTCAATGCGCGCCGTGTGGGAGCCCTGCTACCGCGGCGGCCTCCTCCACATCCGCATCCGCCGTCTTGAATGCCCACTCCGGAAACAGGTCGGCGAACAGCGCCCACGCGGTCTGCCCTCCCACCATCTCTGGCGGTGTCAGCAGGCCCTTGCAGCAGCGTGTCTCAGGCTGCGGACTTGCACCGTGCATGGACGTCCGCTGCGGACGGCGAGCTGAGATCCTACCGACGCAATCGCCGCCACTTCGCTTCGATTCGATCAAACAGCGCCTCGATATCAATCACGAGCGGCTCGCGATCCAGCCGTGCCCACGCGATGCTGCCGCGACATAGTTCCGGTGTCGCCTGCGCGGGTGTCCATCGTTCGATCATCCGTTCGTCCAGATCCACGATCCAGTACTCCGCCACGCCGTTGGCGAGGTAGAAGTCGCGCTTGACGACGCGGTCGGTCCGGAGTGAGCTGGGAGACAGGACTTCGACCGCGAGCAGCAGTGATCGAATGTCAGACCACTCTGGCATATCGTCTCGACGTTCAGCGCCAAGCGGCACAACAAACACATCGGGCTGCGTGATGGTCCCGGGACGCAGCTCCAGGTCCGATGGTGAGAGCAATACGAATCCGACGGGCACGCGCTCGAGATACGCGTACAGCTGCACCCCAATCTCGAATGCCGCGAACTGATGTGGCCCACGCGGCGCTGGCGTCACGATCAGCTCACCATCGATGAGCTCGTAGCGCGGCCACGGGCGTTCCTCGCGCGTGAGCGCACGTACATCGTCAGTGGTCCAGCGGCGCTTGACGGGCATGGCCATAGTGTGCTCACGTCGTGAGGGATCTGGCAAGGGGTCAGGCATGAGTGCATGCGAGACGATACCACGCCCCCCCTCTTCGACTATCACCAAAACGACGCACCGATGATCACGCGGGTCATCACACCCCAAGGACCGCGATCCCTCAGCGCAGCGTCATCGCGTGAATGTCGAAGTAGCGATGCGACACGAAGGCAGCAGACTGCCGGCCGAGGAACCACTGCGTTGATTTCTGCGTGTAGATCGCAGGCTGTGATAGCGGCCGAACGCTCAGCATCAGCGTCGGCGCGCAACCCCGGCAGCTGCATGCTGTTGTTAGACAGCTGTTGTAAGCAGGCTCGCCTTGACATCGTGCACCCCAGAGGGAACTGTGTCCACGCTGATGCTCGTGTCGTGCTCCACCAATCGTACTGTGTATACGGCAGCCAGACTTCTGCGGAGGGTGGGCGAGTGAGAATATTCCGTTCAAGGAGGCCATCGTGCTTGCCTGCGCAATGCTACGCGGCTTTGTTGAACATGTATCGGGCAATCTTCCAGCCGTTCGTGTCGTGGCGGAAGATGAAGATCTCGCGATTGGCCTCGGCGCTCTTCGCTCCGGTCGCGAGGATGGTTTGTTCGCCTTTGCTGCGCGTCAGGGCGTAAGCCGAGGCATCACTGGTGACGACCAGTTCGTCGATGCTGAACGTGACGTTCAGACGGATCGCGGCGAACACTTGGCCATAGGCCGCCTGCATCTGGTCGCCTGCAGCAGTGGGCAGCGTAGTCGGCATGAAGATGCCGTCGGAGGTGTAGCACGACGCGGCCAGCGCGGCGTCGCTCGTGTTCAGTGATCGCTCGTACGTAGCGAGGAGAGCGCGGATCTGGTCAGTGGGAATCGACATGAGGGTTTCTCCTGAATTGGTTCTTGTCATGGTCTAGATTTTCAAGTATATTCCATGGAATATATAAGGGCAAGGGAAATGAGAATGCCGGTCGATCTTGGCGAGTTGTTCAGCGAGTTGATCCGGCTCGAGACCGAGCTGTGGAATGCGGTGGGGGCGCGACTCCGCGCGGCCCATGGGCTGGAGCTCTCGTGGTTCGAGCCCATGCAGGTGATCGAGGGCACACTGGACTGTAGAGTCCAGGATATCGCAGCGGCGCTGTCCATAACCGTGGGCGGCACCAGCAAGTTGGTGGATCGCATCGAGGCCGCCGGGTGGTGTCAGCGCTGGACGAACCCAGGCGACAATCGGTCCTCATTCATCGAACTGACGCCGGCGGGGCGACGACTGCTGTCCGCCGCGAACGGCACGTTCGTCGAGGAGCTTGACGCCCAATTCAGCACGGCGCTGTCGCCGCGGCACCTTCAGCAATTCTCCACGATGGTCTATCGGCTCCGACGAGGAATCCGATCGCGTTCGGCTAAGCCCGGTTGATGATCTCGCCGCTGATTTGCCGTGCGCGTGCAAACCGAAGAGTGCTTGACAGGGCTGTCTTGTATCGACAGAAAGGATGAGGGTGCGGTAACGCTGATCGGGGCACCAGCTCGATGTCGTCTGGGAGGATAACACCGTACGTTGGCCACCGCGGGCATGATCCCGCGCCCGCGGTGCGCGCGCCCGCGTTCTCCACAACACTCGCGCGCTTGCTAGATTCTCGCGTTCGTCAGACGTCCCCGACCCGAACTCCGCGTCGTGATGCCGCAACAGGTCCTCCGCATCCACCCAGACGACAACGTCGTTGTCGCCCTGGCTGATCTGCCAGCTGGTCAGACGGTAATCGACCGCGGGGACAGCCTCACCCTCGTTACGGCCGTCCCGGCGAAACACAAGGCGGCGCTTCACGAGCTCGCCATCGGTGACCCGATCCGGATGTACGGCGTGCTGGTGGGACGCGCATCACAGCCGATTCCGCGTGGTGCCGCGCTGACCACTGACAACGTACGCAACGACGCGAACCCGATCGACCTCTCCGCGCCAGTCGCGCGGAGCTGGCGCCCCCCTGATGTCTCCCGGTACGCGGGCCGCACGTTCGACGGCTACCACCGCGCCGATGGTCGTGTCGGCACGCGCAATCTCTGGCTGGTGCTTCCGCTGGTGTTCTGCGAAAATCGGAATGTTCGTGCGATGCAAGAAGCATTCGACCGTGAGCTGGGATATGGCGCGCCGGAGAACCACCGCCTCGCCGTCCGCGAAATGGCGCGCCGCTATCAGCACGGCGAGCCGATCGACGCGCCGTGGCCCGACTCCCGCGCACCCGCCGCGTCGGCGCGACAGCTTTTTCCAAACCTCGACGGCATTCGCTTCCTCACTCACGAAGGGGGATGCGGTGGCACCCGGCAGGATACACGGACGCTCTGCGGTCTCCTCGCGGGCTACCTCGTGCACCCGAATGTCGCCGGCGCCACGGTCCTCTCACTCGGCTGTCAGCACGCGCAGATCGAGATCCTTCAGGAGGAGATCGCGCGCCGCGACCCAGGCTTCTGCAAACCGCTGTTCGTATTCGAGCAGCAGCGAATGGGCACCGAGGAGGCGCTGATGAGCGCGGCCATCCGTGACACATTCCGCGGCCTCATCGAAGCCAACCGTGCCACCCGTGCACCGGCGCCGCTCTCCGCGCTGTCGGTTGGCCTCAAGTGCGGAGGCTCCGATGGGTTTTCGGGGATCTCCGCAAACCCAGGAATCGGGCAGACTTCTGATCTGCTGAGCGCACTCGGCGGTACCACGCTGCTCGCCGAGTTTCCGGAGTTGCTGGGGTCGGAACAGGATCTGATCGAGCGCTGTATCCGGCCAGAGCTGGCGGTCCGGTTCGCAGAGCTGATGCAGACGTATGATGCACAGGCGCACGCGGTCGGTTCGGGATTCGAGATGAATCCATCACCCGGCAACATCCGCGACGGCCTGTTGACGGACGCGATGAAATCCGCAGGCGCCGCGCGAAAAGGCGGTACGGCGCCCGTCACCGATGTGCTCGACTATCCGCAGCGGGCCACGGTGCCCGGGTTGAACCTGCTCTGCACGCCCGGCAATGACGTCGAGTGCACCACCGCACAGACCGCGGCGGGTGCGACGGTCATTCTTTTCACGACGGGACTGGGAACGCCGACCGGCAATCCCGTGGCGCCGGTGCTCAAGCTGGCGACCAACTCGCCGCTCGCACGCCGCATGCCCGACACGGTCGATTTCGACTGCGGTGCGGTGGTCTCCGGCGACGCGACGCTGGACGCCATCGGCGAACAGATCCTCGATCTGGTGATCGAAACGGCCAGCGGACGCGTCATCACCGCGGCCGAACGCCTCGGGCAGTGGGATTTCATTCCGTGGAAACGGGGGGTGTCGTTGTGAGCGATACGTTCATGCTCACCGATCGCGTCGCAGCCGTGACGGGTGCCGCCAGCGGAATCGGCCGCGCGATCGCTGCCGAGTTCCTGCGCGCCGGCGCACGGGTGCACTGCATTGATCGAGACGGTGACGCGATTGCGGTGGCAGCGGCGGAACTGGGGGCGATGGCCTCTCCGCACGTCTGCGACGTCAGCGATGAGGTGTCGGTCCGTTCCACCTTCGCGGCCATCGAGGCGACACACGGGATTGATATTCTCGTCAACAACGCTGGTGTGTCGCACATCGGCAACGTTGAGTCCACGTCACTGGAGGAGTTCGAGCGCCTCTTCCGTGTCAACGTGCAGGGCCTCTTTCTCTGCACTCGTGCGGTGGTCGGTGGCATGGCATCCCGCGGACGCGGTGTGATTCTCAACATCGCGTCGATCGCCGGATCGGCGGGACTGGCCGACCGCTTTGCGTACTCGATGACCAAGGGCGCCGTGATGTCGATGACGTTTTCAGTGGCGCGCGACTACGTCGAGCGCGGCGTGCGCTGCAACAGTATCTCACCCGGCCGGGTGCACACACCGTTTGTCGACGGCTTCCTTGCGCGGACCTATCCTGGCCGCGAGGCGGAGATCTTCGCCAAACTCGCGGCAACGCAACCCGTCGGCCGCATGGGTCGACCGGATGAAGTGGCGTCGCTGGCCCGCTACCTGGCCAGTGACGAAGCGGCGTTCATCACCGGCACCGACTATCCGATCGACGGCGGCTTCCTTCGACTGCACGGGTGACCAGATGCGACTGATCCGATTCGGCCAGGCCGGCCACGAGCACCCCGGCATCCTTGATCCATCCGGTGCGCGGTGTGATGCCTCCGCCTTCGGCGAAGACTGGGACGAGCGATTTTTCGGGAGCGATGGCATCACGCGCCTGACGGCGTGGGTGTCGGAGCATCAGGAGACATTGCCGGTGGTAGCTGATCACGTTCGCTGGGCATCGTGCGTCGCGCGACCGTCGAAGATCGTGTGCATCGGCCTCAACTACCGCGATCACGCGCGGGAAACCGGTGCCAAGCTCCCAGCGGAGCCGATTCTGTTTACGAAGGCCACGTCCTCGCTGGCAGGCCCGTTCGATGCGCTGTGCATGCCCCCAGGCTCGACCAAGACCGACTGGGAAGTTGAACTCGCCGTCGTCATCGGCCGCCGCGCAACACTCGTGAGCGAGGCAGACGCGCTGTCGCACATCGCGGGCTACGCACTGCACAACGACTACTCCGAGCGTGCGATGCAGCTGGAGCGTGGAGGGCAGTGGTTCAAGGGGAAGAGTTGGGACACCTTCGCGCCGCTGGGCCCATGGATGGCAACGCCGGACGAGATCGGAGATCCGCAAGCCCTCGCGATGTGGCTCGACGTGAACGGTGAGCGGGTGCAGCAGAGCAGCACGGCGGAACTGGTGTTCGGTGTCGCGCATCTGGTGAGCTACATCTCGCAGTTCATGACACTGCTGCCCGGGGATGTGATTTCCACCGGCACACCGGCCGGCGTCGGCCTCGGCTTCACGCCACCGCGGTTTCTGTCCCACGGTGATCTGGTCGAACTGTCGATCGATGGGCTTGGCACGTCACGGCAGCGTGTGGTCGCCTGGGAACGTCGCAACGAAGCCTGACGCGTGCGGATCGACGGACATCAACACTACTGGCAGTTCGATCCGGCGCGCGACAGCTGGATCACGCCGGACATGCGGGTCCTGCAGCGCGACTTCCTGCCCGCGGATGCCATGCCGTTGCTCGCGGCAGCCGGCATGGATGGCGTCGTTGCGGTGCAGGCCAGCCAGTCAGAGGCGGAGACGGCCTTTCTGCTTTCACTCGCGACAGAACACCCGATCATCAGCGGCGTTGTCGGGTGGGTCGACCTGTGTGCACCGGATCTGGCAGAACGTCTCGCGCACTGGAAGGGCCACTCGCGGCTCAAGGGCTTCCGCCATATCGCGCAAAGTGAGCCAGACGATTTCTTGAGCAGACGTGAGGTGCTATCTGGCATCCGGCAACTCGGCGAGGCTGGCTTCACGTACGACATTCTGATCTATCCACGACAGCTCGCAGCCGCCGAGTATCTGGTGTCGCGCTGCCCAGGCGTGCGTTTTATCCTCGATCACTGCGCGAAGCCGGCCGTCGCCAGTGGCGAAATCACCGAGTGGCGCGCGGGTCTGACCGCGCTCGCACGGCACCCGAATGTGAGTTGCAAACTCAGCGGCCTGGTCACCGAAGCGCACTGGCACTCATGGCGTGCTTCGCAGCTCGACCCCTACCTTGATGCTGCTGCCGAGGCCTTCGGTGCAGGGCGGTTGATGTTCGGGTCCGACTGGCCCGTGTGCCTCCTCGCGGCAGACTACGCGGCGGTCGTCGACGTCATCGCACGTTGGTCTGACGGGCTCGCGGCATCTGAATGCGAGTCTCTCTTCGGCGGCACGGCGCAGTCGGTGTATCGACTCGACGGCCGCGCGACGACGGGCATCTAGTGGCGTGGAATCGAAGTTCGGCTAGCACAAAGCCGGATGGGGCGCCCGGATGGCAAGGCGAAAACCACAGCAATACCAGCGGTATTGCGAGGATTTTCAACGCCGCCAGCCGGGATGCTCCGACCGGCGACTGCTTCCCGAACTTCGGTTCCAGGCCACTACCGAACTGGAAGCTTGCCGCGTGTTTCGTGCAGTGGTTCTGGGGCAGCTCTCACGCGAGAATTGCATCTGCCCCGTGGCCGAACGGTGCTGCCGCTGAAACGGTCGGCGAGTGACACCGCGCAACTCACCGCGTAGAGTTGCCCCCGACAGACGGCGCGCGCGTTCGCCGAGCACGCGGATCATTCCTTCGTTGTTGATCCCAGATTGACGAGTAGTTCGTCGAGCTGGTCGAGCGACTCGGGCAGCGCGCCGGTCGATCCGGAGTTGGCATCAAGCGCTTCCTTCGAGGGATAGAGATCGTGAACCGTCACCAGCGTTCTGCCGGCAGTCTCCTCGAAAGTCACGGTAGTGACGGTCACGCCATCGCCTTCCTCGTTCGTCCACACGAGACGCGACGGCGGTGTCACCTCGAGGTACGTGCCGAAGAACTCCATGGTCGACCCCTCGTGACTGAAGGCCAAACGGTACTCGCCTCCGACACGAGCATCCATCACGCAGGAAACCAGGGTCAGTCCATACGATCGTGGCACCCACCACTGCCTGAACAGATCTGCCTTGGTCCACGCCTCGAACACCAGCCGCGCCGGACCGTTGACGGTTCGTGTGACGACGAGTTCGCGCTCGGACCTCCGTTCCACCGTCGTCTGGTTCTTCGTTCCGGCGGCGTCACTTTCTCTGCTTTCGTCCATCGCCTCGCTCCTGTCGTTTCAGGTTCTCGACAACCGTGTCCAACTCGTCGAATCGTGCACTCCAGAGCTGGCGGTACCGTTCGATCCACTTCGCCTCTTCCTGCAAGCCGCGCAGGCCGAGCCTGCAGGTGCGAACACGTCCGACCTTTTCCGTGGTGACGAGCCCCGCCTGCTCCAGCACGTCGACATGTTTCTTCATCCCCGTGAGGGTCATGTCGAACCGCTGGGCAAGCGCCGTGATCGAAGCGTCTGCACGCCCGAGTTGCTCCAGAACGCCGCGCCGGGTGGCGTCCGAGAGTGCTCCGAACGAGGTATTGAAGTTGACGCTATACTGAACCATATGGTTCAGTATACAAGATGGAG
Organism: Gemmatimonadaceae bacterium; assembly: GCA_031423355.1. Classification (GTDB taxonomy): domain Bacteria; phylum Gemmatimonadota; class Gemmatimonadetes; order Gemmatimonadales; family Gemmatimonadaceae; genus JACMLX01. Next base: position 5,744 of record JANPFJ010000374.1, on the reverse strand, counting down.
CGATGCCATGCAAGGGGAAGCCGGAGCCCCTGCCGCGGTGTCAGCTCTGGCGACGACTCGACGCGGTGAGACGTGCGGTGTCACTCGCCGACAGTTCCAACGCGGCAACGCCTTGCCACGGCGCATGCGCAATTCTCACGTGCGAGTCGCCCCGACCCCACTACAGGGAATACTGCAACTAGTGGCGTGGAATCGAAGTTCGGATAGCACAAAGCCGGATGAGGCGCCCGGATGGCAAGGCGAAAACCACAGCAATACCAGCGGTATTGCGAGGATTTTCAACGCCGCCAGCCGGGATGCTTCGACCGGCGACTGCTTCCCGAACTTCGGTTCCAGGCCACTAGCGCCCCGGACGCAGTTCAAGCACGTAGACCTCGTCGATCGGATCACCGCTCCGCGCCGGGAGCGAGAGCGCCAAACCCTCGCGCAGCGTGGTCAGTGCAACGGGTGCACGGTCGCTCATTCGGTATGCCCTCGCAATCGCGCGCGGCAGCGTCGGGATCGTCAGCGCGCGGTCGCTCCAGTTGAGCAGGTGCAGATACACACGGTCACCCTTGGCGGTGGACACGCCCCATGGGCGCGGCTCGATCGGACCGGCGCGCGTGCCCGAAATCGACTCACCGAATTCACCGTTCCACTTCCCAAGCTCGGCCAGAATCGCCAACGCTTCCGGAGGAAACTCCCCGCTCGGCAGCGGGCCGACGTTGAGCAGGTAGTTCGCGTTCCGGCCCGCCGCCTCGACCATGTCACGAATCACGCGACGCGGGGTCTTCCACTTCCGGTCGGTGATCCGGTACCCCCAGCTGTCGTTCATGGTGATTGCACTTTCCAGCGGCAACGATCCGATTTCCGTGGTGTTGAATCCCGCGGTGTTCGCACCAGGCAGATCCTGCTCGAACATCTGGAAGTCTTCACCGGCGAACGGCAGCTTGTGATGGTTCGAGCCGACGAGTGCCGACGGCTGCAGGCGATGAATCAGCCCGTACGTTCTGTCCAGCCGCCAATCCGCGTCCGGGCGATCCCACATGCCATCAAACCAGATGCCGCCGATCGGGCCGTAGCTGGTGAGCAGTTCCGTCAGCTGCGCGTCCATGTAGTCGAGGTACTTGTTGAAATCGCCCGACTGCGGACGCCCTGAATGCTGTCCGGTTCCTCCGCGCGGAAAGAAATCGGGATGGTGCCAGTCCAGCTGCGAGTAGTACAGGAACAGCTTGAGCCCCTCCTCCTTGCATGCCTCAGCCAACTGACGGACGATATCCTTGGTGTACGGGGTGCGGTCGATGATGTCGTAGTCGCTGACCTTCGAATCGAAGAGGGCGAAGCCATCATGGTGCTTGGACACGAACGTGATGTACTTCATTCCGGCAGCCTTCGCCGCGCGCGCCCAGGCACGGGCGTCGTACGCCGTGGGGTTGAATGTCGGGGCGAGTCGCTCGTACTCCGCAATACGGATCTGCTTCTCGTGCATCGGCCACATGTCGTCGCCGAGCTGGATCGCCATCCCCCAGTGGATGAAAAGTCCCAGCTTCGCGTCCTGAAACCATTGGCGCGACGCCAGGTTCTCCGGACTCGGCGTATAGCGCTGCGCGGCGGCCGGCAGCGAGAACAGAAGCAAGGCGGGAACGAGGCGAAGTCTCATGTGGACCGGTTCCGTTCGGGTAAGGTCGTCTGCCAGCACACGCAGTCCGGCTGGAGCCGGCATGGCGCCGCTCGCCGCGGTGCGATGGGGTGCGGCATGACAGGCGCATTTCTGCGGACGGCCAAGAATGGCGCGTGGCCCGCGAAGTAGCAAACTGGTTGCGCCACTCGCTGTCACAGCGCGACGTTTGTGCTGCGAACCGGCAGGCAGCAGGCAGTCGGCGGGTGCAGATACCCACCGATCGGCGGAACCGACCGACTGAAGCGAGGGGGCAATGCAGCTCGGGCTGGAGAAACGCATCGTGCTCGTGACCGGTGGCGCCAAGGGTATTGGCGCGGCAATCGTCCGTGCGCTGTCAGCCGAGGGGGCCTGCCCCGTGATCATCGATCGTGATGCCGGTGCCATCGCGGCCCTCGCGGCGGATGTCGCCGGCTGCATCACGGTCCTCGCTGATCTTCGGGACGCTGACGCCTGCCGTGCTGCCGTCAATGAAGCCGCACAACGCACCGGCCGGATCGATGCCATCGTCAACAATGCTGGCGTGAACGATGGCGTGGGGCTCGAGCACGGCGACCCGACGCGCTACCGCGAATCGCTACGCACGAATCTTCATCACTACTACGATGTCGCGCACTTCGCCCTGCCACATCTCAAGGTGTCGCATGGCACGATCCTCAACATCGCCAGCAAGACGGCTGTCACGGGGCAAGGCAATACGTCGGGATACGCCTCCGCAAAGGGCGCCATCCTCGCGCTGACCCGTGAATGGGCGGCCGAACTGCTGCCCCTCGGAATCCGTGTCAACGCCATCGTCCCAGCCGAAGTGATGACGCCGCTCTACCAGCAGTGGCTCGACACGTTCCCTGATCCCGCGGCGCGCCAGGCCGCGATTCTCCAGCGAATCCCGCTCGAGCATCGAATGACGTTACCGGAGGAGATTGCGGCGATGGCCTGTTTCCTCCTCTCGCCGCGCGCCGGACATATCACCGGGCAGCATCTGTACGTGGATGGTGGATATGTGCATCTCGATCGTGCGTTGACCTGACGCGTGCCCACCACGACATCGTCGACTTTCCCCGCTGACCAGAGCCGTGATGCCCGACAGTAGCGCGCCACTCACCGAGCGCCGATACGCCCTTCCGTTCATCCTCGTCACGTCGCTGTTCTTTCTGTGGGCGATTGGCGTCAACCTGAACGACGTCCTCATTCCCCACCTCAAGAAGGCGCTCGACCTCAGTGACTTTCAGTCGTCGCTGATCCAGACGGCGTTTTTCGGTGGCTATTTCCTGATGGCACTGCCCGCCGGATGGCTGATGCGACGGGTTGGCTACCGTCGCGGCATTCTGGTTGGCCTCGCCCTGTGCGCACTTGGCACCGTGCTCTTCCAGCCCGCCGCAACGTCACGCTGGTATCCCTTCTTCCTCTTGGCGCTGTTCGTGATGGCGTGCGGACAGTGCGTGCTCGAAGTCGCGGCAAATCCGTATGTGACGGTGCTTGGTCCAAGCGGCAGTGCGGCGCGACGCCTGAACACTGCACAGGCATTCAACGCCTTCGGTGCGCTCGTCACCCCCGTCCTCGGAGCACGTTTCATTCTTTCTGGCGTGGAGTACTCGGCGGCCGATCTGGCGAGCATGCCACCAGCCGCAATCGAAAGCTGGCGAGCCGCGGAAGCCGCGGCGGTGAAGGGACCGTATCTCATGATCACGGGAATCTTCGTGCTCGTCGCCGTCATGATCGCCTTCTCGAAACTCCCCGAGGTGAGTGAGCCCGGCACCGGAACGGGCCGCGGCCTCGCGAGCGCGTGGCGACACGCACATCTGCGGCGCGGTGTGCTGGCGCAGTTCTGTTACGTCGGCGCACAGGTCGGTGTTGCATCGTTCGTGATCCGCTTCGCCCAACAGGCAATTCCGGGAACACCGGAGCGTGCGGCGGCGGACTTTCTGAAGTGGCATCTGGCCGGATTTCTCGCCGGCCGGGTGATTGGGTCAGCGCTCATGACCCGCGTTCCGGCCCCGAAGATGCTGGCGGCTGTCGCGACGCTTGGTGCCGGTGCGGCGGCGATTGCTGCGTCTGGGCCAGGCGCAGCGGCGGTGTGGATGGTCGTGTTGCTCGGCCTCTTTCACTCGATTCAGTTTCCCACGATTTTTGCCCTCGCCATCGATGGCATCGGAGACGACACGAAACTCGGTTCATCGCTGGTGGTCATGAGCATCATCGGTGGCGCGCTGGTGCCCGCGCTGATGGGCGCGGTGTCCGATGCGATGGGCATTCAGACCGCGTTCTGGATTCCCGTCGCCTGCTATCTGGTCGTGCTGCACTTTGCGTTGCGTGGCCATCGGCACACGACGGGGGCAACACTATGATGCGCCGATGGTGCCTTGCGCTGGACCTCAAGGACGATGCCGAACTGATTACTGAGTACTGCCGGCTGCACGAGGAAATCTGGCCGGAGATCGCCATGAGCATTCGGGAGGCTGGGATCGTCGACATGGAGATCTGGCGCACCGGCAATCGGCTGACGCTGATCATGGAGACCGACGAGCGATTCGATCCATCCGGCAAGGCCATGGCCGATGCTGCCAATCCACGGGTGGCGGAGTGGGAGTCGCTGATGTGGCGCTATCAGCAGGCGCTTCCCTGGGCTGCACCCGGGCAGAAGTGGGTGGAGATGGATCGGATCTTTCAGCTGAACCGCTGAAGAGCTGCTGCTTCGACCGTCTGCTCCGGCAGTCTGGCTTGCCGGCGGCTGGTCTGTGGGCGGCTGGTCTCCAATCGACTGGTCCAGACGTGCAGGTACGGTGGGCGTAGCCACCAGGCGCCCGTGTCGGCGAGCAAGGCACCAGAAGTTCGAGGCATTAGATTCAGGGTTTCGCTCCCGTTTTTCCCGCCTCAAGGATTCAGACTGCATGACGGCGTCGTCGCTTTATCAGGGCCTGAAGGACATCAAGCTCACCACGGTCCGGAAGGCCCTCTCAGAGGCGTCGTTCAAGCGTTCCGCCCTGCAGACCTTTGGCGCATTCGCTTTCGACCTCGTGCTCTACCTCGGCTTCATGTGGGGCGTGTTCGCCCTCGATGCGTGGTGGGCCCGGCTGCTCTGCGGCCTCGGCGCCGGCTGCGCGGTTGCCTTCATGTTCGTCTGGGCGCATGATGCCGCGCACGGCGCTCTCTTCGAGAACGACTGGGTTGCCGAGATCCTCGGCACCATGTTCATGCTCCCCTCGCTCAACATGTACCGGCTCTGGTGCCATGGGCACAACCGCATCCACCATGGCTTTACGTCATTCACGCCGATCGACTGGATCTGGCGACCGTTGACGCCGGCCGAGTATGCGAAATCGCCGTGGTACGCGAAACTCGTCTACCGCGCCGAGCGGACGCCGTGGGGCTGTGCATTGCACTACATCAACAAGGTCTGGTGGCCCGGCATGGTGATGTACCAGCCCGACAAGAAGTCGCGCGAGCGCCTCGGCTACAACGTCCACAAGATCATCACGCTGGTGTTTGCGATTGCCATGTCGGTGGCGGCGTGGAAGTGGGCCGGTGGTGTCGTCGGCGTGATTGCGGCGGTCGCACTGCCATTCGTGGTTTTCAACTACTTCATCGCGTTCTTCGTCTACCTGAATCACACACACCCCGATGTGCCGTACTTCGACCATCGGCCGGAATGGAGCAACACGATCGGCCAGGTGTACTGCAGCATCGTGTGGCGGTGTTCGCGCATCAGCGAGATGCTGATCCACAACATCCTGATCCATGTGCCGCATCATGTCGAACCGCACATCCCGTTCTACCGCCTGAAGCGCGCCTACCTCGAGCTGCGGAAGGAGTACGGGCAGTACATGCACGAGTACGAGCTGCGCTTCTCGACGGTGCGCATGGTCTTCAACCAGTGCAAGCTGTACGACTACGAGAAGAAGGTGTGGTACACATATCGCGAGGCGCGCGCATACCTCGCCGCCCGGGCGCAGCTGCCGATGCCGGCGCAAGGCGCGGCGTAGACCGCTGTCTGAAACTGAAGCGGGGCCGGGTGCCCCCCAAGGGGCAGGGGCCGCGTCTTTAATACAGGGGGGGGATAGGGGGGGGGGGGTGCGCGGGGCGCCCCCCC